>DLGN01000008.1 GCA_002482715.1 Oxalobacteraceae bacterium UBA7693
GTCCAAACCCTGCTGGCGCAGAGATCGTTAATTGACCACTGGCTTTTGCACTGCGTTCAGAAACGGAGGTTTCTGCTTCTTCTAACTCGGCAAGAATGCGCTGGCAATCCTCTAAGAACGCAGCGCCTTCAATTGTTAATGCAATTTTACGAGTCGTGCGTTGCAAAAGCTTAACGTCGAGTCTTTCTTCTAAAGCATCGAGGCGTCGGCCTATCATCGCAGGTGCCACACCTTCGGCGCGAGCAGCTGCAGATAAGCTACCACGAGTGGCAACTTCGGCAAAAGTCGAAATTTGTTTGAATTGATCCATAGCAAGTCTCCGCCAAATGCAATTTCACTCTGAGAAATTGACTAAATTATTCGATATTCTGTCGATATTTTGTGCTGCTTATGAATTGAATGCACATCTATTGCTAGTCGCAATTAGTGCATTTTTACAGCGCTATTCTGTGCAAAATATACCTAGTCTTTTAACTAATAATAACAATAAATAGTTGATATTGGTTTATTTGTGATTAAAAGTTAAAAATACTGTGATAAAACGAAGCATTATGTACACATAGATGTTGAATATACTTTGATTTACCTATTCATTTGCATCTAAATTTGGCGCAAATTTTTGATTTTCATAAATAAATTCTTCATATTTGATTGAATCATGCACTTCTACTGCTGTAAATCGCTATTGAGGAATAAATTGTGCACTGCAATGATTGAACCGTATTTTTACTATTTCTTTAAAATTTTTTGAGTGAGGCAGCTATGACACAACTAACATTACCCGCAGGCATGCAAATTACTGGGGAAATTAAACCAGGATTTGAGCATATATTGACGATAGATGCCTTAAATCTGGTCGCTAAATTAAGTCGTCAATTCGAAGTCCGTCGGCAAGAATTGCTCGCATTGAGAGTAGCACGTGCTGCGCGAATGGATGCTGGTGAGCGACCTGATTTTCTAGCAGAAACTGCACATATTCGGAATGCTGCATGGACGATTGCGCCGATTCCAAAAGCATTGGAATGTCGTCGGGTAGAGATCACGGGCCCAGTTGAACGCAAGATGATTATCAATGCGCTCAATTCAGGTGCTGATAGTTATATGACTGACTTTGAAGATTCTAATACCCCAAATTGGGATAACCAAATAACAGGACAGCTCAATTTACGCGATGCGGTGCGTCGTACGATACGTCTCGAACAAAATGGTAAAAGCTATCAATTGAATGAAAAGATCGCGACTTTGGTTGTACGTCCACGTGGTTGGCATTTGGATGAAAAACATGTCTTGGTCGACGGTAAGCGCGTATCTGGTGGGATCTTTGATTTTGCTTTATTTATGTTTCATAACGCGAAAGAGCAAATTGCCCGTGGCGCTGGACCTTTCTTCTATTTGCCTAAAATGGAATCACATTTGGAAGCGCGTTTGTGGAACGATATTTTTGTCATGACACAAGATGAGCTCGGTTTGCCACAAGGTACGATTAAGGCTACTGTCCTGATTGAAACCATCGTCGCTGCATTTGAGATGGATGAGATTTTGTATGAGTTACGTGAGCATAGTTCTGGTTTGAATGCTGGCCGTTGGGACTATATTTTCTCATGCATTAAGAAGTTTAAAAATGATCAGAATTTTTGTTTGGCAGATCGCGCGAAAGTGACGATGACCGCACCTTTCATGCGTTCTTATGCCTTACTGTTGTTGAAGACCTGCCATCAGCGTAACGCGCCTGCAATTGGTGGCATGGCAGCCTTAATCCCGATCAAAAATGATCCTGAGAAAAATGAAATCGCGATGGCGGGTGTGCGGAATGATAAAGCACGTGACGCGTCCGATGGTTATGATGGTGGCAGGGTCGCGCATCCAGGATTGGTTGATCTGGCGATGGCGGAGTTTAAGAAAGTGTTGGGTGATGCACCGAATCAAATTGCGAAGAAGCGCCCCGACGTTGTTGTCAGTGCACAGGATTTAATGAACTTCCAACCAGAAACACCGATTACCGAAGCGGGTCTACGCTACAACATCAATGTCGGCATACATTATCTTGGTGCATGGTTAGCAGGTAACGGTTGTGTGCCGATTCATAATTTGATGGAAGATGCGGCGACCGCCGAAATCAGTCGCTCCCAAGTATGGCAATGGATTCGCTCTACAAAAGGTGTGCTGGAAGATGGTCGTAAGATCACTGCAGAAATGGTGCGCGAGATGATTGCGGAGGAATTGCTCAAAGTGAAGCTGTCTGTCGGTGATGGGGCAACTTATGATAGAGCAGCGCAAATTTTCGAAGAGATGTCGACTTCTGCTGAGTTTGCCGAGTTTTTGACCTTGCCTTTGTACGAAGAAATTTAAGCGGTGATATGAGGAGACTGCACCAGCTAATTCGATCAGAATTTAGCTCGGTGCTAATAAATGGCAAGATCAATCAGGTATTGATTATTGTGCAATTAAAAAGCGAGCTCAGAAGGCTCGCTTTTTAATTGGATGTGTATTGATGCTTATTCACTTGGTGGCACATAACCTTGTGCAGCATCAGCACCATCACCGAAGAAATGTTTTTCCATTTGTGTTGCCAAATACTTGCGGGCACGCGTGTCCGCTAGATTTAAGCGGTTTTCATTCACCAACATGGTTTGATGTTTTAACCAAGCTGCCCAAGCTTCTTTGGACACGCTTTCGTAAATTTTCTTTCCCAGTTCACCTGGATAGGTTGGGAAGTCCAAACCTTCAGCTTCTTTATCTAATTTAATGCAGTGGACCATGCGGGCCATAATTGGTACTCCTTCAATAATTCAAAATTCTGAGGTGATAGCTGATACTTACGAATCGCGATTATACGTTTGAATCTCAATTCAAGTGTAAGTGAGTATCAAAGCTGCTTGATCAAGACCAAGGATTTGCGCTGCCAGTTATACATTTTTTGCCGATCTTTTGGCAGATCATCAACGCTGGCTTGCACGAAGCCACGCTTTAGAAACCAGTGCGCGGTGCGAGTTGTTAATACAAACAATGAATGAAAGCCAGCACGCCGCGCACGTTTTTCCATATGCTTGAGAATTCTCTCGCCATCGCCTTGGCTCTGGACATCTGGATTTACTGTTAAGCACGCCATTTCTCCCATTTTGTCGAAAGGGAAAGGATAAAGTGCCGCACAACCGAAGATCACGCCATCATGCTCAATCACCGAGAAATAGTTGATCTCTCGTTCGATTAATTCACGACCACGTTTAACCAAAGTGCCATCGGCTTCCAGTGGTTCGATTAACTTAATAATGCCGCCCACATCTTCAATCGTTGCTTCGCGTAAGCTCTCGAGATTTTCAGTGGAAATCATCGTGCCCACGCCATCATGCGTAAATAGTTCTAATAAAGCTGAGCCATCAATTTTGTAAGGCACAATATGAATACGGGGGACGCCACCGCGCGAAGCTTTTACCGCATGTTCCAGATAGAACGCAGAATCGGATGGCAGGTATTTTTGCTCCAGTTCAAATTCAGCTTGTCTGTAAGAAAGCTCGCGAATTTCATCACCATCTTGGTCAACCATCATCGGCGTCTCGGAGATAAAAATTAACTTATCTGCGCGCAATGCGGTCGCAGCAGATACCGCAACATCTTCCATGGTTAAATTGAATGCTTCACCCGTCGGTGAAAATCCTAGCGGTGACAATAAAACTAAGCTACCAGCATCTAAAATACGATCAATGGTATCGTACGCGACTTTACGGGTCGTTCCGGTTAACTGCAGATCGACGCCATCTACAATACCGATAGGCTTGGCGGTTACAAAATTGCCAGAGATAATCCGAATCGCAGCATGTGCCATCGGCGTATTTGGCAGACCTTGACTGAAAGCCGCTTCAATATCTAAACGCAATTCACCAGCAGCTTCTTTGGAACATTCGAGTGCAGCCGTATCGGTAATGCGTATGCCATTATGAAAACGACCTTCAACATTACGCAGCGCGAGTTGCTCCGCAACCTGTGGACGTGAACCATGCACGATCACAATCTTGATACCAAGCGCATGTAATAGCGATAAATCCTGCGCCAAAACGGGCAGGGCGCCAGCCACCACGAGTTCCCCCGGAAAGGCGACCACGAAGGTCTTTCCACGGAAGGCATGAATATAGGGCGCGACGGAGCGCAACCAGTGAACGAATTGAACAGAATTTTCCATGGACGAATTATAATCGCAGGTACTATGTCATCTAACAAAACAAATACAAATTCTCCGGAAAAAGTCGCTTCAGACCTACGTCAATTGCGCGACAAGCTGCGTCAGACAGCCCAACAACCAACAAAATCCGCTAATTTCCCGAAAAAGGAAAAGCAAGGGACGCCTGCAAATGTTCAAAATCGTACAGAAAATGCTAGCAAGTCGATAAATAAATTGCCCTCTCGCGCGCCATTGTCGCCAGTGACGACGCCTAAGCCAGCACAAGGACGCCCGTCACAGGCGAAAAAGCCAGAAACTCGACCTGAAATTGCCTTGCCTTTCCGTAATCCGCCACCTGTCATTACTTATCCTGAAGAACTACCTGTTTCAGGAAGACGCGATGAGATCGCTGACGCACTACAAAAGAATCAGGTCATCATCGTCTGCGGTGAAACTGGTTCAGGTAAAACCACACAATTACCCAAAATTTGTTTGGAACTAGGTCGTGGTCAAAAAGGCTTGATTGGTCATACGCAACCACGTCGTATCGCTGCCTCATCGACGGCGAAGCGTATCGCACAAGAATTGAATTCTCCATTGGGCGAACACGTCGGCTTTAAAGTTCGTTTTACCGATACCTTGACCAAAGGTGCGTCAGTCAAGTTGATGACCGACGGTATTTTGCTGGCTGAAACACAGACTGATCCGCTCTTACGTCAATACGACACCATCATCATCGATGAAGCGCATGAACGTAGTTTAAATATTGATTTCTTGCTCGGCTACTTGAAACAGATTTTGCCTAAGCGACGTGATCTGAAGGTGATCATCACCTCCGCGACGATTGACGCGCAACGCTTCGCCAATCACTTTGGCGAGAATGGCAAAGCCGCACCCGTGATTGAAGTGTCTGGACGTTTGTATCCGGTAGAAGTGCGCTATCGCCCAATTCAAGCGGATGAAAAAGATAAAGAACGCGATCTGATGGTCGCGATCACGGATGCGGTTGATGAATTATGTCGTCTAGGTTCAGGTGATGTGCTGGTGTTTTTGCCGGGTGAGCGTGAAATCCGCGATGCTGCTGAATCTCTGCGCAAACATCATCCTCCGCATGTTGAAATCTTGCCTTTGTTCGCCCGCCTGTCGGCACAAGAACAAGAACGCGTTTTTAAAATCTCCAATGCACGTCGCATCGTGTTAGCGACCAATGTCGCCGAAACTTCTTTGACAGTACCCGGCATACGTTATGTCGTCGATGCAGGTTTAGCACGCGTGAAGCGCTACAGTTATAAGAACAAAGTTGAGCAATTACAAATCGAAGCCATCGCCCAATCCGCAGCGAATCAACGCGCAGGTCGTTGC
>DLGN01000419.1:0-5406 GCA_002482715.1 Oxalobacteraceae bacterium UBA7693
ATCCAAATATGGGTGGCGGAGGTGGTGGTGGCAATGCCGGTTTTGCTGATGCCTTTGGTGATATTTTCGGTGATATTTTTGGTGGTGGTCGTGGCCGCAGCTCAGGTCCGCAGGTTTATCGCGGCGCTGATTTACGTTACAACCTGGAAATCACTTTAGAGCAGGCTGCGAACGGATTTGATACCACTATCCGTGTTCCTAGCTACGATGGTTGCGATACCTGTCATGGCTCTGGTGCTAAGCCAGGTACTTCACCTGTGACTTGTACCACCTGCGGTGGACATGGTCAGGTGCGTATGCAACAAGGCCTTTTCAGTATCCAGCAAACCTGCCCTAAGTGTCATGGCACAGGCAAAATGATTACTGATCCATGCAATCTATGTAATGGTACGGGTCGTATCAAACGCAATAAAACGCTGGAAGTAAAAATTCCTGCTGGTATCGATAACGGTATGCGTATTCGTTCGTCGGGCAATGGTGAGCCAGGTATTAATGGCGGACCTCCGGGCGATTTGTATGTGGAAATTCATATCAAACCACATCAGGTATTCCAACGCGAAGGTGATGATTTACATTGTGAAATTCCGATTTCCTTTGTTAAAGCGGCCTTAGGTGGTGATATCGAAGTGCCGACTTTGAGCGGTAAAGCCAGTTTCACGATTCCTGAGGGGACGCAATCGGGTAAGACTTTCCGTTTGCGCAGCAAAGGCGTGAAGGGCGTACGTTCTGGTTATGCCGGTGATTTGTTCTGTCACGTTGTAATAGAGACGCCAGTGAAACTCACAGAGAAGCAAAAAGACTTGCTACGTAGCTTTGAGCAACTGACGACAGAAGGTGGTTCTAAGCATAGTCCGCAAAGTAAGTCTTGGATGGATAAAGTGAAGAAGTTCTTTGAGTAAGATGTCTCATGAATGAAGAGAAAAGCGCAGATAATTCTTTATCCGCGCTTTTTTTTCGAATCAGTCATTTTAAGGCCTTGATTTCGTAGGGCTAAATTCGATCGAACACTCTAAAAAAGGTAAAATGTCATTGGTAAAAATAGCAAAGGAGCAATATGAGAGAAGTCATACGCGGAAGCGTCACCCCTGATCAGTTATTTGAAAATAATCGCGAGTGGGCTGCGGAGATACTCAGTCGGGACGCTAATTTTTTCAAAAAACTCGCTGAACAACAAAGTCCAGAATATCTATGGATAGGTTGCGCTGACAGCAGGGTTCCTGCTAATGAATTGTTGGGCTTATTGCCCGGTGAGTTGTTCGTTCATCGCAATATCGCTAACTTGGTCGTGCATTCTGATTTGAATTGCCTGTCGGTGTTGCAATTTGCGGTGGATGTTTTAAAAGTGAAACACGTCATTGTTTGCGGTCACTACGGCTGCGGTGGTGTGCACGCTGCATTGACAGGACGCCGTGTTGGATTAGCAGATAATTGGTTGCGCCATGTTCAAGATGTGCATCAGAAACACGAGAGATATTTAGGTGAAGTTTTACCTGAAAAAGAGCGCGTTGATCGCTTGTGTGAATTGAATGTGATCGAACAAGTTGTGAATGTATGTCAAACCACGATCATCCAAGATGCTTGGGAACGTGGTCAGTCAGTAGAAGTTCATGGTTGGGTGTATGGTATTCAAGATGGCTTACTGAATGAACTGGGTATGTCGATTAATTCCCCACAAATGTTGGCGCCGCATTTAGAACGTAGTTTGGCGCGCTACCAATAAATTGGGAAGCGCAGTTCTAATTAGCAGTAGATTTGCGACTATTTTTCGCTGAAAAAAAGGGAAATGCACTTGTAGCATTTCCCTTTCTTTTTTGGTACTACCGTAATCCTAAAGACCTAGTTTGCGGAGAGCTTTAATTTCTTCAGTAACTCCGAACGAAACTGATTTGCGCTTGTTTCGTTGGGGATTTCACCAGCCAATTGCTCGATGAGTCCGCGCAGATTGTTGGCTTTTTCGAAGTGATCTTCGCAGACGATCTCGGCGAACGGGCCAATATAGACCGTCAAGGTTTCCTGTACCAATTTCTTGGTATCCGCGTTGATGTTAAAGCTAGCGGGACTAGGTACGGTCTGCGCTACAGGTGAGGTAATTTTAGCAGCGACATTGGTCGATATTCCAGACAATTTACCTGCTGCTTTTAAAAGCACTTCGAAAACGGTTTGATTTGAAAGTCCATCCCGGTTCGGTATGGTTTTGATGGTTTCATCGAAACGCAGTCGAACACTCTGCATGTTGCTCAAGCTGTTTAACGCTTCTTGTCCACGTTGGCCACGGCATAAAATGGACGCGATGTTACCGTTTTCTAAAAACACTTGTGCCATGCGATTGTTATCACTCACAAGGAAAATGGTTCCCGTTCGACCTTGTTCGCATAGGCGTTTGATGTCGTCGATAACTTCAAAGAAAGGGCTAAAGCTCTGCTGATTCATGGTTCGGTTCCTTATTCAGCGCTTTTCTTGCGCAAACGATCCATCGCCATTTTCACGCTAATGCCCATCCGTTCAATAGCCAATGCTAAAGCGCCAATTTCATCACTACGTTTGGTCTGAGGCATTTCTAAATCAAATTGTCCGCGACTTAATTCAGAAGCGATGGCAGTTAATTCATTGATCGGGCGCGTCAATTGTTTGCCAACCAAGAATGCAATGCCGAAAACTAACGCAATCGTAATTAAAATCAGATTACGTGCGTCTGCTTCCATTTTCTTGAGTGAGCCATAAGCTTCATCATAATCTTGTTCGACGATAAGCGTCCAGCCTTGGGGTAATTTACGTTTGAATGCGAGAATATTTTTATCTCCCTCTTGATATGCCGTCGGTTTGACACTGGCTTCATCAAGGGCGAGTGCAGGGTGATTGCTGAAGTCTTGTAGTGCCGATTTCAGTTTTTCTGCGCGTCCATGAGCGATAACTTTATTGCTTTGATCTAGCAAAATTGCATGTCCTGTTTCGCCGAGTTGTGTGTCAACAATCGTTTTTGATACATCAGTTAAATTCATCACCATAGCGATGACGCCAGTGAGTTCTCCTGTTTGTTTTCGAATTGGCTCAGCCAAAACATAAGAAGGCTTACCGGTGGTTTTACTCAATAACACTTCGCGGCTAATCTTTGCACCTTTCAAGATTGCCTGCACATAGCTACGATCACCATAGTAGTTTGTCGACTTATCGTCACTGCGACCTATATTATCGCCGTTCAGTCCAATGGTAAGGGACAGAAATGTGTATTCATAAGTCTCTGTCATTGCTTTCAAAATGGGATTTTGTTTTTCTGCCTGCATTGAAGCCATATCGTCTAAGCGAGAAACTTGGCGCAATGCACGAACATTCATGTTGTCCCATGCATTGACGCCGGTCTCGATCGTATTCGCGGTAGAGATCATCGTTTGGGAAATATGGGCATCCATATCGCTACGAGCTTGCTTTGCATTGATGTACCATAAACTGATCAATGGGATCAGTGAGACGAGCAATAAAACCAGCAATAGTTTCTGAAAAATATTGAGGCCAAATTTAGTTTTTTTCATGATGAAATTTTCTTTGTGACTGTTGTGACTGTTTACTGGCTGATGCACTAGTCATCATTGCCTTTGGGTGATGAAAGATCTGGGGATTTAAAAAATCAGACAAGACAGGTCTTGATGCAAACTTATTTTTTTCTCAAATCTGTGAACAGAACTTTGTCATTAGGTTTGAATAGCGATAAAGAGTTTCTTAGAGCTTCTAAAATATTTTGTTTGCGTAAAAAATAGACAGCATAATTTTTAGAGTGGCGAAATATACCAGCTGACAGTTTTTTTTCAATAGAATTTTTTGCAATTCAAGTTCAAAGAATATTAAATATTGTTGAATTCCCTCATTGGGAGATTTTAGACTGAGCTTTTTTGCAAGGTGTTGAGTTTAATTAATGTCTAAAAGCTATATTTAGGTTTTTAAATATTAAGTCCGCTTGCATTGCCAGATGCAACGCACTGTTTCAATACGCGTATCTTCTTTCATTTGCTGATTTGAGTTGGAGATTCTATGAGCGCGCCATCAATCTAGTTATTCAAACAGAAAGTTATTGCTATCGATGTCATTTGAAGCATAATTGCGCGTCTTATTCTTCCAGCTTTTTTATGCAAGCTTCAACTCACAATTCACGTATCAACGGCCTTGATACCTTGCGTGCCTGCGCTATTTTGTTGGTATTGATGTACCACTACATGGTTTTCGTTAGTCACGAACCCAGCTTTGGATTTTTTAGTGAAATCGGTTGGGTTGGTGTCGATCTGTTCTTTGTTTTAAGTGGCTATCTGATTGGGAATCAGATTTTTGCTGGTTTAAAAAGTGAACATGGGTTTTCGCTCAAGACTTTTTATATTCGCCGTGCGCTGCGCACCTTGCCGAATTTTTATGTGGTGCTGGCGATCTATTTTTTGTTTCCACTAGAAGCGGGCGGTAAAGCCGTGACACCATTGTGGAAGTTTTTGACTTTCACGCAGAATTTTGATTTGAAGCCCGGCTCAGCGTTTTCACATGCTTGGTCACTCAGCATCGAAGAACAGTTTTACGTGGTGCTGCCATTGGTGGCGATCCTCACGCTTACTTACCTAAAGTCTATTCGGGTGATGTGGTTAGTGTTGTTGAGCGCGATGGCAGGCGCTGCTTGTATGCGTTATTTAATGTGGCAAGAGGTTGGTGATGACTTTACCCAGTATTACGTCCACATCTACTATTCCACTTGGTGTCGATTTGATGAACTGTTACCCGGCGTTGCGCTGGCAATGCTGAAGAATTTCCATCCGCAAATATGGGCGCGTACTCTCAAACATGGCCATTTGAGTTTGCTAGGCGGCGCAATCTTGTCCGGTTTCGCCATGTATCTGTTCACTTTCTATAGCTATGTGAACGGACAAGGTTTTTTGTGGTTCACCACGACCTTTGGCTATAGCTTATTGGCCGCCGGATTTGCCTTGTTGACCTTGGCAGGACTTAGTCCTAATTCGTATTTATATCGTTGGCGCATTCCTGGTGCATCGGTCTTAGCTTTATGGTCTTACGTTCTGTATTTGGTGCATAAACCTCTCATGAACGCCTTGATTCGCCCATTTGAAGCTTGGGATATTTCGGTTAAATCTTGGATGGGGATTGCCGCGATGTTTGCGATCAGCCTGCTTGCCGCCTATCTTTTGTATCGACTTGTTGAAACGCCGTTTATGCGATTGCGTGATCGTCGTTTTCCGTACAAGTGAGAATTTGTCCCGCTTAGACGCGCAGACTGAACCGAATCTTTAAGCTGGTGGAACGAATCAATCTGGAATACTAAGGTTTTGATGCTTCTTAGATTTCTTCTATGTCTTACAGCGTGGTTTGGTTCAAGCGCGATTTGCGTTTGTATGATCATGCGGCTTTGGTCGAGGCCGC
>DLGN01000419.1:5434-5664 GCA_002482715.1 Oxalobacteraceae bacterium UBA7693
CAGCATTGTGGTTGCAGCCAGACGCAGCGCGTCAACACTTCGAATTCATTTTAGAAAGTCTGCGTGAACTTTATCTTGCGTTGAAACAGCACGGTGGTCGTTTGCATGTCGTCACAGGCGATGTATTAGAAGTATTAACACGCATATACGATCAAGCGCCTTTTCAGTGTTTGTGCGCGCATGAAGAAACTGGTAATGCTTGGACTTATCAACGCGACTTAGCAGTAGGA
>DLGN01000419.1:5675-7601 GCA_002482715.1 Oxalobacteraceae bacterium UBA7693
AATGGTGTCAGGCACATCAGGTCAATTACTTGGAGTTTCGCCAGTTTGGTGTGGTGCGTCGATTGGCAGATCGAGATCATTGGAAGGCAAGTTGGGATGCGCACGTTGAACAGCTATGTTTGCCGATTCCACCGCATATGCAATTTGTTGAGATGCATTGGCAAGATGGATTACCGCCGTCGGCAAGCCGATTACAGTTGATGCAGCCCGACCCACCACGAAGACAAGTTGGTGGGCGAAAGGCAGGTCTGGCGCTGCTATCGTCATTTCTATATGAGCGTAGCGCTTATTATCGCGGTGGAATTTCATCCCCTTTATCTGCACCAGATGCTTGCTCACGTCTATCGCCGTATCTGACATTTGGATGCTTGAGCCTGCGCGAAATCGTACATGCAACTGTGCAGCGCATGGAACAATTGCATGACGATTCCTTGGCCTCAAAACACCCATCAGCGACACGGATGAAGCAAGGCTTGAATGCCTTTGTTAGCCGTTTGTACTGGCATTGTCACTTCATACAAAAGCTAGAGTCAGAACCGGAAATTGAAGCTCAAAACATGCATCGCGGTTACGATGGTATGCGTGAACATGATTGGAACGACGCACATTTTCAAGCATTCATACACGGTCGCACCGGTTGGCCTATGGTGGATGCCTGTATCGCGATGTTACGTGAAACTGGTTGGATCAATTTTCGTATGCGCGCAATGTTGGTGTCGGTCGCCTCATATCCGCTATGGCTACACTGGCGCCAAGTAGGTAATTGGTTGGCGACCCAGTTCTTAGATTATGAACCCGGCATTCATTGGAGCCAGATGCAAATGCAAGCTGGCACTACAGGCATCAATGTACCGCGTGTTTATAATCCGATTAAGCAAGCACATGACCATGATCCTAAAGGCATATTTGTGCGACGCTGGCTGCCTGCCATGCGCAAGGTGCCAGATTTGTTTTTGTTTGAACCGTGGACTATGCCAAGCGATGTGCAGCTTGCATGCGGAATTGAATTGGGACGAGACATTCCAATTCCTTTAGTTGATCTTGATGCCGCGACACGAGAGGCGAAAGCGAAATTATTTGCTGTCCGTGGACAATCGGAAGTTAAAGCAGCTAAGTCGGCGGTGGTGAAGAAGCATGGGTCAAGGAGTTCACGTGGTACAAAGCGAAGCAAAAATGATGCGAAAAAATCGAAACCGCAAGAACCGCATTCAAGCAACGATATCAATGAGGCGTCACAACTAGGTTTCGATTTTTAATATGGTGCTTCAAAAATCCCGATTCTTTTGATCACTAGATTTAAACCGCTTCACCTCAGCACCACGCAAAGCCTGATGTTTAGTCTTGCGACCTGTCACGCGCGTACGCCACATTTTGAAGCTTGATGCTTTCATGGTGCTACGCATCAGCCGGATTACGGCACTTTCATCTAAGCCGAATTGGCGTTGAATGGCGTCGAAAGAGGTGCGGTCTTCCCATGCCATTTGTATCACTCTATCGATAGTTGCTTGATCGATTTGTTGCATAACGATTTATGCTTTCTTTGCCCATGCCATGCACCAGCCTTTAGCCGCAACTTGTTTACCACCTAAGGCTGCGCAGTTCGCCCATGGATCTGTCGGTTTCCCTTGGTACAGCATGCAGTTAGAACAGTTTTTTCCTGCTGCATAAGCGGGGAATTTTTTTGTGTCGACTTTAGTCGCATCGTGTTTGTAACCGAGTGCAGTTGAGCCAGGAGCGTTTTCATCGGCACGGTTTACTTGCGCACTTGCTTGCATTGCAGCGCCTAAACCTAAGGCCGCAGGAATGGTTTGAAGCAAGAATTGACGGCGTGATTTCATGATGATTTCCTTCTCGTTGGAGTTTGAATAAAGTGTGATCGGTGCGTTGTGGTGAAAGTTAATTTGTATCTTTGATGCGTTTTAGTGG
>DLGN01000029.1:0-12765 GCA_002482715.1 Oxalobacteraceae bacterium UBA7693
AAATAATGACAGGGGTGGGCCGAATCGACATGATCTGTCTGAGAAAAGTAATACCATCCATGCGCGGCATTTCTACGTCAAGCACAATGACGTCTGGCCAGTTTGAATTCATCTTGTCCATTGCAAAGATGGGATCGGGCGCAGACGCGATGACTTCAATGCCGCTATCTTTTGTTAGCAGAGCGGTTAAGACTTGTCGTACCACAGCAGAGTCGTCTACTAACATGACTTTGATTTTTGATTTCATTATTCTTTCATTTTATCTACATGTTTAACCCACACATCTCCGGACCATAGGTCAAACATAATATTTCGATGTCCAACGCCACCCAAGTGCTCGGACTTAATTTTAAAACCGTACTCTTCAAGTAGTTGCCGACCTATTTTTACATTCTGTTCGGATACCGAAAATACGCGTTGGTCTTGACCTGGAAATTGATTGCCTCCACCAAAAATTTTTACTTCGTAATCATGGATCGAAGTGCGTGAGTCTTTAATTTCTTTCAAAAACAGCCGCATTACGTCTTCGGCATATTTTCCATCAACTCCGACGCTATGTGGTGTGCGTTTATTCTTTGGTAGCATATAGTGACACATACCACCAATTCGTTTGATCGGATGCCACATAGTAATCGAGACGCAGGATCCTAAAAGAGTACGGATGCGTGTTTCATGATCGCCGAAGTAAAACTCTCCCGGTTGTAAAAAAATATCAATATAGAAGCTAGGTTCATTCATACAGTTTAGTTAGATGTCAGCGATATGCAGAGGGGGGAGTTGTCCCTAAGCGGTCTTCTGATAGATTGAAGGGGCGATTAATTTCAGAGGCGAATCTAAGCCATTGAGTGATTCTGAATGACTAACGATGAAATAACCTCCCGGACGTAATCTTTCACTGATCTTTTCCACCAGACGTTTTTTGGTGTCGCGATCAAAATAGATCATGACATTGCGTAGAAAAATAATTTCAAACATTCCGAGGTCGGGTAATGGTTCAATCAAATTGGCGATACTAAAGTGGACGCGTTGTCGAATCGCCGATTCGAGCAAAAAAAAATCTTCGAATTCCTCACGCCCTTTCAAGCAGTATTTCTTTAGCAGTTGGCGTGGGATTTTGTCTGCGGCGAGCATAGGATAAAGGCCACGCCGCGCCTTTTCGACCATGCGTGTCGAAATATCTGTGCCTATGACTTCCCAGTCGTTACTATGGAAGGACTCTGCCAGCGTTATTGCAATAGTGTAGGCTTCTTCCCCGCTGGAGCTCGCAGCACTCCAGATACGGATTTGACGTTGTCGTTGATACTGCGGAAAAGCGATATTTTTTAGAAAATCGAAATGCTTGGGTTCGCGAAAAAAATAGGTTTCGTTCGTCGTTAGTAAATCAATGGCGACCGTCGTCTCATCCTCGTACCCTGGGCGACCCAGTAAGGCAAAGTATTCACCATATGTCGTTAAATTGCGTTTACGCAAGCGCTTATCCAAACGCCCCATGACTAACGCCTGCTTGCCCTCGTTTAAGGCAATGCCAGTTCGCTCATACAAAAAGCGAGAAATCCATTCAAACTCGTTTTTTTTAATCGCGACCTGGGTGGTAAATTTACTGGATTTAGTGTTCATGCTCCGACTCAGTGGAGTTCGTCAGCGCAGGTGTAATCGATTGTCCGAGTGCGAGCATTTCATCCACAGAAAGTACCCGGTCTAAGTTCAGCACAATAATGAATCGACCATCTTTTTTCGCCATTCCACTGATAAAGTCCGGTCGGATTTTGGCGCCGAAAGAGGGTGGTGGTTCAATATCCGCGCTGGCAATTTCAATCACCTCATTGACGGCGTCAACGACGATACCAATACTCTGTGCATCTGCTTGATCACTTTGTTCCATTTCAATAATCACGATGCTGGTGCGACGAGAAATACTGGTGGTGCCACGATTAAATCGTGCGGTTAAATCGACTACAGGTACGACACGGCCACGCAGATTAATGACTCCTCGGATAAAGTTCGGCATCATCGGTACTTCCGTTAAATCTCCATACTGAATAATTTCTTTAATATTTAATATGCCGAGCGCAAAGACTTCCCCTCCAAGTACAAAGGTTAGGAATTGCGCTGATTCGGATGATGGCTTGTCTTTACTGCTAGTCAGAGCGCCGTTGTTCGCTGTGCTGATTGCATTCATACCGCTCTCCTAAAACCTTTCAAATTTTGCTTCGTCGACACTACTGCTGCCAAAATTTGGTTTGGCTCGTTTGGGGGTGCCGCGAACAACACTGCGCTCATTAGTTTGTGTTGAATTAGATGGCTTGTGACCTTGTCCGAGGTGAAAGAAGCTGACCAATTCAATTAATTGTTCAGCTTGACTTGTCATCTCTTCAGCGGTTGCTGCCAGCTCTTCGCTTGACGATGCATTTTGTTGCGTGATTTGATTCATTTGATTCATCGCCGTATTGATTTGCCCAACACCAGCGGATTGTTCTTGTGATGCTGCGGCAATTTCTTGCACCAGGTCAGAGGTGCGGCCAATGCCGGGAACAATTTCATCGATCAGATCACCCGCACGTTCAGCCGTCTTAACGCTACCACTGGCCAGATCGCCAATTTCTTTAGCCGCAACTTGGCTACGCTCAGCCAATTTACGAACTTCTGCAGCCACGACGGCAAAACCTTTGCCATGCTCGCCAGCGCGCGCTGCTTCAATCGCAGCATTGAGCGCGAGCATATTGGTTTGATAAGCGATGTCATCAATGATGCCGATTTTCGATGCGATCTCTTTCATCGCAGACACTGTTTGTTTGACTGCACCACCACCTTCAATGGCTTCTTTGGATGCTTTGCCTGCAATGCCATCAGTGACTTTGGCGTTTTCTGCGTTTTGATTAATTCCCGCAGCCATTTGTTCAATACTAGCGCTGGTTTCCTCTACGCTGGCCGCTTGCTCACTAGCCGCTTGTGATAGTGCTTGTGAAGTGGCACTGACCTGTTCTGACGCATTCGATAATGCATCTGTCGCGTTGCGTACTTCACCTACGATGGTCGCCAGCTTTTCGCATGCGGTATTTGCATCTTCTTTGACTTGGTTAAACATTCCCGGCGCGTCGCGTGTAATCCGTTGTCCCAGATCGCCAGTTGCTAAGCCGCCGAATATGCGTGCAATGTCCTCGATCGTTTGTGTTAATTTTTCACTAGCTGAGTTGGCATTCTTTTTAACGTCGTCAAACATCCCAGTGTATTCACGTTCTATGCGTTGTGACAGGTCACCTTCGGCAAATGATTCCAGTACTCGACTGACATCATTGAAGATAATCGAGGTAGTTTCCATCAAAGAATTGACACCGGAACAAAGCGCAAGAATCGGCCCTGTTTTTCCATCTAGTGGAATCCGTTGACTGAGGTCGCCATCTTTCGCTGCCGAAGTAACTTTTTGTGCCTGCTCGACGGCTTCTTTGAGCATATTTGCGGCATTTATTTGCGCAGTGACATCGGTGGCAATTTTCACGATTTTGAAGATCCGTCCCATCTCATCTTTGACGGGAGCATAAACCGCTTGTATCCAGATTTCTTTACGTGATTTGGTAATCCGTTTAAATACGTTACTTTGTGCTTTGCCAGCATTGAGATCCGCCCAAAATTGGGCGTACTCAGGCAAATTGGATTGCGATGGATCGACGAAGGTACGATGGTGCTTTCCCTTTATTTCATCGAGGTGATATTCGACAAGTGCCAGAAAATTTTTGTTTGCTTGTAGAACGTTGCCACCGAGGTCAAACTCGATATAGCCATAAGATTCATCAATTGCATCTAATACGCCCTTGGCATTTTGACGTTCGAGTTCTTGTACCGTGATGTCATAGCGCACGCCTAAGTATTTTGTTGGTTTCCCGTTTTCACCTAAGAATGGTGCGATGACTGCATCGACGTAGTAAGGCGTGCCGTCTTTCGCACGATTTTTGATCACCCCACGAAATGTACCGCCGCGTCCGATGGTCGACCAAACCTGCTTAAACGTCTCTTTCGACATATCAGGATGACGGGTGGTGTTGTGTGGTCTGCCTATCAGTTCATCGCGGCTATATTTTGATACCTCAGTGAATTTATCATTGACCGTGACGATGTCGCCTTTCAGGTCCGCAAATGAGACGATGCTGGTGAGATCCATGATGTCAGACCGGACTTTTAATTCTTGTGATAGCTCTGCTATTTGTTTTCGTAGTGCTGCCAGCTCAGTGGCCTGCGCCTCAAGTTGCGCACCACTGACCAGTTTTGAAATCCAAGATGTATTGACTTGACTCATTTCATATCCCCTAAAATAGTGTGAGCGCTTCTAATGAAAGTAACGAAATTCGGTTATTCATATTGATTTTGTCTCTATCGATTGCAGCTTGAAAAATCAATGTTGCCAGTGATAAATCAAATCAAATTAATTTAAATCCATTCATGCATGGAAATCGCATCGCATCAATTGATTTTGATTGCATGATTTTTTTACCTACTGGAATTCTGCGGCACTGCAAGTAGTCGTTTCTGCTCCATTCTTGAATAGTGTTGCGTCATACTCGTCACACTTAAAATTAAGGCGACTTCGCCACTGCCTAAAATGGTGGAACCACCGATACCTTGCAGATGGCCGAATAACTTCCCTAGAGGCTTAATGACGGTTTGAAATTCGCCCATCAGTCGATCAACGACTAAGCCAGTTTTATTCGTGCCATTGCTGATAACTACGACATTCTGACGGCGTGGTTCCTCTCCCTCAATTTCAAACATTTTGCGCAGACGAATAAACGGTAACACTTCACCGCGCAGATCCATAAAATCACGCTCTGCGCACTCTTTAGGTAGCTCGACACACTCCACTACTTGGTCAAGTGGGATGACAAAGGAAGATTTACCTACACCCACTAAGAAACCATCAATAATTGCTAAAGTAAGCGGCATACGGATGCGCATGGTTGCGCCTACGCCGATTTCACTGTCGATGTCGATGCTGCCTCGTAGCGACGTGACATTGCGTTTGACAACATCCATGCCAACACCACGACCTGAAAGATTTGAGATCTGATCTGCGGTTGAAAAACCAGGTTCGAAAATTAAGGCATAAATTTCTTTATCGCTTAATGCTGTTCCTTCTGAAACCAAGCCTTTTTCAATGGCTTTCGCCAAAATTTTGTCGCGATTTAACCCTCCGCCATCATCGCTGACTTCAATCACAATACTGCCAGATTCGTGATAAGCATTGAGCCGTAAAGTTCCTTGGGCTGGTTTGCCGCGGGCGATTCTGATCGAGGCAGCTTCAATGCCGTGATCCATAGAATTACGAACAAGATGCATCAATGGATCGCCAATTTTATCGACGACAGATTTGTCAACCTCGGTATCCCCACCCGAAATCTCAAGCAAGATGTCTTTACCAAGTTCGATGCTGACATCGCGGACCACGCGCTGGAAGCGACTAAATGTCGTACCGATGGGAACCATTCTTAATTGCAATGCACTATCGCGAACTTCTTCTACCAATCGCATGACTTCACTGGTTGATTCGAGTAGTGCGACATCATTTGATTTTGTTGCCCGTAAATTAGCGCCGGCTCCTGCGATGACTAACTCACCAACCAGATCAATCAATCTATCGAGCCTTTCGGCATCAACACGAATGTTTTGTTTTTCTCTTGCTTTGGTATCTTTAACTTGCTGTTGTTTGTGAAGCGCGGCATTTAAGATAGGTTCTTGCAGCATCTCTTGCTTGACCAGAATTTCTCCGATCGGCGCCTCATGGGTTTCTCCGCGCGTGATACCTTGACGCTGCTTTTGTAAATTCAAACACTCTTCCAACTCATGCTTCGTTAGCACGCCACTCTTAATTAGAATTTCTCCTTGCAATTCATCATCATTTGGTAAGTTGTTGATAATGTCGATGTACTCATCAATTTTGCTGCGCGGCGGTACGATACGAATAACACTATCTTCGCGCACAAATTCAAAAACGTTTTCAATGGCTTCTTTGCTCGCACTACTTTTGAGGACGACTTCAAATCCAAGGTAACAACTTTCTGCATCCATCTGATCCAATTGAGGAATATTATCGGTAATGGTTATCAGATTAATGACATCGCCCAAAGTGCTCAGATAGCGAATAAATGACAATGGATCCATGCCGTTACGCAGACAATCCGGTCCGAAGCGAAGCGATAAATACCAGTTCCCCGAGTCGACTAAACCGCCGCCAGAGGATTGCGCATGTTGTTCGTGTTGTTGCGCAATGTCCGAGCGTTGATCTGGCGAGTTACCATCAGCGAATTTGCTCAGCTGTTCATGTAAGGCAGTACCCGCAGACAGTTGTTCAGCGGTTCCTTCAATATGACCAGAAGCGACACCGTCAATGAGGTTGCTAATGTGATCGCGGCAGGGCAGCAGAACCGCAATTAAGTCTGAGGAAACGGCAATTTCTTCATTGCGTAACATGTCCAGTATGCTCTCCACCACGTGGGTGAAATGAACAATGTGGTCTAAACCAAATAAGCCCGCAGAACCTTTGATGGTATGGGCTGCACGAAAGATTGCACCGATGGCATCGTGCGGATTATCGTCATGTTCCAGACCTAATAAACCGTCTTCCATGTCTTGTAGTAATTCGCGGCTTTCGACTACAAAGGTATCTAGCGCAGCCCTCATTTCATCTTCAAAACTCATACGAAATCTCCCGCGATTTACTCAAGTCAAAATAACTTGGTCACCAAACGTTGCTGTCATATTGCACATTTCTAAGACTTCTAATACTGCTTTGCTATGCATGGTGTAACGCAGTTTTTTATTGCGTCGGATGGCTTCCTGTTTCATCAAAATGAGTACTTGTAAGCCCGCGCTATCCATTTCTGAAACTTGCGAAAGATTGAGTTCCAACTCATCATCAGATTCAAGAAATTCTTGTAGTTGAAGTTTTTCTATCGCGGCGGTATAAATCGTGAGCTCGCCAGAAATTTCATGTGAATTCACATTGCACCTTTTACGGTAAGATAAGTTTCGAAACTGCAGCAAGCATTTGCGCTGGTTGAAAGGGTTTAACTACCCAAGCTTTTGCGCCAGCAGCTTGACCTTGTAGTTTTTTACCTTCTTGTGATTCCGTAGTCAGCATGATGATGGGTGTGAATTTGTACATAGGTAGCTTTTTCACTTCCTGTACAAAAGTAATGCCGTCCATGTTGGGCATGTTTACGTCGGAAATAATCAGATGTATCTTCTGCCCCTTCAATTTTCCTAGGGCGTCTTTACCGTCTATTCCCTCAATGACTTCGTAACCAGCGCCACGTAAGGCCAAACCAACTACTTGTCTGACAGATGCGGAGTCGTCTACTACCATTACTGTTTTTGCCATGTTATTCCTCGATCATGAAATGTTTTTGAAATTTGACTAAAGCGAGTGAAGCACCTGCGGCACATAATGGCGATGTGCGCAGAATATTTGTGAGGGCTTTGAGAATTGTGGTCTGATTTGGCGCAACATCAATGCATGGCTAAACGCTTGCGCGTTTAGTATCCGCAAGGTGCGGCGTGATTTAGCTGGCGTGGTGATTAAGTTCATCGTCTTTATTGCTTATGGTTGATACCACAACGAATATTACGAACTGCCTTGATACCTTGCTGACCTGCTCAAATCTGTCAAACCACTCAATCAAAATGTGTTAAGACTTTGGCTGATGGCGAGATGGATTCAGATTGCTGTTTTGTTGCTTTGTAGATATAGCTTAGCATGCTTCCAAATTGACTTGTAATATTTGTCGATCGATATTCTGCAGTTTTTACAGGTAAAGTTTTAAAGATCTTTAAATCTTCAATTGACGTGATTTTTTTAACGTAAAAAAGAACGGAGAATTTGATGATGTCAAGAAATGAAGGTGGTTTGACAGCGCACTTAATTTGCGTGGCTTCGTCTGAATTGACGCTGTGTTTCGTGGGATTTGTATCAAACGATGAAGAAATTTTACAGGACTACTTTACATGTAAATGCCCTGTAAAATGCGTTGAGTTTGATTGAAGCAAGTGTTGTATCTGCGCTATATACATCGAGCTTGACGCTGACTTTATTCGTTTTATTCACCACCAGCAAAGCCATTTTGCCGCCATGCCTCATACACCACGATAGCAACAGTATTGGATAAATTTAAGCTACGGTTGTCTGGACGCATAGGTAAGCGAATGCGTTGTGATCGCGGGAATGATTCGCGTAACTCTTGTGCGAGGCCTCGTGTTTCAGCACCGAACACAAAATAATCCCCTGCCTGAAAGGCGATCGATGAGAAGGTGGATGATCCATGCGTCGTCATCGCAAAAAGGCGAGAGGCCAGTGGCTGTTCACTTGCGATGAACGCATCCCAGTTCTTATGTACTTTCATTTTTGCATATTCATGATAATCGAGACCAGCGCGTTTTAACTTGCTATCTTCCAAAGGAAAACCTAGGGGCTCGATTAAATGAAGCTGCACACCGGCGTTGGCGCACAAGCGAATAATATTGCCAGTATTGGGTGGGATTTCTGGTTCGACTAAAACAACATTAAACAAGGCGATTCCTTTATTGACGAGAATAAGTGAAGTAAATCAAGTATCGCATGATAGCGCATCGCACATGACTTGTTCTCGCCACCTTCATCAATTGATGGGAAATGTTTTGTGAATTATTGCCTTACCGTGCGTGCAAAAACGAAGTTCGAAACGCGCGCTGCGCCATACCGCTTGAGTAGTTTGGCGATTTCATTGAGCGTAGTTCCGGTCGTCATTACATCATCAATAATTCCTACGTTTTGGCCATCGATTAAATGCACTAAGTCGGGATGAATTGAAAATGCGCTTTGCACATTGCGATGGCGTTGATCTGGATGTAGCTGGCTTTGGGGTAAAGTATCTTTCAGTCGCCAAAGTAGGCCTGAATATAGTGGAATAGCTAGTAATCGGCTAATTGGGCGGGCAATTTCCATTGCCTGGTTAAAGCCGCGTGAGATTAATCGCTGCCGGCTTAGTGGCACGGGGCATAAAAGCGCAGGCATATTGGTGCCGCTGTCCCGATACTGACAGATCGTTTTCCCTAAGAGTTGTGCAATGGTTTCAGCCTGAAATAAATGGCCGCCAAATTTTAGTGCTAACACGATGCTATCAATCGGTGCTTGATAATCTGTGCAAGCCAGTGTGATATCAAAAAAGGGTGAGGTGCTGAGACAAGCGCCACAGAGCTGCGTCTGTTGAGTGAATAGTGGTAAAGCACATTTGGTACAGCGAGGCGTTTGATTTACCAGAAAGTGCGTGTGACATGCATTGCAGATATTCGTTTCTGATACTGAGCCACAAAGTGTGCAATATGTTGGTAGCAGAAATTGAAAGATGTTATGCATATTTCGAATTGGTAGGGATTAAAAAGATGCGTCGTGATAAAGCAAATGACAGTCTGAACGGTTACACTTCTGCGCATTCATCATCAAAGATTCTGTAGACATGCTGAGTATACAATTAAAGTATAAATTAACATGTCTAATTTAAAATTATGTTAAGTGCACCAATTCAATTGTCTGAAGTTCGTCGTTTGTTCTCCACGCCAGCCAGAGTACAAGACTCTCTTTTTCTGCGTCGGGAAGTCGCGCAAAGAATGGCCGAGAAGCTTGATTTGATCCGGATTGATGCCAAACGGGTTGTCGATGCGGGATGTGGTGAGGGGGCTGATTTGCTTCGTCTAAGTGAGCGCTTTCCGCAAGCGCAGCAAGTATTGGGAATTGATGCCTCATGGCAGGCCTTGCATCAATCTGAAATCGCGAGTGTCTCCGCTGGCTCGGTGTTACGCGGTTTATTCAGTCGTTTTCTTCCTGATCAAAGTAAGCATGCGAGGGATGCAAAGCTTGCTGTAACTTGCGGTGATTTTGCAAAGCTCCCTTTGGCGGCAAATGTGGTTGATGTGCTTTGGTCTAATTTGGCACTGCATTGGCATCCGCAACCAGATCAGGTGTTGCAAGAGTGGTTCCGAGTTTTGGCGCGTAACGGTATCGTGATATTTTCTAGTTTTGGTCCGGATACCTTGCTGGAATTGCGACAGGCTTTTGCACAAATAGACGATGATCCCCATACTTTACCGTTTGTTGATATGCACGATTTTGGCGACATGTTAGTAGCAGCCGGATTTGCTACGCCAGTGATGGATGTTGAGCGCATCACTTTGCGTTATCAAGATGTGCAACGATTGTTGGCGGATGTCAGAGCACTCGGTGGAAACCCGCTGTCGAATCGTCGTCGCGGTTTATTGGGCAAATCGGCGTTCTCCTATTTGCAGACTGAGTTGGAAAAAAAGCGCGGTGAGGATGGACGAATTCCTTTAACAATCGAAGTTGTATTTGGGCATGCCTTTAAGCCCGTTCCCACAAAACTTGCCAGTGGGGAATCGATTATTCGATTTAACGCCATGAAAAAATAAATAAATTTCAGCAATTTTTATTGCCAATAAAAAAGTTTGATGGCCTTTATTCCTTAGCAAAAATCAAGATTGTCAATATGATTTTGCGCAGCTGAACCATGATTTCTTCTTGATATAGCTCAGCTTTACGCTTTATACTCTCGCAGTTGTGGAAGTTGTCAGTATTTTCTTTTGGCAATTTCTGTTGAAAATTCTAATAGGTTTTTGGGGAAATCATGAAACATGCTATGCGATTAAAGTCGAGAACGCTTGGCGCCTCCTTGGTGCTTGGTGCTTCGCTTTTGACTGCTGGGATGCCAGCTTGGGCCGTTAAAGATAGCCCAGGTGGTCCTGCCGTCAAGCAGTTAAACCTGCAAACACCCGTGACACAAATCGCGGAGCAAATCTATTCCATCCATAACCTCATGCTTTACATTTGCTTGGCGATTTTCGTTGCAGTGTTCGGTGTGATGTTTTATTCCATTTTGAAACATCGTAAGTCTTTAGGTCATAAGCCTGCGACTTTCCATGAAAGCACAACGGTTGAGATCTTGTGGACGATTGTTCCATTCTTCATCGTGATCGGCATGGCATTGCCAGCGACTAAAACTGTCGTGGCAATGAAAGATACGTCTAATGCTGATATCACAATTAAGGCAACGGGTATGCAGTGGAAATGGGGTTACGACTACCTCAAAGGTGAGGGTGAAGGTATCGCATTCTTGTCGACCTTAGCGACTCCACGTACTCAAGTCGGTGCTCCAGGCCTTGCTCCTACAGAAGCTCGCGGTGTGAATTATTTGTTGGAAGTGGATAACGAAGTTGTTGTGCCAGTCAATAAAAAGATCCGCATTATCACAACAGCTAATGACGTGATCCACGGTTGGACAATTCCAGCTTTCGGTGTAAAACAAGATGCGATTCCAGGTTTTGTTCGTGATACTTGGTTTAAGGCAGAAAAAATTGGTACATACCGTGGTCAATGCGTTGAATTGTGCGGTAAGGAACATGCGTTCATGCCTATCGTTGTACGCGTGGTATCCGATGCCGATTACACCGCTTGGGTTGACGGAAAGAAAAAAGAAATGGCAGCGAAAGCTGATGATCCAAGCAAAGTGTGGACTGTCGACGAGTTGAAGCAACGTGGCGAGAGTGTTTACACAGCCAATTGCGTTGCTTGCCATCAAGCTAACGGTAAAGGTGTTCCAGGTGCATTCGCTGCGCTAGATGGTTCCGCAATGGTGAATGGTCCTAAAGCGGATCAGATTAACATCTTGTTGAACGGCAAAGCCGGTATGCCAGCTTGGAAAGCAACTTTGTCTGATACAGAAATTGCAGCGGTAATTACTTATACCCGTAATAGCTGGTCGAATAAGGCAGCAGAGAATATCGTCCAGCCAGCCGAAGTTTTGGCTGCGCGTAAGTAATTGAACAGGAGATAGAGATGAGTAATACAGTAGCTGATCACGCACACGATCACTCTCATGGTCACGACGACCACGCACACGATCATCATGATCACCCGCATGGCTGGCGTCGTTATTTGTTCGCAACCAATCATAAAGATATCGGTAACTTGTATCTGTGGTTTGCATTCTCAATGTTGATGCTTGGTGGCGTCATGGCCTTGGGCATTCGTAGTGAATTGTTCCAGCCAGGTTTGCAATTGATGCAGCCAGAGTTTTTCAATCAGTTGACCACGATGCACGGCTTGATCATGGTTTTCGGTGCGATTATGCCGGCATTCGTTGGCTTTGCTAACTGGATGATCCCATTGCAAATCGGCGCATCCGATATGGCATTTGCGCGTATGAATAACTTTTCATTCTGGTTGATGCCTCCTGCAGCATTATTGTTAGCAGGCTCGTTCTTTGTTCCAGGTGGCGCAACTGCTGCTGGTTGGACTTTGTATGCACCTTTGTCGACACAAATGGGACCAGGTATGGACTTGGCGATTTTCGCTGTGCATATCATGGGTGCTTCTTCCATTATGGGTTCGATCAACATCATCACAACAATTTTGAACATGCGCGCTCCTGGCATGACTTTGATGAAGATGCCAATGTTCTGCTGGACATGGTTGATTACTGCGTATTTGTTGATCGCGGTTATGCCAGTATTGGCAGGTGCGATTACCATGACTTTGACAGATCGTCATTTCGGTACTTCTTTCTTTAATGCTGCTGGTGGCGGTGATCCAGTGATGTACCAACATATTTTCTGGTTCTTCGGACATCCAGAGGTATACATCATGATTTTGCCAGCCTTCGGTATCGTTTCCCAAATCATCCCAGCATTTGCACGTAAGCCATTGTTTGGTTATGCATCGATGGTGTATGC
>DLGN01000029.1:12828-22450 GCA_002482715.1 Oxalobacteraceae bacterium UBA7693
CGTTTGGGCGCATCACATGTTCACAACGGGTATGCCAGTCACGGCACAGTTGTTCTTCATGTACGCAACAATGTTGATTTCGATTCCAACTGGCGTGAAAGTGTTTAACTGGATTGCGACAATGTGGAAAGGTTCGATGACTTTCGAAACACCTATGTTGTTTGCGGTTGGTTTTATCTTCGTGTTTACGATGGGTGGCTTTACAGGTTTGATTTTGGCGGTAACGCCGATTGATATTCAGTTGCAAGATACTTACTACGTTGTAGCGCATTTCCACTATGTTTTGGTTGCGGGTTCATTGTTTGCCTTGTTCGCTGGTTACTACTACTGGGGACCAAAGTGGACAGGTTTCATGTACAACGAAACACGCGGTAAGATTCATTTCTGGATGTCTCTGATCACTTTCAATATTACCTTCTTCCCTATGCACTTCTTGGGACTCGCTGGTATGCCACGTCGTTATGCTGACTACCCAGCACAGTTCGCTGATTTCAATTTGATCGCTTCAGTGGGTGCATTTGGTTTCGGTTTGATGCAGGTTTACTTCATCTTGTTCGTGGTCATCCCATCGATCAAAGGTGGTAAGCCAGCGGGTGATAAGCCATGGGACGGCGCTGAAGGTTTGGAGTGGACTGTGCCAAGCCCAGCACCATTCCATACGTTTGAAGAGCCACCTGTGTTTAAATAAATAATGGAATTTGACCCTGGCTAACGCTGGGGTCACCTGAAAAATGAAAAACCAAAATAAAACTAATCTCAAAACTGCATTGATCTTGGCATCGGTGGTTTTGGTGTTTTTTATTGGCGTGTTCGCAAAGCAAACTTTCTTGCGTTAAGACTGAATCGAGATTTACATGTCTGAGGAATTGAAGCAAAAGGCAGCGGAAGTGAGCGGCGAAGATCAAGTAGTTACCAAAAAACTTAATTTCTTGATGCTAAAGAAATTAGTGATTATTGCGGTAGTGATGTTCGGCTTTGGTTACGCTTTAATTCCGATTTACAAGCAGATTTGTGAGATTACTGGTATCAATATTTTGACACCAAAAGATATCTCTGCTGATGCTGTTGTGAATTCTCAAGTAGATAAAAGCCGGTTAATCACGATTGAGTTTGATGCAAATACCCAGGGGCCTTGGCGTTTTCGTCCAACCGTTTCTAGTTTGCAGGTGCACCCCGGTGAAATGGCACAGGTTGTTTATGAGGTTGTGAATAAACAATCTTATAAAATGGATGCACAGGCAATTCCTAGCTACGCGCCACAACAAGCCGGAACGTTTTTCAAGAAGATGGAATGTTTTTGTTTTCAGCAGCAAACATTAGAAGCAAATGAAGCACGTCAAATGCCTGTATCGTTTTTTATTGATCCCGCATTACCAAAAGATGTGAAGACAATTACCCTGTCTTATACGTTTTTTGAAGTTGGTCTAAAGCCAACGGCGAGTAAAACAGGATCGTAAAATAATACGACATCGATTTCGAATAGATCGAAAGTGCGCAGGTAAATATGGACGACTTAAAGCAAGCATCAAAACGCAAAGCATCGTTTTTGGCGACCATGAAAGCGGTGTTGTGGTCGTTTTTAGGAATACGTAAGAAAAGTGCATATGAACAGGATGCAGCACAACTAAACCCTGTCCATGTCATTATTGCAGGATTAATAGGCGCGGCAATCTTCATAACGGTATTGGTTTTGATTGTGAAGCAGGTCGTTGCAAAATAAAGAAATTAAAGAAATTAGTTAATATTAGTTAATAATTGAGTCTAAAAAATTGTATCGGGAGATGGAAATGAGTTCTCACAACGCTAGCGCACCTTACTATTTTGTGCCAGGTCTTTCACAGTGGCCAGTCTTAGGTGCTACTACTTTATTGCTGACGATGATCGGTGCATCTGCCTGGGTGAATGGCATCACATGGGGTGCTTACCTCAATTTAACCGGTGTCTTTTTGACCTTGGTCGTATTGTACAAGTGGTTTGGTGACGCGATCGCTGAATCAGAAGGTGGAAAATACAGTGCACGTATTGACGTATCTTTCCGCTGGAGTATGAGCTGGTTTATTTTTTCTGAAGTGATGTTCTTTGGTGCATTCTTCGGCGCTTTGTTTTATGCGCGTAGCATCAGTATGCCTTGGTTGGCAGATTTAGATCACAAAGTATTGTGGCCGGATTTTGCTGCGCAATGGGGTAATGTTGGCCCAGCAGGTACGGTTGAAGCGTTTAAAACGATGGGTCCATTCCCTATCCCAACCATCAATACAGCGTTATTGTTGGCATCAGGTGTGACTTTAACAATTTCTCATCACGCTATTCGTGAAGGTCTTCGCGCTAAAACAGCCATTTGGTTGTTTGCCACCATTTTGTTGGGTGCAGTTTTCATGGGATTCCAAGTTTATGAATACATGCATGCTTACAGCGATTTGAATTTGAAATTGACCTCTGGCATCTATGGTTCTACATTCTTTATGTTAACTGGCTTCCATGGTTTCCACGTCACGATGGGCGCAATTATGTTGTCAGTTGTTCTGTATCGCTTGATGAAGGGGCACTTCACAGCAGAGAATCATTTTGCATTTGAAGGCGCAGCTTGGTACTGGCACTTTGTCGACGTGGTATGGTTGGGCTTGTACGTCGTTGTGTACTGGTTATAATCGCCACTGCTGAATTAATACAGTTGAAGAAAAAGCCGCACTGTGTGCGGCTTTTTCTTCATGTGGCTTATCGTAAAACTGTTTGATTTAGCGAATTCCTGTGGGCTGGATTAAGCCATAGTGGTTTGCAATCAAAATCAGCACAAATAGACTCACAGAAAAGCCGACGCGAAAGGCAAGTGCCTTGACTGTACGATTACTCTTACCTTTGTCCTTCATTAGATAAACTAGAGCTGAGCCTAAGCTAAGAAAGATGAGTAAGAAGGCGATGGCAACCAGAATTTTCATAATAATCACTTTTTCTGCAAAAGAGCTATTGTAATGCTTAAGTCCCGATTGATTCGTATCTTGCCCTTGCTTGCCACAGCAATATTATGTGCAATTGGTATCTCCTTAGGAAATTGGCAAACTAGAAGGGCAGAGGAAAAAGAAGCGATTGCTGCGCTCATGCAGGAGCAATTGCGACGAGCACCTGTTGTGCTGAGTACGGCACAAGAATTTAGCCAGCTGCAAGCATTTCAAAAAGTAAAATTAAGAGGCCATTTTGCGCGTGACTGGCCGCTGTATCTGGACAATCGTCCTCTTTATGGCGTGGCAGGATTCTATGTTCTCATGCCATTTAAGATTCAAGGTAGTGAACAAGCTGTCTTAGTGGCGCGTGGCTGGCTGCAGCGCAATCCAGTGGAACGGACTAAAATACCGACTTTGCTGACTGAACAAGGCATCATTGAGATCGAAGGTGTCGTGCGCGACCAATTAGATCGGACTATGCAACTTGGAAAGCAAGAGATTTTGAAGTCTGCCAGCATTGTTCAAAGTGTTCCCTTTGATGAGTTACGCAAGCAAACCGGATTGCTAATAGTTGATAAAGTATTGGAGCAAACCTCCAACGCTGGCGATGGTTTGATACGCGATTGGCCAAAGCCATCGGCCGGATCAGATAAACATCGTGCTTATGCATTTCAATGGTATGGCTTAGCCTTGATGGCCGCCATCTTTTTCGTTGTTACAGGAATTCGTCGTGGAAAAAACAGAAAATAAAAAAGCTGCTGGTCGTTGGAAACTATTAGCAGTTTTAGCGGTATGTGCATCGCCATTGATTGCATCATATTTTACCTATTACGTGATTAAGCCAGGTCCGAAAAATAATTACGGGAGCCTAATTGATCCACGCCAACACCCTATGCCAACTTTGAATTTGCAAAGTGAAGAAGGCAAAGCTGTTGAGCTCAGCAGCTTAAAGGGTAAGTGGCTGATATTACAGATAGATGATGCAAGTTGCGCTGAAGTTTGTCAGCGTAAACTGCTGGAAATCCGCCAATTGCGTCTGGCGCAAGGTAAGAATATGGATCGCATAGAGAGAGTTTGGTTGATCACTGATGCACAAGCAGTCGCAGACAAATTAAAACCAGGTATCGCCGGCACACATTTACTCCGCAGTGATAAAAGCAAGTTAGAAAAATGGCTGCCAACGGAGTCGGGTACCAATCTTCATGACCATATCTATCTAGTTGATCCATTGGGTAATTTGATGATGCGTTATCCAAAAGATGCTGATCCGAATAAGATTAAAAAAGATTTGTCTAAGCTGCTCAGGGCTTCGGCGATAGGCTAATTTATCAATCCATATCATGCTACTTCAACTTGCCATCATTGGGATCTTGTTTGCGGTGATACCGCTCGCTTTCGTCCTGTTTTCAAAAGAGCAGAATAAGTATAAAAAGCTAATCGCTGTCACGCTTTTCTTAACTTTCGATCTGATTATTTTTGGTGCGTTCACGCGTCTAACGGATTCCGGTTTGGGCTGTCCTGATTGGCCCGGTTGCTACGGAGAGGCGAATCCATTCCAAGCACATAGTGAAATCAAAGCCGCGGAAAGTCTTTTGCCGACTGGCCCTGTGACCGTGGCGAAAGCATGGATAGAAATGATTCATCGTTACCTTGCCATGAGTGTGGGTTTCTTGATTATGCTGCAAATGGGTATCGCTTGGTGGCAGCGTAAGACCCGTCCATTTTCTCCTTGGTTAGCAACTAGTTTGTTTGTTTTGGTTGGCATTCAAGGAGCGTTTGGCAAGTGGACCGTGACGATGAAGTTGCAGCCAATTATCGTCACCATCCATTTAATCTTGGCATTGATTATTTTGTCGATGTTGGCGTGGGCATGGCAGCGGGAATCGTCGCGCTCTGAGACCAATTATTCGCGCCCTTTGTATCAGCTTTTGCCGATTGCTTTCATTATTTTATTGGTGCAAGTTGCTCTAGGTGGATGGGTAAGTACTAATTATGCGGCGCTTGCCTGTCATGATTATCCTTTGTGCAATGGCGAGCTTGTTCCGCAGCTTGATTTTGAGCATGCTTACGTTTTGTGGCGCGAATTAGGGCGCACTGGTAGTGGAGATTTCTTACCTTTTTCAGCACTGATTACGATTCACTGGGTGCATCGTAGTTTTGCATGGATCGTGTTTGCTGTGCTTGGCTATGTGGCTTTTTTAGGCCGGAAGCATGCCAATACAAAAACACTATCAAATGCCGTTTTGGCGGTTTTACTGATGCAATTGATAACAGGCGTAGCGACAATCTATTTCTCTTGGCCACTTGCGATTGCTGTTTTGCATAATGCAGGTGCGGCAGTGCTTGTGCTGTTGCTGAGCATGTTAAACTATCGGGTTCGCTCCAGCGTTGCTAATGAATCTTAATCGCACCCAATGACAACTCAAAGTACTTTGTTAAATCGCTTTTCTCAATATGTGGCACTCACCAAGCCACGTGTTACCCAGCTTGCTGTTTTTTGTGCTGTGATTGGCATGTTTCTGGCAACGCCCAGTTTGCCTGATTGGCGTATTGTCTTGGCGGCGACGATAGGTATTTGGCTATTGGCAGGAGCTGCGTTTGCGGTCAATTGCTTGGTCGAGCGTGAAATTGATGCGCGCATGGCACGCACTGCGCGTCGTCCAAGCGCGCAAGGTGAAATGAGTACCAAGCAGATTCTGGTTTTCTCATTTCTGATAGGTGGCGCAGGCATGTGGATTTTATATGCCTTGGTCAATCCGCTCACGATGTGGCTGACCTTCGTTACTTTCGTTGGCTACGCTGTGATTTACACGATTATCTTAAAACCCGCGACCCCACAAAACATCGTCATCGGTGGTTTATCTGGCGCGATGCCACCAGCTTTAGGTTGGGCTGCAATTGCCAATGAAGTACCAATGCAAGCTTGGTTATTGGTATTAATTATTTTTGTTTGGACTCCACCACATTTTTGGGCTTTGGCAATGTATCGCCGTGATGATTATGCGAAATCAGGTTTGCCGATGTTACCGATTACGCACGGCCTTGAGTTCACGCGTTTCCATATTTGGCTGTACACCATCGCGTTGTTCGCAACGACCTTATTGCCTTATGCGGTCAAGATGAGTGGCATCATCTATTTGGTGAGCGCAGTCATTTTGGGATTGGGATTTTTATGGTACGCGTGGCGGATTTATCGTCACTACGATGATGTGTTGGCGCGTAAAACCTTCACGTTTTCGATAGTCTATCTCTCCTTGTTGTTCGCCGCATTACTGGTCGATCATTACATTAAATTTTGATATGAAAACACTTTCTAGACATTCTGTTTGGACGCGAATTGTTTCTTGCGGTTTAGCTCTTGCGGCTGGTTTGATATTGAGCGCATGCAATAAGCCAGAAGAGAAATTCTTGAATACCGATCTGACAGGTCTTTCTTACGCTAAGGATTTCGCCTTGATTGATCAAAATGGTCAACCACGCAGCTTGGCTGATTTTAAAGGGAAGGCAGTGGTTTTGTTTTTTGGTTATACGCAATGTCCTGACGTTTGCCCAACCACCATGTTTGAGATGTCTAAGGTCATGACTCAGCTTGGCCCTTTGGCTGAGCGTGTGCAGGTCTTATTCGTAACAGTAGATCCAGAACGTGATACGCAAGAGCTATTGGCTGCTTATGTGCCGAATTTCGATAAACGCTTTTTAGGCCTTTATGGGAATGCGGAAGCAACGGCCAAGGTTGCGAAAGAATTTAAAGTGTTCTATCAAAAGAGCCCTGGCAAAACACCTGATAGCTACACCATGGATCATACGGCGGCGAGCTATGTGTTTGATCCGCAAGGTCGGATTCGTTTGTATATTCAGTACGGACAAAAACCAGAAACCATCGTGCATGATTTGAAAATCTTATTGAAGTAAAGCTTCAGATCTGCATTGTGAGTAGTGAAGCGTATAAAAACAAAAGGCACTCAATTGAGTGCCTTTCGCGTATATCTCATCGAAATTCCTATAGATTAAGCAAATTCGGTGAGTGCCGTTTTCATTTTCTTTAAAGCAGCTGTTTCGATCTGCCGGATACGTTCTGCAGAAACACCATATTCATCCGCTAACTCATGTAATGTGGCACCAGAGCCATCATCGTTTTGCAACCAGCGTGATTCGATAATGCGGCGTGAGCGTGGATCAAGTTTAGCTAAAGCTGTTTCTAAGCCCTCGCCTTGTAAACGATCATACTGCTGTGCTTCGATGACTTTGCTTGGTTCGCCAGCTTCGGTTTTGAGATAAGCAATCGGTGCAAATTTCTCATCTTCATCATCGCTAGAGCCTTCTAAAGCAACATCGCGACCAGACAAGCGCATTTCCATTTCGATTACATCTTCGCGTTTGACGTCGAGCTTACTTGCCAAGCTGTCGATCTGCGAAGGTGTCATCGAATCCAGACCTTCTTTATTCGAGCGCAGATTAAAGAACAATTTACGTTGTGCTTTTGTCGTTGCGACTTTCACCAAGCGCCAGTTTTTCAAGATGTATTCATGCATCTCGGCTTTGATCCAATGCATGGCATACGAGACCAAACGTACGCCTTGATCTGGATCGAAACGCTTGACTGCTTTCATCAAGCCGATATTGCCTTCTTGAATTAGGTCTGCGTGTGGCAAACCATAGCCCAAGTAACCACGTGCAATCGAGACAACCAGACGCAAGTGCGACATAACTAATTGTTGCGCAGCGTTCAGGTCATTATGTAATTTTAGCTTTGTCGCCAGATCGATTTCTTCTTCGTGCGATAACATAGGCAAACGATTGACCGCAGAAATATAGGCATCAATATTGCCTAAGGTGCCGGAAAACCCCAGTGCTAAAGCGGTGCTGTCCGAAGAACGCAAAATGCCTTGTGCTGATGTTTGTGTCATGTTTCCTCCTGATATCAAATCAGATTGTATCTATAGAGCCGTACCAAAAACATTTTCTGGTACCTTCAAGTTCTAATATTAGCACTCAATCGGCATGAGTGCTAATAATCTGTTTATTTTGCGGAATTTCAAGGTATCTGCTGTAAAAAAATTAATTTTCACGGGCATTCCAGTACCGAAATTTGCATATGAGACCAAATTAAGTACTAAAAGTTGCACTGATGCACGAATTTTCCTCAGGATCAGGCGGCTATTTTTGATAATTGTCGACGTACCGAGAGGTAAGCACCGCACAAACCAAGTAGCTTACTTATGAGGATTAAGCCCAAGCTAGGCAAGATAGCAAGTGGGCTGAGGTGAAACTCTGAAGCATACAATTTGGCGAATTCAGCTATCGCTTGATTCAGCGGTTGTAATGAAAGTGCCACTAAGCCTAAGGCCAAGCCACCCGCTAGCACACCTAGCATCGCGCCAGTATAGTAATACGGCTTATGAATGAAGCTATTCGTCGCGCCCAACATACGGCTGACGCTGATCTCGGCTTGATGGGAAATTACTTGTAAGCGTGTCGCATTAAAAATCACCACGATCACAACCACCGCTAAAGTTCCCGCTAAAAATAGTAAGGCCATCTGCAATACGTGTAAAAGTGCCGCTAGACGTTTTACCCATGCGGAGTCAACTTGTACTACATCGACGTGATCGAGACCTTGCAATGCTCTGGTGAGTTGCTCAACTTTCGTGCTGTCCGCACTGGATAAAGACAGTACAAATGCATCGGGCAAAGGATTGCCGCCCAAGGTCGCTAAAACTTCCGCTAGATTATTCGTGCCTTCCATCGCTGCCAATGCTTTGTCTTTGGCCACAAAGCGTAGCTTGGCATTGATCTGCAAATCCTTTAGGGTCTTTTTGATCGGTGTTTGTAAAGCAGCCGCATCTGCGGTTGCCAATTCAGGTTTGAGGAAGACACTGACTTCTGGCTCTATCGATAATTGTGAGGCGACAGGGCGTATGTTTTCTAAAACGGTTAAGCCCGCTATGGGTAAAGAGAGGGCGATTGCGATGACTAAAATATTAAACAAAAAATTGCCAGGTGCTGCGCGTAAATGGGTAAACGCACTGCGCATCGCGTAAGCATGTTGGCGGAACCAGTTGGTCATATCTATCCTTGAAATCTGATTTAAGCGGCAACAGCTGGCTCGACTGATGAGGTCCAGGAGTCAGTAACTTCGCCTTTACTCAAATAAATCACGCGATTGGCCTGATCTAAAAATTGCTCATCGTGACTAGAAATAATGCAAGTGACGCCCGAACGTTGAAATGCTTTTAAGGCATTGATCACGATGATGGCATTATCGCGGTCTAAATAAGCGGTAGGTTCGTCTGCCAAAATGATTTTGGGACGATTGACGATGGCGCGGGCAATGGCGACGCGTTGTTGTTCGCCGCCAGATAAGGCCAGTGGCGAGGCATGTGCTTTGTCCAGAATATTTAAGCGATCCAAGGCGGCACAGGCGCGGGTTTCAGCTTCGTTGGTGGATTCACCAACCACGATCATCGGCAGCATGACATTCGCCAATACGCTACGATCTAGTAACAAACCTTGGCCCTGCAAAATCAACCCCAACTTGCGGCGTAAATAAGGCAAGCTGCCACTTTTTAATTGACCGATGTTTTGACCATTCATCAATACCATGCCGCTGCTGGGTTTCTCTAAGCCAGCAATCATACGTAACAAGGTTGATTTGCCCGCACCCGATGGGCCAGCCAAGAAAA
>DLGN01000029.1:22457-23069 GCA_002482715.1 Oxalobacteraceae bacterium UBA7693
ATCGTTAAAGAAACATCGCGTAAAGCGTAGATGTCATTGGCATAGGCTTTGGTCACATGTTGGAATTCAATCATATTGCGCTTTCCTTCATCGTATTTTGAGCAATCTTATTGCAACAGCGCGTCAACAAATTCTTGGGCATTGAAGGCTTGTAGATCTTCAATTTGTTCGCCGACACCGATGAAATAAACGGGAATCGGACGAGTTTTCGCAATCGCTGCCAAGACACCGCCTTTTGCTGTGCCGTCAAGTTTGGTGATGATGAGTCCAGTTAATTGCAGCGCATCGTCAAAGGCTTTTACTTGTGTCAAGGCATTCTGCCCGGTGTTGCCATCAATGACTAATAAGACTTCCTGAGGTGCGCCATCCATGCCTTTGGCAATAACACGTTTGATCTTTTTGAGTTCTTCCATCAAATGTAATTGTGTTGGCAAACGACCCGCGGTGTCGACCATCACGACATTGGTACCTCGTGCTTTTGCTGATGCGACTGCATCGAATGCAACTGCGGCCGGATCACCAGATTCTTGTGCAATCACGGTAATATTATTGCGTTCGCCCCACACCATCAGTTGCTCACGAGCGGCAGCGCGGAAGGTATCGCCCGCCGCC
>DLGN01000029.1:23126-24385 GCA_002482715.1 Oxalobacteraceae bacterium UBA7693
GGTGGTGGTTTTGCCGGCGCCATTCACGCCAGAAATCATCATCACCAGAGGTTGATGGCGGCCCAGTTCAAATGGCTTTTGCAAGGGTGTGAGCAAATCGAGCAACAAGGTTTTGAGTGCAGCTTTGACTTGCTCAGCCTCAGTCAGCTTTTCTTCTTTTACTTTGCGTTTTAAGTTGTCGAGCAAATGCATAGTGGCTTCGACGCCTGCATCCGAAGTCAATAAAGCAGCTTCCAGCTCATCATATAAATCATCGTCGATCTTGGCACCAACGAATAGGGTGGTCAAGTTGGAAGAGGTTTTCGCTAAGCCTTGTTTTAAGCGTGCGATCCATGACAATTTTGCTGGTGCTGGTGCTGGTTTCGCCTCGACTTCGACTGATGACGGGATCTGGGCAATCGGGCTGTCTACGACGGTATCTGATTCGCGCTGATTGCCCTGATTTGAGGTGGCTTGGACTTCGGATGCCGCAGGTGTGGTGACGACTTCAGGTGTTTTTTTTCTAAAAAAGCTAAACATTGATGAATTTATACTCAAAAGTAGTGTTGAGATGATTCGCTGATAGTGTCCTGAAAGCTAAGACAAATCTGTGCGATCAGCATTGGATGCCAGAGAATTGCAAAGCTAGAGCGAAAAACCTTTAGAATGCTGCCATTCTAACAGAGCCTAACCGCGATTTTCCGCTGCCCGCTATGAATCACAACAAGAATCGCCTGAATCCACCCGCATCACAACCCAAACACGCAAAACTCGCTAAGCACCATCAGGCCAGCCATCAGATTCGTATTATCGGTGGTGATTGGAAGCGCACGCCTTTGACGGTGATCGATGCTGAAGGATTGCGACCAACCCCAGATCGTGTGCGTGAAACTGTGTTTAATTGGTTGAACCATGTTTTTCATAGCCAATGGACATCGATTTCTTGCTTGGATGTATTTGCCGGTAGCGGTGCTTTGGGATTTGAGGCTGCAAGTCGTGGTGCAGCGAAGGTGACGATGTTAGAAGCTTTCCCCGCAGCGTTCAAACAACTTGAGCTAACAAAACAGAAACTGAAAGCTGAACAGATCCATCTACAGCGAGGCGATGCGCTTTTACTATTAAAGACTTTGGCAACCCGTGTAGAAAAATTCCAGCTTATCTTCCTTGATCCGCCATTTAATCAAGGTTTTTTGGAAAAAGTATTTCCCATTTGCGCTGAATTGTTGGCAGAGGGCGGTGTCATTTATGTGGAATCTGAACAAATGCTTCCTGTCTTGGAT
>DLGN01000288.1 GCA_002482715.1 Oxalobacteraceae bacterium UBA7693
TGACAATTCAGAAATCGGAACTGGCCTGATCACAGGAAAGCCTTTTTGCAAAGCCGCAGGGATCTGCATCGTATCAGAGCAGAAGAAATGTGACGTCACACAATTTGGATCAAACAATTTCATCACCTAGCGCTCTGTAAATGCCGCTTGTTTTGCGCGCAAAACAGGTTTTAACATATAAGAAAGTATGGTTTTTTTGCCGGTGATAATATCTACCTCTGCCACCATACCTGGAATGATAGGCTGTCCACCTTCTAAGGTCGCCTTATTGGTTGAGACTCGCACGGTGTAAAAAGTATTACCACGTTCATCCGTCACGGAATCGGCGCCAATATGTTCCAACTTAGCTTCCAGTCCACCATAAGTCGCAAAATCATAAGCAGAAAATTTCACCACTGCCTTTTGCCCTGGCACTAAAAATGCAATATCTTTCGGCGCAACTTTTGCCTCTAAAATCAACTTGCCGTCGCTAGGAACCACCTCAATCACATCACGCCCGGGTTGCACCACACCACCGACGGTATTGACCAACAAACGCTTCACGGTTCCGCGTACTTGCGAACGAATCGCCGTTTGCTTGACCTTGTCCGCCAAACCAGTACTACTTTGAATCAATGAATTTAGACGCGCCATCGTTTCAGAAAGTTCTTTACTTGCATTATTACGTACGGCAAGTTCCACTTCTTGAATCTTACGCATGGCTTCAGACATCGCGGCACCAGAACGTGCAATCTGCGCGGTGGCGACATCTCGCTCACCTTTAAATCGAGAGACATCGCGCTCAAGACGCAATAATTCAACTTCCGACACCGCTCCTGTTGCGAGCAAAGGCCTAGTGACACTTAATTCTTTTTGACTTGATTCATAAGCATTGGCAGCTTGTTTTTGTCTTGCATTTGCCTCTGCCTGTTCTTGACTTCGCTGCTCATATTGCTGTCTGGCGATAGAAACTTGGGCATTTAACTCTGACGTCGCAGTTTCATAGAGTTTTTGCTCCTCTTCCGCAGTTTTAGGATCTTCGGCAACCACTTCAGGTGGCGGTATAAACGCCTTACCTTCGCCAATCGCCCGCAGGCGCGCTGCCTTTGCCGTCAATGATAAATACAGCGAACGATTTTCGTTGACCGATGCTTCGAAACGTGTGGGATCGATTTGCAAAAGAATCTGGCCTTCATTCACCACTTGACCTTCTTTTACCAGAATATCGGTCACAATTCCGCCATCTAAGCTCGGATAAACTTGTAACTGCTGGGAAGGAATAACTTTACCTTCCCCTTTCGTAATTTCATCCACATGCACAAACGCCGCCCACACCACAAACAGCACGAAAACAACAATCACTGAACGCAGTAATACCCGAGCACGCAAAGGTTCTTGCTGTGCAATGATGCTATCAGCGTCACGCATAAAATCAGATTCAGGCAAGCTGACATCATCTTGCCAGCGCTGCAACCAGCCACCTGGCGTCATGCCTAAGCGCAGACGTAAGCGCTCCAAAATAGAGAGAATAGCAAGTCCAAAACGATACCAGAACTTCATAATTTTGCTCTTCCTATTTGGCCAGTTTGCAGCGCATGCATGACTTTATCGCGCGGCCCATCGGCAACGATCATGCCGTGATCGACCACAATGATACGTGTAGCCAAATCCATCAGGCTAGGCCGATGCGTAACGATAATCATCGTTTTATGTTTACCGTAACGACCAATACGCTCTTTAAATTGCGCTTCTGAAGGATAATCCATCGCACTTGTTGGCTCGTCCAACAGCAATACTGGTGGATCCAGCAAGGCCGCTCGGGCAATCGCAATACTTTGGCGCTGCCCACCAGAAATCGATTCACCACGCTCACTAATTGCCATATCAAAGCCTTCTGGATGGCTGTTCACAAACTCAGCCAAGCCTGCCAATTCTGCTGCTGCAACGACGGCACGATCATCTGCATAAGGCGCACGAATCGTAATGTTTTCTCTTAAGGTGCCATAGAACAACATCGAATCTTGTTCGACATAACCGAGGTTTCTCCGCAAGTCCGCAGGATCAAGTTGCCGCAAATCGACATCGTCTAATAACACTGCACCTTTAGTCGGCGCATACAATCCCAAAATCAATTTTTCCAAGGTAGATTTGCCAGATCCTATACGACCAATAATCACCACATGCTCACCTTGGGCAATCTTAAAACTGATTCCACGTAATGCTTCTTCGGTACGTCCGGGATAACTAAAGAAAACATTGCGAAATTCAATCTGTCCCTTGATCTCTGGCCTGTGCACAAAGGCAGTTTCATCACTGCGCTCGGTTGGCGTCGCCATGATTTTTTCTAAAGATTCAAGAGAATTTTTCGCGCCTTCAAATTGCAACATTAATCCCACTACTTGGGCAACTGGTGCCATAGCGCGACCAGCCAGCATCGTCGCCGCGATCAAACCGCCCATGGACATCATCTTCTCTTGAATCAAATAGACACCAGCAATTACCACAGCGACATTCACTAGTTGTTGAATGGTTGAGGCACCATTAATACTGGATGAAGACAACAGTTTAAGTTCAGAATTCACCTTCGCCAAAAATGCCGTCGTCTTCTCCCACTTCTCTTGCATCTGACTTTCTGCACCATGCGCTTTAATCGTTTCTAAAGCCGTCAAACTCTCGACCAAGGTCGAATTTCGTAAAGCGGCAGCACGGAAAGTTGTCTCCGACAATTCACGCATTTTATGCTGCACCGTATAGCTATAGATCACGACCAAAATAATCCCAACCAGCGGCAGCAAGACGAGCGGCCAAGCAATCCATGCCAATACAAACAAAAACAAAATGGCAAATGGCAGATCGATCAAAGCGGTCACAGTCGCAGATGCAATGAAATCGCGCACCGTTTCAAATGAACGTAGATTTGAGGCAAAGGCACCAACCGAAGCAGGACGCTCAGACATGCGCATACCCAGCACACGTTCCATAATCAAGCCGGATAGTTTCAAATCAATTCGATTACTCACCAAATTAATGAAATGTCCGCGCAATACACGAATTCCATAATCTAGCAGCAGCACCAAAGTAATCCCGCCTGCAAATACCCACAGCGTCTGAATCGCAAAGTTCGGCACCACCCTATCGTAGACATTCATGGTAAACAAAGGCATGGCGATGGCGAACAAATTAATCAGCAAAGCGGCAGCCAAGATATCCTTAAAAATCGGACTTTGCTCAAGCACAGCACCCCAAAACCAATGGCGCTGAGGGACCTCAACCAGTGGTGGCGTACGTCGATCAAACCGGAAATGAGGGCGAGAAAAAATCGCCACACCGGTATAACGTGCGAGTAACTCTTCGCGACTAAGACTCACCGCGCCTTGTCCAGAATCTGGCATCAATAATTGCGCGCGCGCTCCATCGCTGCTCCAGCCTTGTAATAAACAGGCCTCATTATCTTTGAGCAGTAAAATAACCGGCATTAAAGCCGCATCAATTTTGAACAATTCACGACGCACGACTTTGGCCGAAAAGCCTGCATGCGCTGCCGCCCTAGCGAACAAAGACGGGGTTAATCCATCTGCTGGCAAGGGCAAACCTGCAGTTAACGCCGCACGAGTACTAGGGCGCCCGTGGATTCTGGTCAATTCAACCAAGCAATCGAGCAAAGGATCTCGGTGCAATAAATCCTCTCGAATGCCCGAGCCGAATCCCGTGCTATTGCTTGGCTTACCAGATTGAGGTGATAGATTTTCTTGCTGAGTCATTCGATTGCCGCCATTGTAAATCCCTACCATTACACTATAAGCTTCGCTAAATGCTATTCAGTGAAGTGCATCAGTCAGCAACTAGCGCTTGTGCTTATCTTTAACCCAGATTTTCCATTAGGCGCACCTGTTATGCTATTTGTGCGCTGACGGCGCATTTTTGATCATTTTTGCAGCTCTTCGTTGTCAATAGCTTGCTATTGACGTCTCATTCGCGACAAAACTGCCTCAAAAAGTGCATCCGTCATCATCACAAATCCTAATGGAAAATCTGGGTTTAAAGGAAAAGCTGATCTGGTTGATTTTACAATAGCAAAAATATTCCTGAAAGGAAATTCGCAAGGAAAACTCAGGCATTTACAATTCTTAACGATTTTATGGCAACAAGCCGGTCATTCGTCTTTATTTGAGCCAGCCGCGGCGTTTGAAATACCAAAATGGTGTAATCGCTGAAACTAACATCAAGCCTAAAGCAAACGGATAACCTAAACTCCACTCCAATTCGGGGAACCAGACTTTGAAGTTCATACCATAAATGCTCGCGATCAAAGTCGGCGGCAAGAAGGCAACCGACGCGACTGAGAAAATTTTAATGATCTTATTTTGGTTAATGTTAATGAAACCGACGGTGGCATCCATCAAGAAGTTAATCTTATCGAACAGGAATGAAGTATGTCCATCAAGCGATTCGATATCACGCAAAATCTGACGTGCTTCTTCAAATTGTTCCGCATTGAGTAAACGTCCACGCATTAAAAAGCTGACCGCACGCCGGGTATCCATCATATTGCGACGTATCCTACCGTTCAAATCTTCCTCTTGCGCAATGGCATTCAAAGCCACTGCGGCATCCTGATCTGAAAAGTCTTTTTGCAAGACTGCACGGCTGACGTCTTCCAGATTTTGATAAATCCCTTCCAGCGCATCCGCAGAATACTCAGCATCGGTTGCGTACAAATCCATCAACACGTCTTTGTAGTCGGCAATCGAACCAGGACGTGAACGTGCTCGCATTCTGACTAAACGGAATACCGGCAAATCAACCGTATGCACAGAGAACAAAATTTCGCGCGCCAAGATAAACGCCACCGTGACAGTGCGTGCTGGCTCATCATCGTCGTCATCATCAATTAAAAAATCCGTGCGCAAATGCAGATCACCGTTATCCGCTTCGTAATAACGCGCTGATGCCTCAATATCTTTGACTTCATCTTCACCTGGCAAAGTGACGCCATAAATACCCTTAACCCATTCACGCTCTTCTTCATTTGGATCAGTCAAATCAACCCAAACTGGTAAAGT
>DLGN01000285.1:0-12719 GCA_002482715.1 Oxalobacteraceae bacterium UBA7693
GCATCGATCACAAAATGACCAAGATAGCTCAATGGTGATAAAAAATTACTCATTAACTGAGAGATCATCACCAAACTAATCCAGTAAAACAAATGCTTTTCTAAGCGCGCCAAAGGCATCGCCCGCTGAATACTTCGCAACAGCCACCACGCGTATCCCCAAGCGAGCACACGCACGATACCAACCGTCAGAAAACTCGGCCCCAAGCCCAAAATAGAAAAGTCCATGTACAACAATGGAAGGCTAAGCCACATCAAAATTCTTAGCACACGCTGTGACTGTATTTGGTCGGTTTTTTGGTACTGGGCACGAAGCTCCGCATCCGTCACGTATGGATAGGATGTCGCCATTTGCACTCCCCTTTTTTGATTCTTTTTTTATGTATATTCAGCCAAATCACCTGCGTTCTTGATGTATCACATGCATGATTGAGCTTATGTTTAGTGTAGTAGTTGACGGCACAAATTCAAACAAATTGACGCAAATTAACAAAAAATATCGCTTCCTATTCCGCAATTTGGCAAGATGGGCTCGATCTGATCAAAAAATCATCGCAATAGACATCGCTTTACTGCGAGAAGCGCGGGAATTAAGGGATAATAGTAGGGTGGTCGATGAAAATTTTTATCACATAGCTTTTCGCTTGAACAAATTCCATTGTTCAGTCGACTGACTTCATTTTTATATCAACGAATAAATCAATTACCAAATGGACATGCATCTATACGACAACTGGGAACGCTCCCTACGCCCTTTCACTCCGATTCACCAAGATTGGGTAGGTCTGTATTGTTGCGGTCCAACAGTGTATGACTACGCGCACATTGGTAATTTACGCACCTATTTGTTTGAAGATGTATTACGACGCGCGCTCGAGCTAAATGGCTACAAGGTTCGTCACGTCGTCAACATCACCGACGTCGGTCACTTGGTGTCCGACGGTGATGATGGCGAAGACAAAATGGAAAAAGGTTCCCGACGTACCGGCCAATCAGCGTGGGAAATCGCTGAGAAATACACCGTCGCATTTAAAGAAGATATCCAACGCTTGAATATTCTTGAACCAAAGATCTGGTGTAAAGCGACCGATCACATTGTTGAACAAATCGACTTCATCAGCATCATTGAGGAAAAAGGCTACACCTATCGCACCTCAGATGGCATTTACTTCGACACCTCAAAGCAAGACAATTATGGTTATCTGGCGCGCTTAAATCGCGAAGGTTTAGAGGCAGGCAAACGTGTTGAAATCGGTGAGAAGAAAAATCCAACCGATTTCGCACTCTGGAAATTTAGTCCTGAAGATAGCACTCGTCAAATGGAATGGGATAGTCCTTGGGGTCGTGGATTCCCTGGTTGGCACATCGAATGTTCAGCGATGTCGGCCAAATATTTAGAACCTTGGTTTGACATTCACTGCGGTGGCGAAGACCACATTGCGATTCATCACAGTAACGAGATCGCGCAAAATCAAGCTTGCCATGGAACCCGTCTTGCTAACTTCTGGATGCATGGCTATTTTCTGCAAATCGATGCTGGCAAGATGTCGAAATCCAGTGGTGACTTCCTGCGTTTACAAACTTTGATTGATGAGAATATTGATCCCCTTGCCTACCGTTGGCTCTGCCTGTCGGCACACTACCGCAGTCAGCTCAACTTTAGTTGGGATTCATTAAAAGCATCGCAAACTGGTTTAAATCGCTTACGCGAAACTTATTACAGTTTCCCTGCTGGCGGCAACATCCATCAAGATTACGCGGAACGATTCAAAGCTGAAGTAAACCAAGATTTAAATCTGCCAAAAGCAATTGCGGTCATGTGGGAGATGTTGAAATCGACTATCAGCGATGCAGATAAAAAAGCTACGCTAGATTATTTCGATCAAATGCTGGGGCTCAATTTAGTGGCATGGGAGCCAAAGAAAACAGAGATTCCTTCACACATTTTGGAGCTACTCGAATTACGCAAAGTTGCACGTCAAAATAAGGTATGGGCTGAATCAGATCGTTTGCGTGATGCGATTAAGGCAGAGGGGTTTGAAGTTGAAGATACCGCGGCGGGGATGATCGTTAAAGCGACGTCATAAATAATCAACGCGGCATTTAGAGGCATTTAAGCGGTATTAAAATTTGTATTGAAGAAAAAATGGTGTGGAGAAGGTATCTTCTTCACACCATTTTCTTATCTGCGCTCAATCAAACTTAATTCGCAGGTCTGGTTTTATGAAAAACCAAAGGACTCTGCACCGTTGACGGTGGTGGCGATTTTAAAATATGTGGTTTCATCTTGCCCATCACATGCATCTCACATGGCTTACAATCAAAACGCAAGGTGATTTTTTCATCACCATTGATCAAAGTCATAGGCTCTGCCTTCACCTGACCTTGTACACCAGTGACGCCTTTTGCCTGCTTAGGACATAGGTTGAATGAAAAGCGCAAGCAATGCTTGGTGATCATCACTGGCACTTCACCCGCTTCCTCATGTGCCTCATAGGCAGCCGCAATCAATTGCACGCCATGCTTTTTGTAAAACTGACTGGCTTTCTGATTATAGACATTCGCCAAATAAGTGAGTGTCGTCTCTGGATAAGCGACCAGCGGTTCTTGTGCAGCCTCACGTAAGGGACGTTGCCACATACGAATACGTGCTTGTTCATGCGCGCTGACCGCATCACGTCGCAATGCATTCGCAATCGATGCGGGAATGAACCAAGCCTGGCTGAGTTGGACGTTCAACTGTTCGAGATAAAACATCGAACTTCCCAGCTTTGCCAAATTTTCACGCAAGCCTGCTTCTACTTTATCGGCGTGTTGCGCAACTTCCAACTTAACGGCGATTGAAGTGCTAGTTGTGACACCATCCGCATCGCTTAAACTTAACACTAAACCCTGCGCATCATCCGTCACGTTCATCCATAAACCCACTTTACGATCTGAGGATTTTTTGGTTAGCGCCATCTCCCATTGCTGATCGCGATTTCTATGCACCGACATACCCACTTTCAGACTCGCAAATTCTGCCATCTTCTCATTTGGATGAACGCGCCAGATTGTGCCATTCTCATTTGTCTGTTTCTTTTCTACGGTATTCGCATGCACGCCGACCACTTCACGTTTATGCATGTAATTCAATCCGTCACCATTGGCGAGATCTTCATTGGTTTCCAACTCAAACCAATCCGGACCTAAACGTGTGACATAACCAATATGTAAGCCAACAAATTTTGGTGAATCAAACGCACCAATATTGTCTAAGCGGCCATTGGCGAAATAAGCGGTGTGACCACGATGAAAAGTTTTATCCACATTGGGCGTAAAAGCAATTTGGGTATGACCACTAGAGGCGCGATAAAACTCAGGTCGACGCTCCAAAATTTCGTCTAGTAATAAACGGTAATGAGCTGTAATGTTTTTCACATAGCCCATGTCTTTATAGCGGCCTTCAATCTTTAAGGATTGAATACCCGCATCGAGCAAAGCTTCCAAATTGGCGCTTTGATCATTATCTTTCATCGACAGTAAATGCTTGTCATACGCCACCACACGTCCTTCATTATCCGTCAAGGTATAAGGCAGACGACAAGCTTGCGAACAATCGCCGCGATTCGCACTGCGACCATCTTTGGCGTGTGAAATGTAACATTGACCAGAATAAGCAACGCACAAAGCGCCATGTACAAAGTATTCGAGTGGCGTATTGGTTTGCGCCTTGATGGCTTTAATTTGTTCAATCGTCAGTTCGCGCGCCAACACCAATTGTGAGAAACCCGAAGCGCCAAGAAAATGCGCTTTCGCTGGCGTACGGATATCGCATTGCGTACTCGCATGAATTTGAATCGGTGGAATATCTAATTCCATCACACCCATATCTTGCACGATCAATGCGTCAACCCCAGCATCATAAAACTGTGTGATCAATTTTTGCGCTGGTTCTAATTCACTGTCGTGCAAAATGGTATTGAGGGTGACGAAGATTCTTGCATGATAGCGATGTGCAAACTCGACTAATTTGGCGATTTCGCTAATTTCATTACTGGCGTTATGACGCGCACCGAATGAAGGGCCGCCAATATAGACGGCATCTGCGCCATGCAAAATTGCTTCACGACCGATTTCCACAGTCTTTGCAGGCGAGAGTAATTCAATTTCATTGATACGTAGGGTCATGGTAACGCTGACATGTAGGCAAACATGCGAACAAAATAAAGGGGTGGATTATAACGAAAAGCCAGATACCACGCTCGTTTTAAGCCAGATGATCAAGTTTCTGCTTGTTGATTTAACCACTCTTGTGCTTGTGCCAAGGTTGACTCCAACACCATCTCCATTTCAACAAATAAACGATTCGTCTCTTCGGACTGTGCTGATTTAATCGCGGTCTCCAATTCCCTGGACAGCTCGACAAATGCGGTTGCCCCCAAGGTGCCCATGGAACCTCGCATGGTGTGAAATACGCGTGCGGCATCGTCCACCCTGTGTTCCTGCCAAGCCTGCAAGGCGGCATCAAACTGCTCGGGACTCGTCACAACCATATTTTGAATCAGGCCGACAAAGGTCGTTCGATAAGCTGGATTTCCCTCGCAAAATGCCATAAATCGATTGGGATCAAAGTAGGTCTGTTGCACATTTTCGTCTTGTACAAGAGGCGATTCACTCTCACTCTTGCGCCGAATTTCAAAACCACGTGAGCTCAAAAATCGCTCTAACGCTGTTTGCAACTCTGCACTTTCTAAGGGCTTACTCACATAATCATTCATTCCTGATTGCAGACAAATTTCTTTGTCACCATGCATCGCGGCTGCCGTTACTGCGATAATCTGCGGCTGTTGAATGTTGGCATTGCGGACGATTTTGGTGCTTTCTAAACCATCTAATACGGGCATATGCAAATCCATCCACACCACATCGAATCCTTGCCCGCTAGCGTCTGCCGCCAGAATTTGATCAACTGCATCACGTCCATCATTTGCGGTCTTTGCTTGATAACCTAAACGCTCCAACATCATTCCGGCCACTTTCCGATTAGTTGGATTATCATCCACAATCAGCATACGCAATGGAAAACGATTCCCGAGATTTGGCAAGCCTTGCCGACGTTCCAATTCCGCCTCATGCGCCAGTCGCTCACCCTGCTTTGAGACAAAAAGCAACTGAAGTAGCGCTTCGGTTAAATGTGATTCACGAACTGGCTTTAATAAATAAGTGTGCCCCAGTTGTTCAATTTCACGCTGATAGTTTTCATGCTGTTCTGTTGGTGTGATCAATGCCAAAATCGGCAGCTGCGACAGGACTTCTGATTGATTGATTTGCGCAGTCAATTCAGAAATAGACAGCAGACTTTGATCCACATTCATAACCACTAAGTCGAACTTGGTTTCTGTGCTTTTAAAGATTTCCAACAATTGATCCGATTGCTGAACGATCTCAACATCCATTGCAAATTGCGTCAAACGTTGCTGCATAATCCGCGCACTATTTGCATTCTGATCGATCAGCAATACCTTCTTTCCCGCCATCGCTTTTAATTGTTCGCGCGCGGCCATATCACTGGTATTCGGATTCACTGTCGCTTCATCGAAATACGGCGTGGCCTGAATTAGTGCGGTAAAAACGCTGCCCTTATTTTCTTCGCTATGCACACGAACCCCACCGCCCATCAACTCAGCTAAACGGCGACTGATTGCTAGCCCGAGTCCTGTACCACCATACTTTCGTGTCGTTGCCGCATCAATTTGCGTAAATGCAGAAAATAAATGATCAATGCGGTCGGCCGGAATACCAATTCCACTATCTCGCACATGAATTTCCCAACGATTTTCCATGTTCAAATCGGAATCAAATGCGTCATTGCCTGCTTTACTCACTTGAACAATCACTTCCCCGCGTTCGGTAAACTTCACAGCATTACTCAGCAGATTCAAAACAATTTGTCGTACACGTGTCACATCACCTAAGATAAATTTCGGTACGTCAGGATCAAACTCATAGAGAAGCTCGATCTTCTTTTGATTTGCAGCACTCGCTAACAAAGCAATACAATCCTCGATCATCTGCTGCAAAGAAAAGGGTTCACATTCCAAAGTCATTTTTCCTGATTCAATTTTTGAAAAATCTAAAATATCGTTAATGATCGTCAATAAAGCATCGCCCGATGAACGTATGGTGTCGACATAATCGCGCTGCGCTGGAGTCAACGAAGTCCCCGATAATAAATCCGTCATACCAATGACACCATTCATTGGCGTTCGTATCTCATGGCTCATCGTCGCTAAAAAAGCGGCTTTCGCATGTGCCGCTTGCAGCGCTTCTTCAGTCTGGTGTTCAAGATCACTAGTTCGTTCATGAACCCGTTTTTCCAACTCAGCATTTTGCGCCAGCAAGGCATTGCGAGATTGTTGAAGCGCACTCGCCGCATTGCCTAATTCGTCACTAATTTGTTTAAATTCGACGAAATTCGTTCGAATGACTTCTGACTCCAAACCGCCATGTCCCAGCTTATCGGCTGCACGGGCAATTGCAGCAATGCTGCTATTTAAACGACTCGCAAACCAGACTCCAAATGCAGAAGCAATCAATGCCAACACTATGGCTAAAGCGAGGGTACGTTGTCCCTTTTGTTTAATCACATAATTGAAATCATCAGCTGGCACGGCAATCACCAAGCGCCAATCTGGAAAATTCAGATCTTCGCGCTGATGCTGTACCAGCGCATCAGAGGTCGCACTCACACCTTGATTTAACACGAGCGCGTGAGCCAAATGTGTCTGCCCGTTCAATTCAAATTGATAGCTTTCGCAAATCCCGGCTAATTTACAGGGATTACTTCCATTTTTCGCGATTTTATCCGATGCAATTCGAGCACTTGATTTAACCCGCTCTGGCAAAAATCGCATGGCATTTCGAATCAAAGAAGAATTGGCTTCTAAAGCAGCGACCCGTGGTACGTCTGGTGATCCCAGTAACATCGTGTCCACCGAAGTTGCTACCAAATCACCGCGATTATCGACAATAAATGCAATCGCATTTGGACTGATTTCCAGATTGTGCAATGAAGTGCTCAGTAATTTAAACGATACATCGAGTGCCAGCACCCCAATGATTTCGCGCTTTGCATTCCGAACCACAGTCGAATGTGCGACTTGCAATTGATTACGCGAAAATGAATGATAAACGTCTGTCCAAGCGCGCCCATCTCTCGCTTGCCCGCTCTTATCTGCTGCCGCTAATGCAGAAACAAACCAAGGACGCGAACTAGCCACATATGGCCGTGTTTCCTGTCCGATTTTCATGCGCCGATCTAATGGATATGCACTACGAAAGCGTTGACGCAAATCGCCTTCTTTCTCTTGTAATAAAATTTCTGGCAAGGCGTCTTCATCGTACACATCAATCGCGCGATAGCCATCTCGCAGCGATGCAAAGCCCAAAAACTTCACCAAGCGACTACCCCGCATTGCGCCCCAAGCGACTTCTTCAAAACGATCCATGCTAGTGAAATGTCGAGGATCAGGCATCCCAGCTGTGCTGCCATCGTAACTAGAAAAATAATTTAGCAAGCGTGCAGGTTCAGCCAAATCGGCATCGGCTGCGTCACTGGCACGCAAACTGGCTTGAACCATCACGGCATTGGCAGCATCGATGGCTGTTTGTTGAGCTGCGCGGTATCCAAACCAAGTGATAAGTAAAGCTGGCAAAAGCACCAGCAGACCAATCGCAAGTGGTAAAAATAACTTGAGGTGGATATTCTTCACGCCAAACGCTTTCCATACAAAAATAGTGTCAGTAAGACATTCTCACTGGAAACAAATTCAGTATCCAAGTTGAAAAAGCTAGTGTCAATCCCTTTCAACTGGTCAAGCACTCAAAGCGCTATTTCGCTCAACTTATCATTAAGAAAACGTTTAATTTGCAACACAAATGTATAAAAATAGTATGGCTCTATATTTGACGAGACGATATTGAATTTCAAGAAAAAATAGTCAAAAAAAACAGACGAATTGGTCGTCTGTTTTTTTTAGAGTTTGCTCGTTTTGAACCATCATGTCGAACAATTATGTCGAACTAGATAGATAAAAATTAACTACAACTTATGCCCATTAAAGGTTCCTTGACCTGCCTGATTTCCATCCCACTGCCACATTCCGACAACCGTGCCGGTTTTTAAATCAACATTACCCAAGAACTTCGCATTACCGGCTTTTCCACTTCCAGACAATTGCATTTCACCATCAGGACTTACGGTGCCAGACACATTAAAATTGAAATTATATTTAGTCGATTTACCCATGCCGGTTACGCTGCCATTTTTATTGATCATGACATTGACGCTACCTTCGTCATCGCCAGCAAACTTGACGCTATACATACCTGACAATCCTGGTGCCGCTGCAGCGCTGCTGGTGCTTGCCGCTGGGGCTGGCGCTGTTACTGGTGTTGGTTGAGCATACTGCTGTGCTGCTACCTGTGAAGGTGCAGTTGCCTGTATTGAATTGGCTGCATTATTTTTAGAAGCTTGTGAAGTTGCCTGTATCAACTGCTCTTTATTTCGGACAGTTTGTACGATCTTGTTGTAATTATCGAGCAAGCTTGCTGCAATTAATTTTCCTTCAGGCGTCTTGCTATAACCACCAGCGCTTGCCCATCCAAATCCACCCCAACCCCAACCTCCCAAACTAAAATCCATCTTGCTTGCTTGACCTTCTCCGCTGGCAACTTGGATACCGGAACGCACGTCAGCTAACAATAATGTCGTTTCTGCTTCTTTAAATTTTACGCCGCCAGCGAGTCCACCCAAAGCACCAAGCGCACCACCGAAACGCCCCAACAATCCGCCAACCGCACCACCAACGCCTCCGGTGTCGCTTGCAAACTGAACTGATGGTGTCATGACGAAATCCGCAGCCTGTAATTGCCCGCCACCGACATTAGAACCTTGTTGTAACTGGCCGGCGGAAGCTAATTCACGTTCCTGCCGAATGTTCTGCATCGCCACGCCACGTTCTACTACCGTAAAACAACCAGATTCTTCAGCGATCATTCGCAACATAGTGGAAGGTGAGCCTAGCTTATAAGTCGAAAGTGACGCCAACATATGACTCTGCGGTTCAACTACGGCTAAAGTGCCCAGATTCTTGCTGCATTTTTCAATTGCACCTTTTTGTATGCTTTGTGCTTGAACATGCTCTGCACAGGCCAAACCAACAACAAGCGAAGCAGCAATTATCGAAAAGTGAGGGTATTTCATCATTGACATCCTTTAGCTTTGAAATGATCGATTAAAGACATCGATCAATGTAAAAAATCAAAGCCGCAAGTATATCTTAAATAAACACCAACATCTTTTCGCATCCGACAAGAGGTAGACTTGAGACGACAGTAGTCAATTCTTCATCCACCACCGCAAAAAAATAGTATGAGCAACAGTGACCTGACACCAGGTTGCGCATCCCATTTTTAATCCATTGATTGACGTCTAGTCCCTTGATTTACTGATTACTTCACCGCCCTTGCCAAGCGCGCTTTCGCCTGCACATCGGCAAGCCAAGCTTCGATTTGTGGTTCATGTTTCAACAACTTCGCTGCCGGGTCAATGGTGAATGTTGCGTGCGCAGGTAATTGAATTTGCCCTTGCCCCTTCTCCATCGCAACACGCACAATTTTGTTATTCACGTTTACTTCGACCGGCAATGGAAACACACTAGCATCTGGCAATTTCCACTCAAGTTGAAGAACATTTCCGTTGCGTTTAGAAATAAGTTCGGGCAATGCCGCATGCATTAAATAGCCTTTAAAGAACCAGCTCCAATCTTTCTTAGTAACTTGATTCACAATCTGAATAAATTCTTTGGTACTGCTATAACGCGGTGAAAAATTACCTGGTTTAGGATCATTACGACCATAAATCAACAAACGAACCGCTTTAAAAAATGCTTCATCACCAATCTGCCCACGCAAAGTGTGCAAGATATGCGAGCCTTTAAAATACACATCGTTGCCAGGCCCATTTGCCACTTCTTTTTCACTCATAGAATGACCGGTCACCATCGGAAATTTATTCACGATACGCAAACGCTGCTCATGCATACCAACTTGGTAATCACGCTCGCTGCGCAAATACTGCAAGTACAAAGGCTGCATATAGGAAGCAAAACCTTCATGCAACCAAAAGTCGTCCCAATTTTGATTGGTCATTTGATTGCCAAACCATTCGTGTGCGAACTCATGATGCAATAGCCAATCATATCCATGCGGCGATTTTTTATACTCATTGCCGTAAGCATTGATGGTTTGATGCTCCATTCCAAGATGGGGTGTTTCTACTACGCCCATTTTTTCATCACCGAATGGATAAGGACCAAATTTACTCTCAAAAAAATCTAACATTGGCGCAAATTCTGACATCAGATGTTTTGCTTTTTCTTGATTGCCTGGCAAATGCCACATCTTCAATGCGATGCGATTACCAAAACGACTTTGATAATTATCTTCGAGTAGTTCGTATGGACCAACGTTCATCGCAATTCCGTAGGTACTTGGGTGTTTGATTTGCCAGTGATAGGTACGCCAGCCGTCTTTCTCATCCATGCCTTGCGCGATACCATTACCCGCGACAACGAGCGGAGACGGCACAGCAATGTGCAAGCTCATCAATTGTGGTTTCCCCATCGGATGATCAATACACGGCCAGAATAAATCACAGCCCTCACCTTGCACCGCCGAAGCTATCCAAGGAGCACCAGTGGACGTTTGACTCCAGACAAAACCGCCATCCCAAGGCGCGCGTTTTGCAATGCGCGGAACACCTTGATAGCGGATATTCACTTCTGCAGTTTCACCTTTATTCATCGCCTGATCCAGGCTCAAGAACAGGCGACCGTCTGGATTGCTGATGGCTTCACTATGCAATGCTTTACCATTAATACTCACGGACTCAATCTTGAGATTTTTGTCTAGTTCCAACACCAAGCGTTTTAATACCGCATTCGCCTTAAAATTTAATACCGCATTCCCACTCACACTGCGGGTCTGTGGATCTAGTTTCAAACTTAAATCAGCCTTTTCAAAAATCATCGCTAACTGTTCAGCGGTTCGCTCCGTTCCTGAGCTCATCGTAAATGCAGTCGGCTCGGAGGATGCTGGCAACGAGGCTGGTGTCTGTGCTGAGGTCTGTGCTTGTGCCAAACCACTAAGTGCCAGTGTCAGCGCCAAAGATAAAGTAGTGAGTTTCATAAATATGTGTCGTCAATGAGGAATTCAAAAATGGGAAGCAAATGTGCATCAAATAGGATCTACACAAAATTCGCTAGCCAGCGCACCGAACAGATCCCAGTACAAATTGCACGGTGAGACAAGGCTAACGACGCTAGTGGCTGTTTTGCGAAAGTCTCGTCTAAATATATTTAGAGCATAAACGACTTAATTAAGTTCCACAAGCATAGGTTCTTAGAGGTAAAAGTCTGAGCGTCGAAAGCATTCTTCGTTTCATGGCGTTGAACTAAACACAAATGAAGATAGTCCAAAGCCCACATTTCCAATGGAGGGTGACATGGTAAGACCATTTAAAAAAACAGTTTTGCAACTCAGTATAGGACTCAGTCTGGGATTCGCTGCATTGTCTAGCATGGCGGCAAGTCCTGATTATCGTAATTTCGAAACCATAGAAAAACAAATTCAAGCATTCGCGCAAAAGCACCCAGAACGTGTCAAATTACAAGTGATCGGCAAGAGCGCTGGTGGTGACGCGCTCTATTTTGTGCAGATTGCGGGGGCTGGAAAAACCAATCCGAATAAACGACCTGCTTTATTTGTGGGGGCGAACATCGCTGGATTTCATCACGCCGGCTCAGAAGCCGCGATGCATTTGATTGAAACGCTAGCGACCTCCAAAGAGAAGAAGATCGAGGATTTGTTAGCAAACCGCACTATTTACATTGCACCAGCGCTTAATCCCGATGCACACAATGCTTTGTTCGCGACACCACGTCAGCTACGCGCAGGCATTGATGGCAAACTTGATCGTGATCTGGACGGCTTAATCGCTGAAGACGGCGCTGACGATCTTGATGGTAATGGCATCATCACACAAATGCGGATCAAAGATCCCGCTGGCGATATGATCATTGATCCCAAAGACCCACGTCGCATGATCAAGGCCGATGTCAGCAAAGGTGAACGCGGCACGCATCGCGTCTACATCGAAGGCAAAGACGACGACAAAGATGGCGTCTACAACGAAGATGGTGTTGGCGGAATTCATCCTGATCGCAATTTCCCTGCCGGCTTTCCAGTAGCTGATGCCAACGCCGGACCATGGCCCGGCGTCACATCAGAAAGCAAATCGATTATGGATGCGGTCTTAGCGCACAAAAATATTGCGATGGCAGTGGTGTTTGGCCCTGCCAATCAATTATTGTCTGCACCAACCGGATTTGAACGCATCACACCACCAGGTGCAACACCTGCGGCTGAAGCCAATAAAATTGAAGCAGATGATTTAAAAACCTTGGCTGGCTTGGGCGACGTCTATAAAAAATCCTTAGACCAAGCGGGCTTAGACAGCAAACGTAGTGCAAAACAAACCGGCAAAGGTAGTCTGGCGAATTGGCTGTATTTCCACTATGGCGTGCAGACAATAGAACTCGATGTGTGGGGAGCGCCGACGACCAAGGCGCCCGCTACTGAGAGCGCAACGGCAGGCGCAAATCCTGCGGCTCGCCC
>DLGN01000285.1:12762-20070 GCA_002482715.1 Oxalobacteraceae bacterium UBA7693
GGCGCAGCAGCCAAAGCCGATGGTGAAAAAGATCTACTCAACTATCTGAGCACCAATGCGCCAGAGTCCATCATTGCGTGGAAAGCATTCAAACTCCCGGATGGCACAGAAGTTGAAGTTGGCGGTATCGCACCTTATGCAGAGTATGCGCCATCCGCCAAAGTGTTAGAACCTGCATTAAAAGTGCATACCAACCAAATTCTCGACTGGAGCGGCAAATTAGCCCAATTAGAAATTCTGGAAACCAAAGTGGTGGCACAAGGTAATGATGTTTGGAAAATTAGTGCTGTCGGTGGTATCCAAGGTGAACTTCCTACCCACACTAAATTATCAACACGCATGCGCAATAAACTCCCAGTTCGTTTGGAAATGCGTCCTGGACAAGGCGTCACGGCATTAACACTCAATCGTGCAGCAACCGTTGAACGCCTAGAACCTGCCACGACGATCAAAGCAGAATGGTTAGTCAAAGGCAGTAAAGGAAGTACGGTCGATATCGGCTTATGGACTTCACAAGCGGGACAGGCAATGACGACAATTACTTTGGGAAAGGCAAACTGAAATGAAAACGACAATAACAAGCAAAATGCAATTTCAATTGTCAGCGATGAGTCTGGCCTTAGCCATGTGTGGTATCAGCAGTATCAGTGTGGCTGATACGGTGAAACCACCACAACCCCACTTCAATCGCGTGCATCACAACAAAGAAATTGTCGATTACATGAAAGGCTATGCTGCCGCCTATCCGAATTTAGTCACGCTCAAGAGCATAGGCAAAACAGCTGCTGGTACCGATATGTGGATGCTGACCATCAACAACGAGAAAACTGGCAAGGCTGGCGACAAACCTGCGACTTATGTTGACGGTGCCATTCACGCGAACGAAGCGCAGGCAGCAGATACGGTGCTCTACACCATCGACTACATTCTGAAAAATTATGGCAAGCTAGAAAAAATCACCGAAACCGTTGATCGTTCTACGCTTTACTTTGTACCTAGCGTCAGTCCGGATAGCCGAGCGAAGTGGTTCGACGAACCATCAACCGCCAGTTACCCACGTTCATCACCTTGGCCGTTTGACGACGATCGTGATGGCAAAGTCGATGAAGATGGTCCTAGCGATGTCAACAAAGATGGCGTTATCACATCAATGCGTAAGAAAGTGCAAATGGGTTTAGGCAATCGCAAACTCGACCCGAAAGATCCACGTGTTTTGCTACCGCTAGAACCGGGTGAACTGGGGGATTATCTCCTGCTCGGTCAAGAAGGCGTTGATCAAGATGGAGATGGTTTGATGGGCGAAGATAGCGTAGGCTACGCCGATCCAAATCGTACCTGGGGCTATGACTGGGCACCGCGTTATATTCAAAACGGCGCGACTGATTATCCATTGCAAATCCCTGAAACCCGCAGCATCGCCAATTGGGCGCTCGATCACTTAGAAGTGTCTAGTGTGATTAGTTTCCACAATTCAGGTCGCATGATTTTACGCGGACCAGGTTCACCAACGCAGACCCCAGTCAATGCCGCTGACAATCGAACCTTTGATTTCCTTGGGCGCGAGGGCGAAAAAATGATGCCGGGCTATCGCTATATGATTACCTGGCGTGATCTCTACACAGCTTATGGCAGTACGACCGATCACTTCTACGGTATCGTTGGTGCGTTTGGCTTTGTGCCGGAACTGTTTGGTCGTGTGATGGACGATGCCAATATTGTGCGTTTCGATCCTGCACCAAAAGTCGGCGATCCTGTTCGTCCACCAACGAATGAACCTAAAGGCTATGATCAAATGAAGTGGAATGACATGCTGACGTTTGGCCGTCAATTCATTCCGTTCAAAGAAGCCGATCATCCGCAGTATGGCAAAGTCGAAGTTGGTGGCTGGCGTCAAAATACGGGCCGTATGCCAGAAGGCTGGATGCTGGAAGAAGAAACCCACCGCAATGCAGCCTTTGTGTTACTCAATGCCATGCACGTACCGAAACTGCGCTTTTTGGAACCCACTGTCAAAAAAGAAGCACGCAATTTATGGCGAGTTGAACTGCCTTTGGTCAACGAACGTGCGATTCCTAGCGTCAGCAATATCGTGATTGCGAACAAATTACATCGCGTTGATCTGGCAACGGTGAACGGTGGCAAAGTGCTTGCCAGTGGCATCGTCCGCAATCCTTACACCAATCAAATTGACCTGCAAGAACATAGGCCTGAGCGCCTGATGGTCAACGGCGTGCAAGGCTTTGGCAATACGACTTTGTACTTCTTAGTGGAGAGCAGTGGCGGTGAAATTGTCGTCAACTATGACAGTATCAAAGGCGGGAAATTGAGTCAGAAAGTTAGCTTAAAATAGGCGGATATCGAGCTTCGAGCTTTACACATCAAAGAAAAAGCCACCCTGTGTTTTCACATGGTGGCTTTTTTATGCTTTGATATGAATAGGACTTACGCAAAACAGACGCTGGCGTTGTTGGTTCGCTTCGCCCCCTGCCGTCGCTGGGTCAGTCCAAGCAACCGTACTGCCTTCGGCTTCCCACCCCCGACTAAGACATTCGAGGGCAGGCTCTAGCCAGCGCAATTTTGCGTAAGTCCTAATGAGTCGAATCAATACCGAATTTTTAATTGCCTGGCGTTATACTTTTAACGACTTTACCAGCTTCATCCAACATCTGAATTTCTGCCTGACCTGCCGCACTGACCAATAACATCATACGCGTGCGCCCTTTGGCATCTTTCAAACTGAGCGCGGAACCTTTATCGCGTGTATTGCCAAGATAAATCCTATTTTCAGAGAGGCGTCCTTCATCCGACAATTTTTTCCAATACCCAGCTTGCTCAGCGGCGGGTAACTTTTCTGCCTCTGCGGCAAATTTCTTCATGTCGTCCATGGAAGTGGTTTTGTATATCGGCACATCATTGATGCGTATCCCAGTTGATTGATGATTGGCACCATCAGTACTAATGAGTTGCAAAGCCTGATCTTGGCGGAAACGATCAAAGGTCAACGATAAACCTGCATCGATTTTGCCATTTTCTCCGATGCTACCCTTTTGAATGAAACCACCATTTTCTGTACCTTCTTCATTCACAAAAATCATCCCGGCAAAACTACGGCGATCTGGACGAGCGCCCTCTTTTCCTTGATGAAAATCGCCAGGGAATTGAGCACGATTAGAAATCACCATACGCTTTGTACCATCGGGTTCAACGATATTAATCCGGCCCACGGTAATTTCATCAAATCGCTCGTGTTTAACTGGCTCTCTGGCGCCAGTTAAAGCAAACACCGCAGCCAAAGCCGCTGCCATCGTCGTTGCACCTGCAAAAAAAGTTCTGATTTGTGACATGTTTTTCCTTTCCTAATTTAAAAAGCAAGCTCTGCTCATTCAAATACATTGATAAAAACTACCATTATTATTTACTACATTTTCAACTGCAAGAATTCTATCAGCTAAGATGCGATGTAATATCTGCTTCACCACCTCTATCACGTGCAGCTCGCCTAGCCTAGTTCAATTTTTTTAAACCACTCCCCATACTTTTCAAACTCAACAGAATGCCAAACAAAATCATACAAACTACCAAGTGAATTATTTTTGGATTAATCGTCTGAAAATTAAGAAAGAGTAAGGCATACATCACGATAAACACGGCAATAAAAGTCAACCCTAACGCTAAATTCTTTAAGGTTCTAACAGCTCCAATTAACAGTACTAGACCCATCAGCGCAATGTAGCTAACATAGCCAGCTACAGAGAAGGGTATGATTTGTTTCTCGACGGACTTCGCAAGAAAATTACCAATGTCAGTTAAAGGCTGATGAAACACGGGAAAATCAATCAATCCAATTGTCTGTCCAAGTAACAGGCTACCGACTCCAAGTCTGACCAAACCATAGCCAAAGAACAGAAGTGCAACTACGATCCGAATATACTTAAACAGCATTCTTCATCCTCTATTGTTTGTCCAACTCTTCTATCTAAAAAAACACGGATGTTTGTCCAACTCTTCTATCTAAAAAAACACGGATTAAACTTAGGCACTTCCAAGAAATAGTTACGATTTATGCGCCTAAAGCTGCCACATTTAAGTCGCTTGCAGCCTGCGTAAACGCAAGTCAAGAAAAAAACCTAACAAGCCACAGAAAACAAATAGTCCTCCAATAAATTGAATCAATTGGTTTTGGGTAGATCGGACATAACTTACTTTGATCAATTCAAATTTACGACGACCACCCTCGACATTCTCATAAAAGACCGTGCCATGATCGCGATTTTTCTCAATTGATAGTGGGCGTTTACGATTCTCAGTAAAATCCGCTATCTGTCCCGCGGCTTCCTCGCGCGTAATAATTTTGGCAGTGAACTTCAAATTCACAATTTTTTCGAATTGTTCGAATATATCTTCAGGCTCATTTTTCAGGAACACACCTTTGGACTCGTATTTGTATAAGTTATTCGGATAAAAAATTCCCTCATTAGCCGCCAATAAAAGCGCAAATCCAAAGAAACAAGACAATGCAGAACCAAATAACCATTTTTTTGCATTGTGTGTTCTCACACTAATTTCTGCGTTTAAGTAAGCGGCAACCTCTGGAATTTGTTTAAGTGAAGTCTGCAAAATTTTTCTATCAATATCCTTCAAAAATTCCTTAGAATCCATGTCCAAGGATCGGATGATTGCTTGAAACATCTCGGCTGAAGGAATGGATTTATCGTTTTCCAGTTTCGACAAATAGGACTGTTCGATACCGATTGCCTCCGCCATTTGCGGTTGCGTCAGGTTTTTCTGCGTTCGAATTTGCTTTAACTTCTCACCAAAATTCATGCTTATGTCCTTCTAGTTTGATTTTCTCTGATTTGATTTCAACACCGCGAAACCCAATGTATACCCCATATTCTTTGGTATTCATGCAGAAATTGGAAGCTGAATATGGCTGAATATCAATGAATATGATGATATCCACATAGTTTTTAATTTACAGACAAAAAAAGGGAGGCGATTTGCCTCCCTTTTTTAACCGATCACATCAAATGTAAACTAGGGCAAAGTACACATGCAATGTGCCATCACCATGTAGCTACGATTTTCTTTTCGCAAATCCGCCAACCAAGCCAAATCCTTAATCATTTCAGTTGCAGCCGCAGGTGGAATGCCACTTGGCGCTACTGCGACTTTGAATTGATCATTAATCGCACGCGCTGCTGCTTTCGCTGCACCATCTTCAAACATACTAAAGAAACGATCAAACTTAGATGGTTCACGTTCGATATAAGTCACACGATAATCACTACCCAATTTAGCGAGTGTCGCTGCCGATTTCAACGCATCTTGAAAACTACCGATACGGTCGACCAAACCACGCTCTTTTGCCTGCTCGCCAGTCCAGACACGACCTTGTGCAACTTCATCGATTTTTTCTGGTGTGGTTTTACGTGCCGCAGCAGCTTTCGTCGTAAATTCAGAATAAATATTGTTGATGCCTAATTGAATCACTTCGCCAAATCTTGGGTTCATCGGGCGTAAAGGATTAAATGAATCACTCAACCAAGTCGTCGTGGTGCCAGCAGTATGGACGCCAATCTTGTCCAAAACTTTGTCTGCGGTTGGAAAAATTGCAAACACACCAATCGATCCGGTGATCGTCGCAGCATCAGCAATCACTTCATCGGATGACATTGAAATCCAATAACCACCTGATGCTGCCACATTACCCATAGATATAACGACTGGCTTACCAGCTTTGCGTGTCAACTCTAACTCTTGACGAATTAATTCAGAGCCAAATGCGCTACCGCCAGGAGAATCAACCCGCACTACGACCGCTTTGACTTGTTCATCTTCACGTGCTTTGCGGACTAGATTTGCAGTCGACATACCGCCGATCGCACCAGGTGGAGCATTGCCCTCACTGATTTCACCTTCAGCCACAATCACAGCAACCGCAGGGCCAAAAGAAAAGTGATTTTGCGCTTGTAAATAATCGTCAAAATTGACCTGCTTAAAGCTCTTAGTTTGCTCGTCTTTAGCGCCCAATCCCAACATCATCTGACGCAATTCATCACGTGATTTCAATCCATCAATTAACTTAGCATTTACCGCAAATTGGGCGACGCTACCATTTGCTGCTTTCAGCATCTCTGGCAAGTTATTAATGCTCGTCATGACCGAACCAGCGGGGAGCTTGCGCGCTTTTTCTACGCCGTCGGTATATAACTTCCACATCGCGTTATACAAAAAAGCCTCGGCTTCTGACGATGCTTGAGAAGGTCCATTTGCAATATACGGCTCGGCAAAACTTTTAAAAGTGCCGACTTTCAATACATTGACTGTAATACCGATTTTGTCTAATGCATCTTTGTAATAATTGCGGTAACCGCCAAAACCGCTCAGCATGACATTTCCCATAGGGTGCATATAAACTTCATTCGCATGGGCAGCCAAATAATACTGGCGCTGATCGAAACTAGATCCCCAAGCGATTACCTTTTTACCACTAGCTTTGAATCGTTCCAAGGCGGCGGCAACTTCCCGCAAAATTGGCAAACCAGCGCCCTGCATTCCATCTAACATCAAGATCGCATGATTAATCTTAGGATCTTTAGTCGCAGCATCAAGCACCGTCAACACGTCGCGCAATTGCGTTGAACGTTTGTTCTCACCCTGAACTTCTGCCAAGAAAGCATCGCTTGCGCTTCCTGCATGCTGCTCTACCATTTGCCCTTTAAAATTCAATATCAATGCAGTTTTATCGTCGATCTTTAATTTATCAGATGAAAACATGGCATTTAGCAGCAAGATCACCAATAGCAAAAAAATAAAATTGATGACGAAACGCCGACTTGTATCGACCGCATTCCAGAACCACTTAATACCTTGCCCGATTGAACGGAAGGGCGTAAAAGCCATGATAACTCCTGATTAATGACTACAATTGACCACAATAACGACAAATTTGAATTCGAAACGAAGCTAAGAACTGATGCATCAGACCGCATGTTCGCCCATTTTATCCATACTTATTCAATATGCTAAGAGAAGTTCACAATTTCTTCTACCGAGAGCGCAACAGTCTTGCCCCGTAAATTCCTTTCAAACCGAACATAGAATGCTTGCTTAAGAAAATATGCTAAAGATTTTAGCGGATCTGAAGAACCACAGCATAACAAAATGAGAAAGCCAAAATAAGGTTAAAATCCGGTTCAGGAAAATTGAAGAACAAATCCATTTCATCTTTTAACCCAGATTTTCCATTAGGATTTGTGATGATGGCGGATGCACTTTTTGAGGCAGTTTTGTTGCGAATGAGGC
>DLGN01000285.1:20078-20413 GCA_002482715.1 Oxalobacteraceae bacterium UBA7693
CAGCACACAAATAGCACCGCAGGTGCGTCTAATGGAAAATTCGGGTTTAATTCAGTCGAGAACAATACAATGAAAACCAAAGCCGCCATCGCCTGGGAAGCAGGAAAACCACTGACCGTAGAAGAAGTCGATTTACAAGGCCCGCAAGCGGGTGAAGTCTTAGTCGAGATCAAAGCGACTGGTATTTGCCACACTGATTACTACACCTTATCGGGTGCTGATCCTGAAGGTATTTTCCCGTCGATTCTTGGACATGAAGGTGCAGGCATCGTGGTTGATGTTGGTCCTGGCGTGAAGAGTCTGAAGAAAGATGACCACGTCATTCCGCTCTACAC
>DLGN01000285.1:20450-20954 GCA_002482715.1 Oxalobacteraceae bacterium UBA7693
ATGCCGTGAGTGCAAATTCTGTCTCTCACAAAAAACCAATCTATGCCAGGCAATTCGCAGCACACAGGGGCGCGGCTTGATGCCCGATGCAACCAGTCGTTTTTCGATAGATGGCAAGCCGATTTTCCATTACATGGGAACGTCCACTTTTTCCAACTACATCGTGGTACCGGAGATCGCGCTAGCAAAAATCCGAGAAGACGCACCATTTGATAAAGTTTGCTACATCGGTTGTGGCGTGACGACAGGCGTTGGCGCTGTCTTGTTCACAGCAAAAGTGGAAGCTGGCGCAAACGTCGTCGTATTTGGTTTAGGCGGTATTGGATTAAATGTGATTCAGGCAGCACGCATGATTGGCGCGAATAAAATCATTGGCGTCGATATCAATCCGGCCCGCGAGAGCATGGCGCGCAAATTCGGTATGACACACTTTATCAATCCAAAAGAGGTTGGCAATGTCGTTGATGCCATCATAGGCTTGACCGATGGCGGCGCTGACTACAG
>DLGN01000379.1:0-977 GCA_002482715.1 Oxalobacteraceae bacterium UBA7693
CAAGTGGTAGTGGCGACCGATCATGCGGATATCTTTGCAGCTTGTCGTGAACATGGTATTGCAGTGCAAATGACACGTTCCGATCATCCATCCGGCACCGATAGAATTGCGGAAGTCGCGGCGGCAATGGGCTTGTCCGATGATGCTGTGGTGGTGAACGTGCAGGGTGATGAACCACTCATCGATCCTGCATTGATAGCTGCAACTGCTGCATTGGTGAATCTGCAAACCCCCATGGCAACGGCTGCACACGCCATTCACACAGTGCAGGACTTGTTTAATCCGAATGTTGTCAAAGTCGTGTTAGATAAATTTTCTCGGGCATTATATTTTTCTCGAGCAACGATGCCCTGGGCTCGTGACGCTTTTGCGCAGAGTCAACAAGAGATGCCTGTCGAGTATCAAGCTTTGAGACATATTGGTTTGTATGCATATCAAAATCAATTTTTGCAAACCTATCCTACATTGCCCATTTCTCCGCTAGAACAAATTGAAGCACTAGAACAATTGCGTGTGCTATGGAATGGAATCGCGATTGCGGTGCATGTCACTGAGCAAAGCCCTGCAGCTGGAGTTGATACGCTAGAGGATTTACAACGCGTCAGAACATTTTTTTGATGTTCTGAGAAAAAACCATGGTGTCGTTCTTGGAAAGCGTTTCAAGCGGAAAAAACTGTGGTAAATTTCGTAAAGAACAAAATAAATGACGGCGACTTTACCTCGCCTCGTAAAACAATAATCAAGCTTATTTCAAAAAATTATCATGTTTTGCAAATCACCATTTGCAAGACTTACAGAATATTAAACTCGTCTAGGAAATAAAAATGCGTCTTATTTTGTTGGGAGCACCCGGAGCAGGCAAGGGCACGCAAGCCAATTACATTAAGGAAAAATTCGGTATTCCACAAATCTCCACCGGAGACATGTTGCGTGCAGCGGTAAAAGCAGGAACACCGTTAGGCGTGGAAGCAAAAAAA
>DLGN01000379.1:1029-2615 GCA_002482715.1 Oxalobacteraceae bacterium UBA7693
TCCGATGACATTATCATTGGTTTGGTCAAAGAACGTTTGAAACAAGATGACTGCGCAAATGGTTATTTGTTTGATGGCTTCCCAAGAACCACGCCACAAGCCGATGCGATGAAAGATGCAGGTGTCGCGATTGATTATGTGTTGGAAATTGATGTGCCAGATAGTGCGATCATCGAACGTATGAGTGGACGTCGCGTGCATCCTGGTTCTGGTCGTACATATCATGTGAAATTTAATCCGCCAAAAGTCGAAGGTAAAGACGATGAAACTGGTGAAGATTTAGTACAGCGTGATGATGATAAAGAAGAGACCGTGCAAAAGCGTTTGTCGGTCTATCATAATCAAACGGAAGTCTTGGTTAGCTATTACGGTGATTGGGCAAAATCTGGTAAGCCAGGTGCTCCTAAGTATCGCAAAATTGCAGGCGTCGGGGCGGTTGATGCCATACGCGATGCGGCATTTGCGGCACTCGCAGAATAAAGAAAAGCGGACTTTGTGTCCGCTTTTTTTTGACCGTGGTATTGTGTTTTATATTATATTTAATCGTTGTCTTTTTTGATGGAGGTTCTCCCAAGCATTTTCTGTATTTGTTTTTTGTCCCAATACCAGATTCAGTTTTAAAAACAAAAATGTCTGTTGTTCTATTTCGCTTATTTCTATAAACGGTGTGATGCGTGCTAAGTGGCGTAAAGTCAAAAGCTTAGCGTAATCAACATCAACAAAAATTGGAGGCGTCAACATGGTATTAAGTCTGTGGATTGTTGTAGCGTGTGGAGTACTCGCGGTACTCTACGGTTTAATTACAAGAAGTTGGATTTTGAAACAGGATGCGGGAAATGCCCGTATGCAGGAAATTGCGACAGCGATTCAAGAAGGTGCCGCTGCTTATCTGGCGCGCCAATATAAAACTATCGCAATCGTTGGTTTGGTTTTATTCATTGCGATCGCGATTTTGCCTGGTCTAGGCATGATTACTGCGATTGGGTTTCTGATCGGTGCCGTGTTGTCTGGCGCCTGTGGTTTCATCGGTATGAATGTGTCTGTGCGTGCCAATGTGCGTACCGCGCAAGCTGCGACCAAAGGGATGAATCAAGCCTTAGATGTTGCATTTAAAGGTGGCGCCATTACAGGTATGCTCGTTGCAGGCCTAGGTTTGCTCGGTGTCGCATTGTTTTATATGTACCTGAGCAGTGGTTCCGCTGGTGGCATGTCCCAACATGACGTGATCAAGCCATTGATTGGTTTGGCTTTCGGTGCTTCTCTGATTTCTATTTTTGCTCGACTTGGCGGCGGTATTTTTACCAAAGGTGCCGACGTTGGCGCTGATTTGGTCGGCAAAGTCGAAGCAGGTATTCCAGAAGATGACCCACGTAATCCTGCAGTGATTGCCGATAATGTTGGTGACAATGTTGGTGACTGTGCGGGTATGGCGGCCGATTTGTTCGAGACCTATGCCGTAACCACTGTTGCGACCATGTTGCTGGGAGGCATTTACTTTGCTGGTGATGAACTGAAATTGTTCATGCAGCTGCCACTCTGGATTGGTGCGGTGTGCATCATCACCTCTATCATCGGTACGTTCTTTG
>DLGN01000335.1 GCA_002482715.1 Oxalobacteraceae bacterium UBA7693
TGGTGAAGCTTTGTTAGAATTAGGCCGCTTTGCCGAAGCCAAAACGCAATTCGCCAAAGCGATTACGTTGGCACAGGCCAATCCACAACGTAGCCCGAAGACCATCAAAGGCTATCAAGATAATTTAGCCAAGGCAGAACAAGCTTTGTTGAAGAAATAATGCGGCTCTAGCAAATGACGATGGGGTCCAAGGTACCGCAACACCAACCAAATGAAAATTATGACTACGGAAAAAATCGGATTAGAAGATCTGCCTTGGCGGGAACGCCAAGTGGTCGAAATCATTTATCGTCTGCAAGAAGCGACCGCAGCGCAAATTCAAGAGCAATTGGATGAGCCTCCCAGCAACTCAGCAATACGTGCGATGCTGAGTCGATTGGAAGACAAAGGCGTACTGACGCATCGCGAAGAAGGGCAACGTTATTTTTATAAAGCCGTCGAAGCAAAAAACAAAGTCGCTGACTCGGCATTAAAGAAACTAGTTGGCGTTTTCTTCAATGATTCCCCGGCCAGCGCCGCAACGGCACTGCTCGGCATGTCGGACAAATTGAGTAGTACCGATATCGATCAATTGCAAGCCTTAATTGATAAAGCGAAGAAAGAAGGAAGATGAACCCCATCGCCAATTCCAGCCCATGGGAATTACTCGATCTAATCGGCATCGTCATCAAGATCAGTGTAATTCTGTTGGCGCTGTTATTGGCATTAAGTTTATTCAAGCGACAATCCGCAAGTCGCAAAGTCCATGCTGGGCAGCTCAGCATATTGGCGTTGCTGAGTTTGCCTTTGCTGTGGTTTCTGTTACCGAGTGCACCGATCAGTTTGCCACTAGCCATCTCCGCCATTAGCGACGCCCCATTACTATTGCCCGATTTGCCTGGCATCGCCTATATTAGTACTAGCATTAGTCAACAAGAAGAGCCCCATTTACTCAAGACCGTGCTGATCATTTATGCTGCGATCAGCGCACTTTTGCTACTCAAAATTCTGTTGGATATTCTGCGTCTCCAGCATTTATATCGCGCATCGTCACCAATGTCGTCGAAAGACATAGACCCACGTACAGCACAAATTTGGATGAGTAAATTGGCGCAACTGAGTACGCGCTATCAGATTCAACGTCCGGTACAGTTGATGATTTCTGATCGCCTGCGGGCTCCTGTGAGTTGGGGTCTATTGAATCCAGTGATTTTGATCGACCGTGCGACATTCAATCGACTCACACCAGATGAACAAATTGAAGCCGATGACATTCTGCGACATGAACTGGCACACATCGCGCATTACGATTGGTTAAGTTTAATCCTGGCGCGCGTGGTCGCGGCACTGTATTGGTTTCATCCTCTGATTTGGTTAATGCTCAGAGATCTGCAATTTAATATGGAATGTGCCGCAGACGACAAAGTATTGAAAAGCGGAAGCAGCGCGTCAGGCTATGCGCAAACCCTGATACAAGTCTCAAAACAAGCGGATGCGCCACATGCCAGCATCAATGCCTTGGCAGCACGTGGCAAAACACTGATGGCACGGATCATGGCGATCTTGGAACCACATCGTCAACGCGCCGCCGTCCGCAAATCAACTTGGATCGTCAGCGTGATTATTAGTATCGTGATTTTGCTGCCCTTAGCTGCCATTAGTCTCACTGGCGAGCAGCTACGCTGGCCGCATGCTCTGTTTGCACAAACACAGCATTTAAGCAATGGCGATTCTAGCGGCACCGAAAATTCAGATAAGAACTTGGCTGGAAACTTAGCAGCAAATGAATTAGACAAACTGCACAATCCTAATTTCACTGCCTTAGCACTAGCCCTGCGTCGCGCTGATTTTCAAAATCGGCATGCGCTAGAAGTCGCTTCATTCAAACAACGCGCCGCCATCCCAGCGCTTGTCTTAGCCTTACACGATCAACGCGCGACCGTGCGCCGTCTGGCTTTATGGGGATTGAGTGAAATGCGGTTTCAAGAAACTGCCGCCGTGATTGCAATTATGCTCAATGATCAAGACCCCTTTGTACGGGCAGAAGCTGCGCGTGCCTTGGGCGATTTTGCACCACGTCATTGGAGCCTGAGAATCACCGCTTTACTACAGGATCCCCACCCCTTCGTACGCGCGAATGCCGCCCATGCACTTGGCGATCTTGCCGACAAACGCAGCCTGCCAGCACTACAAAGTAGCTTGAATGAAAGCGATCCGGCAGCACTGGCGGAAATTCAATGGGCGATTGCGGAAATACTTTAGCGACTGAGCGCACATTTTTAACCGTGGACTTCTATGTGAAGTCCAAGTAAATGCGAAGTAAATACTAAGCAAGCTTGCATTCCGCATCTCAACCCGATAAGCTTCGCGCTCTTTTTTGCTTCACCTCAGCTTGTCTGATGTTTACCTCAATGCCTGCAACTGTATTAATTGTCACCGATGTATTCGGCAACACGCCTGCCATCGCTAGTTTACAACGTCACTTAGGATTATCTTGCATCATTGCCTCACCGTTTGACGCTGGCTATGCGACAAACAATGAGCAACAAGCATATCAAGCCTTTTTGGCTTCAGGTGGGGTCCAAGCTTTTGCAAAAAAACTCAAAACCATCGCACAAGACCAGCAGCAACTCACTCATGTGATCGCTTTTAGTGCTGGCGCCAGCGCCTGGTGGCTGGCGAGTACAGAACTATCCCTACAACTAGACAGCGCTACCCTCTTTTACGGATCACGGATCCGCGACCATCTAGACATCCAAAGTCGTTGCGATACCCATTTCATTTTCGCCGAACATGAAAATGCTTACCAACCCAATATCGTCGTCAAAGAATTACGGCAACGCGGCCATCAAGCGGAAGTGGCGATTGGATGTAAACATGGTTTTATGAATCCATATTCCGCCGGATTTTCTTTGCGTATGCAGACGCATTATTTAGAAATTTTAGCGCGTAAATTGCATAAGCAAGAGATGCTCGCGTTCGGGACTTAATGCTGTATTTTTGGATTAAAAACCAATCTGACCATAGACGCCTACACATGGTTTGCAGACTATGCTGATACCACGTGATTAATCCCGCTTATCCACCACAAACCCCACACTATCGACATGACCAGCCGCGTCAATCACAGTAATGCTGTGCGCACCGGCGGTATTGATGATGAAGCTTTGTCGCTTTTTGCCATTGGCGTTTTCAGTCTGCTTGCCATCCAATAGCCAATAATGTTGGCCACTACCGCCGACAGCATCGAGGGTGACTATGACGTTTTGTTTGCCTGGCGCTGTACGCAGGCGACTACCTCGATTAAGTCCCATGAGTTTGATACTACCGACCACATTGAGCTGGGGGCAGTCGGTGCTCCATGAGACCAAGCCTAATTCTTGTTTGCGCTGCGGGCTAATCCATGCCTCCAATAGCGAGGGCCAACGCGCGACCTCGTGTTGTTGCGCTTGTGGGTTGCAAGCTGGCGTTGTGCGCAGCTGTGTTTGCGGATCTATCCAGATATTTTCTAACAAGCTACGTGCGCGCAATCGATCAGGTAAAGTTGGAGGTATCGTCTCTTTCAAAATCCATGCGCTGCGTTTCACGTGACAATGCGTGGCGGCTGTCTGTTCAGCAGCGGTACCTAAGGGCCAACAAATTTGCGCACTACTCACTTCTGCTGGCTGCGATTGCGGGAATTGACTACGTGGCAGTGCAAAGGCAATTTGCTGCAATAATGGAGCGGCAATATTGGCACCGAAAAAGCCGGGATTGGGCGTGCCGTCCGGCCGGCCCATCCAGACGCCGAGCGCATGGCGGCCGGACACGCCGACTGCCCAGGCATCGCGAAAACCGAAGCTGGTGCCGGTCTTCCAGGCCAG
>DLGN01000034.1 GCA_002482715.1 Oxalobacteraceae bacterium UBA7693
CTGCAGTTGCCGATCCGGGAGCCAATCTGGTTAGACTCGCTCATCAACACAACATCAAGGTTAGCCCTTTGGTCGGTCCTTCTTCTCTTCTTCTCGCGATAATGGGAAGTGGACTAAACGGGCAGAGTTTTGCGTTCAACGGTTATTTACCAACAGACTCTGCGGCACGAACAAAACGCATTAAAGAACTCGAAGACCGTTCACGAAAAGAAAAGCAGACACAGCTAATCATCGAAACACCTTATCGAAACACGCCAATGCTTGAAGCACTTGCCGGCACTTGCCATCAACAAACACTGATCTGCGTTGCCACAAATTTGAGCCTGCCAACTGAATCAATTCAAACCAAATCTGCTAGCGATTGGAAAAAACAATTACAAACAAACGCAGCACCAGACTTTCATAAAAAACCGACAGTATTTTTATTTTTAGCTTAAGTACCGGCAATGCTCATGGATAAGATCGAGATGATTAAATTACAGTAGCTAGATTAACTGCATTAGCTGTACCAGCTCATATTCGACCTTATCCATACACGTCACTCCGCAACAGTCTTACTCAAATTCCACGCCGCGGCGCCCTATCCAATACGTCAATATCCCAAGCAAGCAAACTGCAACCGTGCTTGCCAAAATAATCGCCTGATGACGCACATCAATTGATGTCGCGTTTAAGGCAGTCATAACATAACTCCAAGGATAATAAATCCAATTTTCCGATTGTCCAATTTGAAGAATTCCCATCGTCGCAATCACTCCTGCTGCTAATGGTGCAACAATATTTTGCACACGCCAACTGATCCAGTGCTGAAATACTAAAATCGGCAGCGCACTGATACACGCAAAGAAAATAAACCGCAAGAAATCAAATTCAAAAGCCTGCAAAGTAGAAAACCCCAACAATCCAAACACAAAAATCGCCAACGAAGTCATCAATATCAAGGCCAAATTTGCACCGAACATAAAAATCACAGCAAGCGCAAATTTCGCTAAGAACAATTGACGGGATTGAATCGGCAGCGTCAACATCAAACGCCAGGTTGCATTTTTATGCTCATTCCCATTCAATAAACCTGTAATTAATGCCAAATATAGTGGGAACATAAAATACCCCCAAATTGCAGTATTTCCAGCCCAATACATATCCCATCGAATCAAGCCCGTTTTATTGGTTTTTAATTGCACGCCAAAACAAAGAATCGCCACCATCAATGGACAGGCCAGCATCATCAACAACGCTAAAGAGCGCTTCACCTTTAAGAGTTCCACCCGAATCAAAGTAAAAATCATGCTACCCTCGCCTGCGTTTGTTGATGAAACCATTGCTCCAATGACGGTTTTTCGAAACTCGATCCATGTAAGCGAAAATTTGCTTGAACGACACATGCATTTACACGATACGCAAATTCTTGTGAGATCTCAGTCACCAAAAGCTGAGTTGTATTTATCACTTGCGTGCGAAATTCGTTCTTGTGAAGCAGGCTCGCCACCTGCACTGCGTCATCCACATTTAATGAGAGCGCGCCAACCTGAGTCGCATAAATCTCATCCAACTTACATTGGAATTGCACCTCACCGTCTTTCAATAGAGCGAGATGGCTCGCGATTTTCTCCACCTCATCGAGTTGATGGCTCGATACGAACACGGTGCATTCGGCCTGCTCAGGCAAGCTGCTAATTAAATGACGAATTTCTTGTATTCCTGCGGGGTCCAAACCATTCGTTGGCTCATCCAGAATCAATAAACGCGGACGTCCAAGCAAAGCATGAGCTAAAGCCAGACGTTGCTTCATACCCAAAGAGAAATGCCGGATCAAACGCCCCGAGTCAGTACGTAAACTAACCAATTCTAAGACTCGGTCAATTTCCTGATTAGGCAGCGCTTTAATTAGACAAGCAATTTTTAGGAACTCAGTTGCAGTTAAATTTGGATAAGCACTAGGTGCCTCAACCAAGCACCCGATGTCTCGCAATATCGATTGGCGATCAGAGAAAATACTACGCCCCAGAACTTGAATATCGCCACTGTCGGGTCGCAATAATCCAACCATTAATCGGATTGCCGTTGACTTACCCTCACCATTATTACCAAGAAATGCAAAGATACTTTTCTGTGGCACTGCCAGGTTAAGATTTTTAAGCACTTCATGAGAAGCAAATCGCTTCCGCACCTTAGTCATTTGTATCGCTAAGTCACCCACCATATTCATCTCCACTAAAAATACGTTTAAACGAAATTGAACGCCATTGAGTGCGACTAAAACCAAATGCTTCAATGAACTAGCCAAATAGTAAATTAATAGAAATATGAATTGGTAAAAAGTGATGAATGATCGCAAAAATGCGACCAGTATTAAAAAATACGCGATGAAATAGAAATCAGAGACCAAGGCGGGCAATTTCCACGCACCTTGAGAGATAGGAAATACGTGGCGAAAAGAAAGCCGCCACGTTTCAGCTTAGGTACAGTTATTCTTCAAGCTAAGTCAGTGTTAAATATGCGATGATGACTCAATCACATCAAAGCAAAGCTCTTGCGAAATTATTGATGACTGCAATATCAGGTGCCATAGCAATAAACGGAATTTGTTCACGCAACAGCATTTCATGTAAAGCTTGGTCAATTTTACGCGCGTCCTCTTCGTTCTGAAAACGTCCGGTTTGCACGTACTTTTTATCTCCACGCTCAACCAAGATATTAATATTATCGTGCTTGTTATACCAACTAAGTATCTGCTGGCGTGTCTTGGCGACATCACAAATATTTTCAGTATATGTTTCGTTGTAATACAGTACCTGCATCAACGCACATTCCGTAACCAAGTACTGAACTTGCCCATCTAAGAGGTCAAGCATTTCAAATTGTCGCTGCGCAACTTGGTATTGATTTTTAAGCGCATCAAAATTCTTTTGCCACACCAAGGTTTTGGCATAATCAGGAATTTGCTCTACAGACTTATTGCGTAAATTTAAATTTAGAATAATTGCAGACGAAAAAAGCGACTTATCGCAACCCGGACCACCGATGATATTGATAATTTTGGTAGGATAAAGGCGCATCTTGTGCTCTTGACTAAGACGGGAAGCACCTGTGACTTGAACAGACATAATGACCTCGATAGAGAAGTAACATCATTTGCATCGATATGTTTCCATATGCTAACACATCGAATTAACGAGTAAAACAATGTCTATCGGTGAAGCAATATTTGTACACAAAACTGCACAAAGTCTGGCGACGCTTAAAACGCAGTATTGCCATCAACCATTAATGAACGTCCATCAATGAAAACGGGGTTAAATCAATTCAGATTTAACCCCGTGCTGGCGACAGCGCAATCGAATTAATCGACGCGAATTACCTGATCGCCAATACGGAACTTTTCCCGGCGATCGCCCATCAATGCGCGCAAATCTTTGATACTCAAATCACTGATTTCATGCATACGAATCAACAACGATGCGCCAACTGGCAGATGGTGATGACGGATTTTACTAATTACTGGTGGAGCAACTTCTAAAGCTCTAGACAAAGCAGCGTCATTTTTTAAATGCAATTGCTTAATCAAAGTATCTAGAAGATTATTTGGGTTATAGTCAAAATCATCTGACTTTAAGTCTAAAAGGTTTGCCATTTTTTCTCACTCTTCACAAAATACAGTTAAAAATTATCTGTATGCACCAAGACCAAATCGGTTTGGTTGTTATTTATAATTTTGCATGCATAAAGCATGTTTACGCATGCTCCTTACTCCTGAACAATTTTACGTCAAGCAACTTTTCAGAAGTGACTCCATTAGAGTCAATTTCTTCACTATCTTAGTTTTTTAACGAAAAATTCATTCTAGCTTGACCTTCTCACACGACTTTTGATCTTCGCCAAATAGTCGACTGATGTGTCTTGGCGGAAAGACAGGGATTTGAACCCTGGATACGTCATAAACGTATGCCGGATTTCGAGTCCGGTGCATTCGACCACTCTGCCATCT
>DLGN01000244.1:0-11084 GCA_002482715.1 Oxalobacteraceae bacterium UBA7693
TCACATGATGGTGACACTGCATCGGGCACGTCATGCTTTAAGAAACGCGCCAGGACTAAAAAATTATAGCCCAGTAGTAGAGTGTCATTCCTTGTTGTGACAGCAGCGCAGCCAAATTAGCTATTCAGTCAATTCAGCCAATTTAGCCTCAACATAAGCTCATTGCAGCGCATAAATGAGCTGAATTTTTGCAAAATTCTGCGCTGCTTTTGCGTTTGACAGTTCTTTAATTTCACTACCACGGCGTATGATCGATGCATAAAATCCCCAAACATCGCCGCGATACTGATAACCAATTTCCACTTCTGGAATGACGCGCCTTGGATGCATTGCAAGTGTTTGCTGATTAAAATACCCGCCTTGCAAAGTAGCGTTATAGGCGTTCGCTCTGAGTTCAGCACGAGCAAACACAAAACTAGCCTGATCTTCTCGCCGCCCATTCAAACTACCATAGCGCCACAACAGTTCTGTTCTCGCATCAGTGAAAATATTTCCTGCTCTTACTTTAAACCGACTGCCGAGATCCATGTTTTGCGTGAATTTCCAACGCGCTGGCGCAAATTCAGCATTCAACACTAGTCCCCACTCTTGCTGCAACTGCGTGCTCCACGCTTGTGGCAGAGGTTGATTTAAGGCTTGGTGTAAATTTGTTTGCGTCCATTCGCCACCAGCGCATGGGCCAAGACATCCTAAATCAAAACCTAAGCGCAGACCACTACCATCCCTATATTGCACTTCACGATAGACGCCACTATAAATCCAGCCCGCATAGGGATGATCAACTGGACTGATCTGTTCTGGCTTCAATTTAATATCAGACGCAGTATATAAATCTTGTCCGAAATGCCAACCATAACTAATCGATTGCGTCGGCAAACGTAATGTTTTACTGATGATCAGATGATTGCCGCTGGTATAGAAACCATCATCTTTATTCATGAGCAAACTATCGTTATCGATGTCCAAGATTACTTGTGTGCGGCCTTGGGCTTGTACTTGTTGATACTCGGAGGAAGATGGCAACCATGAACCACCTAATTCTTTGGTGAGCTTATCCTGCGCCACACTGTTGCCACTTAATAGAAGCGGCATAAGCACGAAAGAGGATGTTAAAACCAAGGATGAATAGATTGATGCGCGCATAGTTAACTCAAAGTAGCCAAGTGAGAACTGTATTTTACTCGATGAATACTTACTTAGAAGCATGGTCTTGATGACCTAGAACATATTGATCTAGGGCGTGTTGACCTAATTTAGCGCGCTTTTTTCAACAACTTTTGTATCATCGCATGGCAAGCTTCGGCAGTTCGTTCCGGCATTTCCATCGGTAATAAATGCCCTGCTGGCAGTTGCACGAAATTCTCCCCACACAGTTGACGCGTGGTTGTCAAACCACCCTGCCGACATTCAATCGATTCCGTACCACCAACAAAACCAATAGGCACCTGAGTACTTTTTCTGGCAACCGAACCAAGGTTACCAGGTAAAGTCATATAGATCTGACTTTCAATTTCACGTGTGAATTTTAGGCAAATGCCTTCTGGATGATCTTGCATGCCAGCGTCAATGTAATCTTGCAATACTTCTGGCGGCCAGATCGCGAATTTTTCTTTCGACGAAAAATGCTCAAACGCTTCTTGTTTATCTCGCCATATCATGCGACGTTTCAGCGAGAATTGCGCAGGTGAGTATTTTTCCAGCAATCCAAGCACGCGGAAAGTGCGCAAAAAAGCTGAACGCCATCCCGTCACCACCGGAGAATCAATCATCACCACACAACGCACTAAATCAGGACGTTGACTGCTCGCCATCAGAGATAAGATCCCACCCAAAGAATGTCCTAACAAAACCACGGGCTCTTGATAACGCGCCGCTAAAGTATCGATTAATTCTTGCACTAAAAAAGGCCAATTCGTCGTCACTGGATAGGCTGGATTGTGTCCGTGCATGTCTAAATATTGAATATCGTAATGCGGTGCTAATTCATTAAACATTTGACGATAGCTCCCAGCTGGAAAACTATTACCGTGACAAAAGTGAACGATGGGTTTGGACATTTTTTTCTTGAAGAATGATCTGATTTTAATTTTGAAGCTACGAGCTTACAACTTGCCTAAGCCTGAACCTAGGCATGTCCAGAAAGCAAAGTCAAAATTATTGATACCTATTGATACCAATAGCGAGCATGCTCTTTGCGATATTCACTCACACTAATGGCGCTGCCAAATTGTAATGTGATTGCACCGCTTGTGTCCGTCCTTAGAGGTTTTATTCCAATATCAAGATATCGCTGCAATACAGCTTCTTTCGGATGATGATAGCGATTTAGATAACCAACTTGAAACAAGGCCAAGCTTGGTTTCACCGCTTGTAAAAAAGCAGCAGTTGACGAAGTACCACTCCCGTGATGCGGTGCCAACAATACATCAGCGGCGAGTTTCTCAGGAATGCGATTGACCAATTGATCTTCTTGTACCGCTTCGATATCTCCCGTCAATAATATTGCGTGCGTCTTGGTTGATACCTTTAAAGTACAACTAAGCGCATTAGGCTTCCATTTATCGCTGGTGTAAATCACTGGCACTGGGTGCAAAATTTCAAATTGAACGCCATCCCATTCCCAGGCTTGTCCGGCAATACAACGCGATGATTTCTCTGCGATCGCCACAATAGGATGATCAACAGGCAAAGACGACACGACTTGATCAACTTTCACATTCTTCAAAACACTGATGGCGCCACCCGAATGATCATTATCACTATGCGATACCATCAGTTGATCAAGATGGGCAATACCGCGCGCTTGCAAATACGGCAGTAGCACTCGAGTGCCACTATTACTATCTGCGGATGTACCTGGACCCGTATCGTAGAGCAAGCGATGATGCGCGGTTTCTATCAATACGGCAGAACCTTGTCCAACGTCAAAGGCAGTCACTTGCATTTGATTTTTTTCTGGTCTTTGTACTGGTTGAAGTAATAGAGGTAAACAACAAATACCGCCCAGCCAGCGCATAGGCATTCCACGCGGAGCGAGTAAGTAAAGTAAGCCAATTGTCGCTGTGCCAAACATCCACCAACTTGGCTTGGGAATTTGCCAAACCGCTAGAGGACTTCTATTTAAAAAATCTAAAATTTGCACTAAAAATTCCATGCACCAATGGGCAAAACTCAAACACCAAGCTGCCAATGGTGCGGGTAACACGCTACCTAATAAGGCAAGCGGCGTCACCACAAAACTGACAATGGGTATTGCAAGTGCATTCGCAATCGGGCTTACCAAAGAAATTTGTGAAAACAACAGTAAAGTCAAAGGGACTAAACCAAGCGTAATCGCATACTGAGCGCGCGCAGCTAATTGAATTTGCGGCCGCAATTTGCGCAAAAAATCTTTATCAGGCGATACTGCCGGCAACACATCAACCCTGCCCGCACTTGCATATAACAATACACTGACAGCGCCAAACGACAACCAAAATCCTGGCCACAACACCGCCCAAGGATCGATCATAATCACCACACCCAAAGCTAGGCATAAAACGTGGGAACTACTAGCAGTTCTGCCACTCCAGATCGCCAGCGCCAATACCGATAGCATCCACAAAGTTCGCTGAGCAGGAACGCCAAATCCTGCTAAGGCAACATAAATCATTGCAGCAATCCATCCCGACAATACAGCCACTTTAGGCGCAGGAATCAACAGTGGTAATTGCGCGCGAGTGAAGAACGAGCGTCGCCACAAAAAATGCATCAAGCTAGCAAATAAACCTGCAATCATCGTAATGTGCAAACCAGAAATCGACATCACATGACCTACCCCAGTACGATTAAACATCGCCCAGTCAGCGGGTGAAATATCGCGTTGGTCACCGATCACCAAAGCGCTCAACACGCCAGCATAAGGCGCAATGTCAAGATGACGCATCATGTGTTCACGCAGGCGAAAACGAGCCCGCTCGATCAAATTCGGCAAACTCCATACAAACTCATCTAACAATAAGTTTGTATTGGCCTTGTCTGCACTGGCACGAGCGTTCAGCCGTACGCTGCCAGTTGCTCTTAACCCTTGCTCTAACAACCAAGCTTCGTAATCAAAGCCATAGGGATTGGCATTGCCATGTGGACGTTTTAAGCGAACAACCAACTGCCAGCGTTGCCCAGGTTTTAACGAGGGGGTATCGATCACGCCATCAGCATCGTCAAACCATCCCAATGCAAGTCGCTTAGGGAATTTATCCTTAGCAAATTCGGTACTCGTTTGATTCGCGAGAGCGGTTGAATGTATCGAACCTGGAAGTAAGTAACGCTCCACCGCAAAATTAAATCGTATGCCGTTTTCCGTTCGCCCCGGCAATTGATCTATTACGCCTTGCACCAACACATCTCGCCCCTCCCACTCGACGGGTAGTTCATTTCGGAACTGGTAAAGCGCGAGCATACTCGCCCAACAGAAGCCAAGCCCCAAGGCTAAAACTGAGGCTAAAACTAAGCGCGTTGACAACAATAGGGGAAAAGACAGTTTGAAGAATGATTTAGAACGAAAGCAAAACAAGAGAATCGACAATGCGCATAAAACGACAAAGGCGAAACCAACATATAGAAATGGGAACAGCACAGCTTGTTGCTGTAACAGCGCGACACCAAGAACAAAACCCAGAATCGCGCTGCGCACTAAGCTTATCTCAAAACAAAGCGCGCCTGCATACGCGGTAAGGCGGCGAGTACATTGGCGGTCGTTTGCTGCGCGGTTTCGAGATGACTTAATCCGCGCAGGCTAGCGACCTCATGACCAATTTGTGGTAGCTCACCCGGGGTGTTGATTCCTGGATGACACCACCGAGGTGCGATATCTGGTGCATCTGTTTCCAGCACAATGCTACTTAGCGGCAAGTCGCTAGCAAGACGACGTATTTGTAAAGCACGGGTAAATGTCATTGCACCACCAAATCCTAATCTAAAGCCCAAGTCGATAAAATGTTGCGCCTGTTGCACACTGCCATTGAAAGCATGCGCGATACCACCACAAACGGGAATGCGTCGCAAATATTTTAGTATTTTATCTTGTGATTTTCGCACATGTAAGAGCACAGGCAAATCAAAATCTCGTGCGATTTTTAATTGTTCACTATAAAAAAACTCCTGCTTCTCTCGCAGCGGTGACTCACACAACGCAGGGACAAAGTAGTCAAGACCGATTTCTCCCACTGCAACCAAAGCCTGCCCAAACACAGGATCAACCAACAAACGCGCGATCTCAGTGCGTAAAAATTGCAAATCTTCTTCTTGCGAAGTCGCCACATACATAGGATGTATGCCCAAAGCAAAGAAGCAATCTTCTCTTTGCCCGGCGAGCTCCGCTACCACTGAAAAATTAGAGCGATGCACCGCAGGAATCACAATCGCAGATACACCCATACGCGCCGCCTCTTCAGCTAAGACGAGTGATTTCCCAGCAAATTCACTCGCATCGAGATGGCAATGGCTGTCTATCCACATATAAGTTCACCTGTCTTTGTCTGTTACGCGTGTTGATAAAATCCAAGAGTTCGAACTGGATTATAAAGTGCATTCGGCGAATCGTTGACAAAGATAGAATTCCCAATCTCCCGCTTAACATAAATGATGTCCTGAAATGACCGAATTTGGTCATCATCTGTGCTTTCATAATGACGATGAAGTGTTAAGCTAAGCATACTAAGTAATTTAAATTCATAGCCATCTTATATCTACGATCAGAGGGAAATATGCTAGAACTACGAGCAAGCTGTGAACATTGCGATAAAGACTTACCACCCGATGCGCATGACGCCATGATCTGTTCATTTGAATGCACATTCTGTCTTGATTGTGTCATCTCAAAATTATCTGGGGTTTGTCCAAACTGTCACGGCAATTTCGTTCCCAGACCGATTCGACCAACTAATTTTGGCAAGAACAATAATGACTTGATTCACTATCCTGCCAGCACAAGGCGTTTATTTAGACCTGTTAATATTGCCAAGCATACGCAAGAACTAGATGCGTTTCGCGAGCAGCTCCAAACCATGCAACAGTCAGCTTCAATCAACAATCGGCATCTTGAAAATTCGAATGATGACTAAACAAATCGTTTATTTTCTAGTCCTTCCCGATACCTTGCTGATTGATTTAGCCGGCCCTGCAGACGCTTTTTTATTCGCAAATCGTCATTTGGGTGAAATTCCATTTGAATTACGTTATATCAGCGCAAGATCAAGCGTCGATACTTCGATCGGTTTATCACTCCATCATTTGTCGCCATTACCAACAGAAATTGAAGAACACGCGCTGATTGTCATTCCTGGCGTACGCGGTGATAGTTTCGATCATTGCACACCAGCCGCGCTTGAAACCATCAATTGGTTAAGACAATCCGTGAATAGCAGTCATCGGATTGCTTGCGTGTGTGCTGGCGCTTTGATCGCAGCACATGCAGGTTTACTGAAAAATAGGCGCGCCACGACGCACCACAGCCATTGCATAGAACTGGCAGAAATTGATGCAAGTATCCAAGTTGAAGACAACCGGATTTTTGTCGAGGATGGCAATATCTTAACCAGTGCTGGCGTTACAGCTGGGATCGATCTGAGTTTGCATCTAATCTCACAAATTTGTTCACCAAAGACTGCGATGGCAGTTGCCAGAGCGATGGTGGTGTATTTCCGACGCAGTGGTAATGATCCACAACTGTCTGCCTGGCTGCAACATCGAAATCATCTGCATCCTACAGTACATAAAATTCAAGACCTCATCAGCCAAGATCCGGCGCACCCGTGGAATCTGGATGAACTAGCCGCACACGCGTGTACCAGCAGCCGCCACCTGACGCGTCTGTTCAAATTACATGCACAGACATCAGTCCATGACTATCTGACGAGCTTACGACTGAGTTTGGCGGATCAGTTGTTAAATCAATCTAATTTGTCGATAGAACGTATTGCAGATGCGGCTGGTTTTGGCTCGGCACGTCAATTTCGACGCAGTTGGCAGAGCGTTTACAACACATCGCCATCTGCTTATCAGCAACAGCGATAATTTCAATTCATCATCTATGTTAAACAAACTAACTACTGCACTAATGCTGATCGATGTACAACAAGCCTTTGATGAGCCAAGTTGGGGACAACGTAATAATCCACAAGCGGAAAGCAATATAGCGCTTTTGCTAGCCCGCTGGCGACAAGAAAACATGCCTGTCATTCATGTGCGTCACTTCTCTACGGAAACCAATTCCAGCTTACGCCCAGATCGCCCCGGCGTGGCTTACAAAAACGAAGCAAAACCGATTTCAGGTGAAATAGAATTCAATAAGTCAGTCAATAGTGCCTTTATTGGCACAGGCTTAGAGAGCTACCTACATCAGCAAAAAATCAAGACCCTAGTGATCGTCGGCATCAGCACTGATCATTGCGTTTCAACCACCACGCGTATGGCGGCTAATTTAGGTTTCAGTAATTTATTAGTCAGCGATGCCTGTGCCACTTTTGACCGACGTGCGACAGATGGAAAACTGTTCCTGGCTGAAGATGTTCATCAAATTCATCTCGCCAGTTTAGATAGAGAATTCTGTACTGTGCAATCGACTCTAGAAATTTTACAGATGTGCTTTGAATAAGCTGTCATATAATCTTCGCCATCTCCCACTGAATAAGCTAAACCATACTATGTCCAATCGACTACGCCAGTTTCCCCTCAAAACCTTAGTCCTGAACTGCGGTCTATGTTTTGCGGCGCTATTTAGCCAATCAAGTTTTGCAAGCGAAGACTGCAACTTAAATGGCGAATCCGTCAGTATGTACAACGGCGCAACCACCGCTGGCAAAACAGGCATCATACGTTGCAAAGATAGGGATACCGGAAAGCTGCTGCGGGAACGTGAAATCAAATCGGGCAAATTCTATGGGCTAGCGCGTCAATACCGCGATGGCGTTTTGATCTTGGAGTACACCGATGAAGAAAACGGACAAAGGCACGGTTTGCGACGTGAATATGCAAACAACGGCAAACTCATCAAAGAAGAGACCGAAGATCACGGCAAACGTAAAGGCTTGCAACGTGAATGGACACCCGAAGGCAAACTCAAAAAACTCGAATTGATCGGCAATAGCGAAGCTGAATCTGCCAGCATACGTTGGACTGTGGATGGCGCCATCAACAGTTTGCGGTGCGCGAACAAACCGATTTTGGCGCCACACGTCGACGATGCCAGCTTATGCGGATTTAAAGCCAAACCATCTAAGCTCACCTATTTCCACGATGGTGGCCAAAAGCGCGCCAGCGAAACACTCTTGGCTGGCGTGGTACAAGAATCCACACAGTTTGACTATAACAGCGGAAAGATTCGTAGCACGAGCGAATTGAAGAACAATGAATTAACCGAAACAAGCTATGGCGACAACGGCAACAAACGTTTTCAAGTGGTGTTGAACCTTGCTGAAAAAACACGCGCATTCATTCGCAAATCAGAGTTTCACGAAAACGGCTCATTAATCAAAGAACAAAAATTCAGCATGCTAGACCAAGATGGTCGACGACGTAATGTATTAACAGAAGAAACCCAGTTTTATCTGAATGGGCAAACCAGTTCACAAGACCGGTATCGCTACGAAGGCAAAGATTATATCCTCGACGCAAAAACTTTTTCAGACAAAGGCAAACTTGTCGATACAGGCAGTTACGTAATCGAATCAGCGTATCGGCGTCGCGCCATTGGTGTCCATCAAAGCTATTTTGAAAATGGCAAACTCGCGGCTGAAAATCATTTTAACAATGCTGGCAAGATTTATCGACAGAAGACTTGGAATGAACAAGGTGCTCTGATGAACGATGATGAAGTCTTTGAAGATGGCTCAAGAAAAGCCTATAAAAAATAGCCGAAGCATCGCGCACTACCACTTTCTTAAAGTATAAAAAATCCATATGACACACAGCCAACTCAAACCAGTTCACATCGTCACCGCGCTCATTGTGATCGTCTTATGGGGTATGAATTTTGTGGTGATTAAAATTGGCTTGAAGGGTATTCCGCCACTACTACTGGCAGCATTACGTTTCACTTTTGTCGCCTTCCCTGCAATTTTCTTTTTAGCTAAACCAAAAGTTGAATTAAAGTGGCTGATCATCTATGCCGCCACGATTAGTTTTGCACAATTCGCGTTTTTATTTTCCGCAATTGCGGTGGGTATGCCAGCTGGTTTAGCTTCATTAGTTTTACAAGCGCNNGCAAGCTTTTTTCACAGTTGGCTTAGCCGCTTTAATTTTTGGCGATCGATTAAAGCCTAGTAATGTGGTCGGAATTTTCATCGCTAGTCTTGGTTTGCTCTTACTTGGTAGTGCCAGCTTGACTGCCAGCGCCTCGGCAAGCACCGCGCAAGTTAGCATCGCCGGATTTGCGCTCACTTTATGTGCCGCATTGTCATGGGCATGTGGCAATATCGTCAGCAAGAAAATGGGGGCAGTGAATATGCTCAGTCTGGTCGCCTGGAGTGCCCTGCTGCCTATCATTCCCTTTTTTGTTTTGTCGTGCTTGATGGATGGTGTAGCGGTAGTCTGGCACAGCCTGACGCACATCAGCCTGTCTGCAATGCTGGCAATCTTGTATTTGTCTGGTGCGGCAAGCCTGATTGGCTATACCTTATGGGGGAAATTATTGGCCGCCTTACCCACTCATGTGGTGGCACCATTGAGTTTACTAGTACCCGTCGTTGGACTCTCTTCTGCTTGGATTATTCTGGATGAATCATTGAACCGGACTCAAATTATCGGTGCAAGCATCGTCATGGCGGGGCTGTTATTTAATGTATTTGGCCAGAAATTAATTACCGCAATACGCACAAAAAATAGGCCAACAATCTAATCCGCGCTCGTCATCATCTCGACCAAATGACGACGACTTTCTGGCGCAGGAAATGGATCAGGCCAAAATTCTATGATCTTTTGTATCTTGCCATTCGCGATCGTAAAGAAGCTGATCGCTCTGCCTTGTTGAACGCCATCGCTAACAGAGACATCGCTGACGACCTGCAGAGTCCCGATCACTAAGCGATTGCAGGTAAATACCCAAGGGCCATGCGCTGGATACTCTGCATTCATCTTCGCAAAGTTCTCTGCTCCCACGATACGCTCACCAGATTGCGGCCACTCCAGTACAAAATCCTCACTCAACACTGCCGCTACAGCGAAGAAATCATTGCTATTCATCAGTTGCCAAAATCGCTCGACCAGCGCACCAGCATGGTCGAAGCTGTCCAACCTTGTTACTAATGTTTGGTGCATAAAGCTCTCACTAATTAGGTAAGATTATTATTCTGCGTCGTCGTTATCAGGTGTAAAACTCCATTGTGGGCTGAGTAAAATCGTCAACACAGAAATCACCGTTATCACCACAGATACCCAAAACGCTATGGAGGTATCCGCAAGCCTAGATGGATAAATTCGCATCACCGCACCAAGACCGATTAAGTTACCACCAGCAACCAATACCGCTGAGGCATAGTCATGAAAACGACGCGCTTTATTGGCGCCACTAGCCCATTTTTGATGCGTGTTATAACTAGGCAAAGCTTCGTGCGCATTACCCAGTTGTTCTAAAGCCGAGAGAAAGCGACGCAAATTAGTAATTGCTCTTTCAGCCTTGTAATTAAGAAAGGCCAAGCTCAAAGACGCCACAGGAAACCACAACATCAACCATTCAACCGGCACCTCACCTTTCGTCTCATTTGATTTCAAGGCGACTAAAGCCGCCAACAAACTGACGACCAAAGTCACATACAAGGCCAAAGCGTGCTGACGCTGAGAGATTCTTGCATTCACTTCTTGATAAGCTGCGATAAAACGGTAATTCGCATCCACCGTGGAATTCTTAGACATAAATTCTTTCTGCTAAAGAAAAAAGCACCAAATCTTATCGCAAGTATCTGGTGCTGGTGTGAAGTGCTGATTGAAAACTTATTGAAACTTATTGAGACCGCTAAAAGAGAAATCTCTACAGCATCAAACTATCGTGCGACTTGCGCTTTGCACTTGAAACTGGAAGTCGATACGGTGTCCACATTCCCCTGTCCACA
>DLGN01000244.1:11107-12705 GCA_002482715.1 Oxalobacteraceae bacterium UBA7693
TGCTTACCACTTTCCAGATTGCTTTCACTAACAGAGATGCATGCGGTCAAACTAATCGTCGCCAACAAAATACCGAGGCTAGAAATAACTTTTTTCATTTTAATTTTCCTGATTCGAAGAGTGATTTTTTGTCGAGGATGCTTGCCGCGCTTAGGCTTAACTATGTAAGGCATACCATCGTAAATTGAAATGCATTTTAGTCGATCTGTCTATTCCTGTGTTGCTATGTTGCCAGATGTATCAGATCGACTGTAGATTCAATGCGAATCACCGCTTCATGGTTGATACTGCAATCCGAAATAGCAATGCCAAGCACAAATTACTTGATCCCAGCCTTGCGACGAATATCTTCAGGAATCGCTTGCTTATGCACCATGAAATAAATTGTTTTCATGCGAACATAGTTTTTACTCATGTGTAGATGGCCTTCAAATGGCCCACTAGCCGTGCCGTAACTATTTTTAGTTAAGAAGAATGAATTGCCTTTATCATCTTTACTCAAACCAACGATATGCATACTGTGGTCGTCGGTACTACGCCAATCATCAAAAGCTTCTTGACGTGAATTCTGCGTGACTTCTTTCACTTCATCTTCCAAAACCGCAAAACCTTCTTTGACATTAAAACCCTTTTCACTGGTGTCGCCACCCCATGAAATGGTGTACCCATTGCTGAGTGCATTGGTCATAATTTTTTCCATGTCGTCGATAGGAACATTCAAGAAGCGATTATCGTGTGACCAATTATCTGGAATTTCTAAACGCATGCGCTGGTAAAAAGGGTGATGATTAAAGCTAGTCACTTCAACGTAATCTTCGGGATTCAGTTTTAAGACCTGATCACGGAAAGTTTGCGGTGTATGCAACTTGCCTTCATAAATGAAATTCGCTGGTGGCTTACCAATGTAGGCATCCAAAATACCTTCAAAAGCAGCACGCCATGATTTGCTCGGGCGTCCAGACTTGATTACCGCATCCAAAAATGCCTTACTGGTTGCTGCCAGCTCAGCGTGATCAAGCCTTGTTTCGCCTTCTTTCAGTCCAGAGTAATTTGTCTTGGGGACAGCACCATAACGGCGCAACATGTCCATCGCATCATGATTATTGCCACCTTCCCAAAAAGTCGCTTTGCCTTGTACACGCAAATACGCATCCGCTTTCAAGGGATAGGCATGACGAACGCCAAAGACTTCAGACAATTCAATCAGTTTCCCTCCCTGACGCGCGACTTCACTTTCCATGAAAGATGCTGTTGCAAAATTCCAGCAAGTATTGGTACGCGCCTGATCTTTTGCCGCTGTACGTTGGGCTTCATGTGTGATGGTGAAAGTCTTTTTTGTGCTTGCCGTTGGCGTGGTCGCATTTGCTGTAGCAACAGTCGCTTGCTGTGCCAACACGGTCATGGGCGCCAAAGAAAGCGCGCAATAAAGTGCACAATTTAGTGCACCGAGGATAGCGTTTGTTTTTAGTTTCATGATGTCCTTTTTTATTTAACCCAGATTTTCCATTAGGATTTGTGATGATGACGGATGCACTTTTTGAGACAGTTTTGTTGCGAATGAGGCGTCAATGGCTAGCTATTGACAACGAAGAGCAGCA
>DLGN01000010.1:0-3352 GCA_002482715.1 Oxalobacteraceae bacterium UBA7693
GGTTATATGCCACAAGACCCAGCTGAAAACTTTGCGTCGGACAAGAATCTGACCGACTGGATGGGCATGTACACGCAAGAGGGCGACGACGATCAGGCGGTTCGTTCTATTCTTGGTCGCTTACTGTTCAGCGGTGATGACGTTAAGAAGTCTGTCAAAGTGCTGTCCGGTGGTGAAAAAGGCCGTATGACTTACGGTAAATTGATGCTCGGTCGCCATAACGTTTTATTGATGGATGAACCAACCAATCACATGGATATGGAATCGATTGAATCCCTGAATATCGCTTTAGAAAAATATGCAGGCACTTTAGTTTTCGTATCGCATGATCGTGAATTCGTATCGTCTTTGGCGACTCGCATTTTGGAAGTCAAAGATGGCAATATCATTGATTTCCGCGGTACGTATGAAGAGTATTTGACTAGTCAGGGTATTGAGTAATTTCATCCTAAAACGAACGAAAAAAGACCAGAAAACTTTCTGGTCTTTTTTATGTTAAAACGGCCTATGAGAGCAGTTAATCGTCTAAAAATTCAGGATCATCAATCGAAAATCTGACGTACATACGCGCATCAAATTGATCGCGTAACTCTATTGCCAAATCCTTTCCTTTGGAATGCAATATTGCGGAAATATAGGCCTGACGGAAAATGTGAATGTCGTAAAGGTTCTGCGCTTTTTGTAATTTTCTTTGTAAGAAAAATCCTCGTAAACCTAGATATTCTTTGATGACTTCATTCAAGTAACGTTTCATCATATCGATACGCAACTCACTAGGCTCTTCATCATATTTTGCTAGCATCGCGTCGAGATCTTGATTCCACGCGGGATCTTGATCTTCTGACGGTTCAAAAATTGTTTGCGATTCTTCTAATGCATTAATTGAACCTAAAGTGTTTCCCTCTAAGTTTAACTGTGTTGAACCTACCGTTAAATCCAGATCATCTGATTGCGGATCTAATATCGTATCAACTTGATCGGATTCTACGTGCACACGTTGAATAAAACCGTCGTCTTGAAGCTCTTGCAAACTTTGTAAATTTAAGCCCAGACCGCCAATTTTTTGCACGATATCTGCGTCCGTTTTTTTTCCATCGATGAGCACCAGCAAAGAGCGCATGCGTGATGGCAAATGCCATTTCCGGGTCGCGATTTCTTCGCGGCCTTTGTCGGTTTTATCGTAAATTGTGATTTGCATAGACTAGAGGACGGATCGCTTGCTAGGTTAATTGTTGCAATTGAGAATTTTTCTGCACTTGTGAAAATATACTATAAGTTGCTGAGTTTCTTCGTAAATCAACAAGAAATATACGGCAATTGCGCTGTAATGAAGATTGATGTATCTTTTTGCAAGCTATTTTTAGGCATCAAACAAATTCCATGTCTAAGTTGCCGTCAGCTTTTCGCTAAAAATTCCCTAAATATGCTGTGCTCTGATACCATCGCCGCTCTGTTGTGCTTTATTGTACTTTGATGCTAATGAAGTGACTGATCGCTTGTTTTATTTGCCGCATCGATAAGCGCACTGATCAAGGTANNCGATTTATTTTAGCTGCAACCATTCTCTATTTTTATCCAATTCGATTCTATGCTGCGTTTTCTTTCTTGCTTGATAGTGTTAGTTCTTTTTACTTCTTTCAACGATGCAAATGCTGATACATTTGTTTGCATTGATGATAAAGGCAAGAAGATGTTTTCTAACGAAGCTTGTAGTAAGAAAGGCTTAAAATCGACTAGTGGCGATTTTCCGGTAGTGTCAAGGCAGGCCATCAGTGCAAGAGTGATCATGCCACAGCAATCACAACAAACCACAGGTCCGAAACTTGCAAAAGATGGAGGTATGATCAGTGCCGATGGAAAATATGTGACTAAGCCGGGGCAAATTTACATGGATAGCGAACTGCCATTAGAAAAACCCGTCTTGTATTTTCTGTTAATCATGATGGCGGGAGCTGCAGCACTTTTTTGCTTAATCTTCGTCCGATTCTTTAAGGCGCATCACAGCAAATTAAGCCACGATTAATCATTCCTTATCGCTTGAAAATTGTGCGCTAATAGGATTAAAAATGCCCCTGACATGAATTGTTCAGGGGCTTTTTTCTAACTATTTATTTCTCAGCTTTAGCGGTTTAACTTAACTCAACTTAGCTCAGCTTATCTTAAATGGTAAGCTGCGCTGCACCTTACCTGTCAGTTTCGCGATCGCATTTGCAAACGCAGGTGCCAAGGGTGGGAGACCAGGCTCACCCATTCCGGTTGGTGGATCTGCACTTGGCACGATATGCACACTAACTTGCGGCATATCTGTCATACGTGCCACCGCATATTGACCAAAATTGCTTTGCTCAACCACACCATCTTTTAGGGTAATTGCCGCGTTTTCTATACACATTCCCAGTCCCATTAATGCGGCACCGTGCACCTGCGCCTCAATGGTTTTGGGATTTACCGCCAAGTTGCAGTGTACTCCGGCCGTCGCTGTATGTAATTTAGCTTGACCATTTTGAACAGAAGCGGTGACGACATAGGCGACCACGGTTTGAAATGATTCATGCACCGCGACACCCCAAGCGTGACCTTTAGGCAGACGGCGTTTGTTATACCCAGATTTTTCCACGGCCAATTTGAGTGCGGCAGTATGGCGCGGATGTTTATCGGCAAACTGTTTCAAGCGATAGGCGACAGGATCTTGTTTTGCACCCCGCGCGATTTCATCAATCAAAGTTTCCATCACATAGGCAGTATGCGTGGAACCGACACTGCGCCACCAAAGCACTGGCACATTAACTTTTGGATGATGCACAGACAAACGCATAGGAATAGGGTAAGGATCACGCATACCTTCGATAGTCGTACCGTCGATACCATCTTTGATCAAGAAGCCTTCAAAAGGCGTACCCGCAACAATCGATTGACCAACAATCACATGATCCCAAGCTTGAACCTGACCTTGTTCGTCATACGCAATTTCTGCACGATGTACATGCATAGGGCGATAATATCCACCTTTAATATCATCTTCACGACTCCAGATCGTGCGTATTGGCGCTTGAATGCCAGCACTGCGTGCGGCTTTCGCGACATGGCAAGACTCAATCACGTAATCACAACTCGGCACAGCACGTCGTCCAAATCCACCACCTGCCATTTGCACATGCATGGTCACCTGTTGTGGAGAGATGCCTAAAGCTTGTGCCGCGGCGACACTTTCTACGCCTGGCATTTGTGTGCCCACCCATAATTGGGCCTGACTGCCATCCGCATTTAGCTGCACTGTGCAATTGAGTGGTTCCATTGCCGCATGCGCTAAGTAAGGGAAACTATATTCCGCAGAAATTTTCTTTGCGGCGCC
>DLGN01000010.1:3384-6573 GCA_002482715.1 Oxalobacteraceae bacterium UBA7693
GAGAGCTTACTAACATCTGCCTTGAAATGTAGTTTGCCCGTTGTTTTTGCAAGTTCCTGATATTTTTTCAGTAGCGCCGCGCTATCCACTTTTTCAACACCACTGGTATCCCATTCTAGTATCAACGCATCGCGTGCTTGTTTTGCAGGCCAAAATCCATCTGCAATTACTGCCACGCCTTCACCGCCACGATCGACAGCGATTTTTACGATGGCACGAACCCCTTTAATTTGTTTCGCCGCACTGTCGTTCATGGATGTTAATTTGGCGCCAAATACGGGAGGGTGCGCGATCACGGCGGTTAACATACCTGGAAGGCGAACATCGATACCAAAATTTTGCTTACCGCTAGATTTATCTTTCGCATCTAAACGACCCACTTGCTGTCCGATAATTTTGAAATTTTTTGGGTCCTTTAAACTAACTTTCTCCGGAACTGCCAATTTCATCGCGGCTTCAGCAAGCTCGCCATAGCTAAGGGTTTTTCCATCTGCGCGAATAATGGTGCTTCGATCTGCACGCAAAATATCTGGGCTAACATTCCATTGTGCCGCTGCTGCTGAGATCAACATTGCTCTGACTCGCGCACCTAACTCACGATACTGCATGTAGGAATTTTTAATTGATCCCGAGCCACCAGTTAAGTGCATACCAAAACCAGGGTCGACGTATGCCGGATCAGCACTGCCATGCACCGCGCTTACTTTAGACCAGTCGGCATCCAACTCTTCGGCTAAGATCATTGGCAGGGCAGTGTGGACACCCTGGCCAAATTCAAGTCGATTAATGGTGACGGTGATGCTGCCATCTTTACTGATGTGAACAAAGGCCGCAGGTTGCTGGAATGCTTTGAGTCCAGCAAGAGCAGCTTTATCGTTCTGTGCAAAAGCTGGATACATACCCAGTGCAAAACCGCTAGCGACACTCATTTTTAAGAAACTACGGCGTGACGGTTCTGTGACTTGATTTGTATCGGAGTTTTGTTGTTGAATCAGCGCGGCAATCCCTTTAGGAATCTGACTTAAGTCGCTATTTTTTGAATGAAAATGCATGTTGATATCCTTTATGTACCAAGACGGTCAATGAGTTCAATTAAGCCAGCGCGGCAGATGCTGCTTTGATCGCACTACGGATGCGTTGGTAAGTACCGCATCGGCAGATGTTGCCTGACATGGCTGCATCAATGTCCGCATCACTTGGTTTTTTATTCGATTTCAATAAAGCCGTCGCACTCATAATTTGGCCGCTTTGGCAGTAGCCGCATTGCGCCACATCGTGCGCAACCCACGCAGCCTGAACTGCTTTACCAACTCTGTCGTTGGCGATCGCTTCGATGGTCGTGATCTTGCGACCATTCGCTGCCGAAACTGGGGTGACACAAGAACGGATAGCTTGTCCATCTAAGTGCACGGTACAAGCACCACATTGCGCAACACCACAACCATACTTGGTGCCACTCAAGCCTAAACCATCACGAATCGCCCACAACACTGGGGTGTCAGGTGCCAGATCAAGTGAACTTTCTTTCATATTGACATTGAGTTTTAACATATCAGCAATCCTTATTGAAATGCAGCAAAGGCGGGGCAAGCAATTCGCTTGGTGTTTCGATAGACTAGTGAATATCCTCTCTACTAGCAAGATAATTTCTCACAAATTTTGGGTAATTCGTCCTTGGTATTCGTCGATAGAATAAGCATGTGGAGCAACAGAGCAGAACCTATATTACAGTTAGCTTTAAAATAGATAAGCGTAAACTATTTCTCGGTACTCTGAACAAAACCGGCAAAACGCCCCAAATCCACATTACCACCAGAGACAAGCACACCAACTTTTTGGTCACGCAAATCAATTTGCTTGCTCATTGCTAGCGCGGCACCTAAGCAACCGGTTGGCTCAACCATGATCTTCATACGGCTGGCAAAAAATTTCATGGTATCGATTAATTGTGCATCACTGACCGTCATCACATCATCCACATGGCGTTGAATTACTGGAAAAGTGTGCTGTCCCAAATGCTGCGTTTGTGCACCATCGGCAATCGTATTGGGCGTGTCAATATGAACTATGCTGCCGCTGCGAAAACTGCGTTGTCCATCATTTCCCGCTTCTGGTTCCACACCAATTACTTTACAGCCAGGGCTTAACGCTTTGGCGGCCGTTGCACAGCCTGACAAGAGCCCACCGCCGCCCAAAGGTACGAAGAGATAATCAAGCTCACCAATTTCTTCAATTAATTCTTTGGCGCTGGTGCCTTGTCCAGCCATTACGTGCGGATGATCGTATGGTGGGATCAAGGTCAAGCCTTGATCCTCTGCCAAGCGGCGGCCAATTTGTTCTCTATCTTCTGTATAACGATCATACAAAACGACTTCACCACCATAAGCACGCGTTGCGGCAACCTTAATCGCCGGCGCGTCTAGTGGCATCACAATCACTGCGCGCATACCCAATCTTTGTGCGGCCTTAGCAATTGCTTGCGCGTGATTGCCGGAAGAAAAAGCCACCACGCCGCGCGCTTGCTGTTCCGGTGTAAATTGCAGCAAGGCATTGCAAGCGCCACGAAACTTAAAAGCTCCCGTAGCTTGAAAGTTCTCACATTTAAAAAACAGTTTTGCCCCAGATAGCTGATTAGCGGTCGAAGAAGTCAGTACGGGGGTAGCTTGAATGTGCGGCAAAATGCGTTGATGCGCTGCTTCGATATCACTAAAGCAAAAGTTTTCTGAAATTAACATAAGTTAACACTCGAGTTTTTAAGTAAAAATGCGTTGACTAGAAATCAGTAAAAGTTAGGCAGCTTCTGCATGTTTTGATAGGGAATAGCATGCTGCATTCTGCCATAGCGCTTTGGATTTGAGATGAAAAATTGCGCGCAAATTGCAATGAAAAAATACCAAAAAGAAATGATGGAAAATACACCGCTGTATTGCGCTTTATGGAAAACATTATAAACTAAGGACATATTTTCCATACGGCAACTTCAAGTGAGCAACGCAATGACAATACTGAATAATTTGTATCAAAATGATCTGATTCAAGCCTTAGATCAAGTTCAGATGATCGTGCACTTTGATCACCAAGGAAGTGTTCTCCATGCGAATAGCTTGTTTCTGGCAACGATGGGATATGCGCAAGACGAAGTAATAGGGCAGCATCATCGCATTTTTTGTAAAGAAGAAAATACTGATG
>DLGN01000062.1:0-11430 GCA_002482715.1 Oxalobacteraceae bacterium UBA7693
AAATAATCGGGTGATGGGCGTGATCGCCGTGCAAAACGATGTCAGCAATTCTTATCATGAGAACGACGTCACGATCTTGCGCTCATTAGGGTCTTACGCTGCCGTGGCATTTGATAACGCCAACTCTTATCAACGTTTGCAACTCACCCAAAGCAAATTAGTAGAACAAGAAAAATTGGCTGCGCTCGGCTCACTCGTCGCTGGTATCGCGCATGAGCTCAATACACCAATAGGTAATAGCCTGCTCACCGCCAGCTCACTTGATGAATTAAGCGCGCAATTGGTGCAAGATATCCAATCAGGCAGCATACGTCGTTCTCGCTTAGAAAATTTCAGCACACAAGCGAAGGCTGCATGCACACTACTCATGCGAAATTTAGAAAACGCAGCTAATCTGATTACCAGCTTCAAGCAAATCGCCGTTGATCAAACCTCTGATAAACGACGCGTATTTAACTTACAAACTGTCACGACCGAAGTCGCATCAACCTTAGGCGGGCGGATACGGCGTGATCTTCATCAGCTAAAAATACAAATTCCCGCAGACATTGAAATGGATAGCTATCCGGGACCGTATGGGCAAGTCATCAGTAATATGATCATCAACGCTTTGCTACATGCTTTCGATGAAAATAAGAGCGGTGAAATCCGAATCATCGCAAGCCAGTTAAACGCGTCTCATGTCCGCATTCAAATCAAAGATAATGGGAAAGGCATCAGCGAAGACAACCTCAACCGCATCTTTGATCCGTTCTTCACCACCCGCATGGGGCAAGGTGGCAGCGGCTTAGGTTTGCATATCAGTTACAACATTGTGACGGCGATTTTGGGTGGCAGCATTAAAGTCAAAAGCCGTGTTAGTAAAGGAACGATATTTGAATTGATCCTGCCACTCTGCGCGCCAGAGGCGAACGCAGAAGAGCCACCTACGAATAACTAAAGGTGAGCAAAATTGCAGTAGTGATTTAAGTTTACATGTTGAAAAGTCTTGTAGGTCGGGTGCAGCCCGCGCCGTCTACACAGTGTGTTTTGTGTTAACGACCGATATACCCCCGCGGGTTTCACCCATCCACCACGGCTGGTCATACTTGCCGCGTAGCTATTACTGTCCACTTAATTCACATTGACTTAACTGCTTCCTTACGATGCCAATCACATCAAGACTTTTGCTAATTGATTGGAAGTAACGTGTGACTTTTTCATTTGGTATAAATTTACTTTCGGTCTGGTCGATGTCTGTCGGTAATTTTACCAATTCAAGACGTGTCAATAAATTCTGCATAAGTTCAAGTTGACTCTGTTTGGCATCGTTAAGACAAGCACTCACTTTCAACTGCTGAATTCGATCTGCTAGTTTTTGAAACTCTGCGGATTCGGAAGAGCTATCGATGTAAATATAAACACCGTCTCCTTTGTGGAGTAACTTCGTTAAATTACTACCGAGCCTTACTGTCTGCAGTAATGCATCCTTGAGTTGCGCAAGTCCAAGATCACCCGGTGTAATTTTCTTGTACTCCTGAATCTCAGGCTGTTCTACAACTGCCAGATTCTCTGGCTTAGCGATTAATTGAATGTAATTTTCTTGATCCAAATAGTGATTCGCCGCCACTCGTATTGACTCTGGAGAGATCGTCTTCAGCAACTTCTCCGGTGTAAATAATAATCGCGCAGTTGGCGTATATAACTTCGATTCAAGTAATTGCCTTGCCCAGTAATCATCATCCTGCAGGCGCTCTTTATGTAGCTGTGTCCAAGCCTTTTTCACCTGATTGAGTTCTGCCAATGAAGGCGGGTCTTTTTGCAAACGTTGAATCTCTTGAAATAATGCACTCACGACCGCATCAGTCTGCTCTGCCTTACATGGCAAGACAAATTGCAACTGATATCGCCCCCCGACAATGGGCAACAATTGGCTAGAAATACCACTGGTATAGATCAACTGTCGTTCTTCACGCAAGGATTGTATTAATCGCAAACGCAAAATATCTGTCAGTAATGTGAATCGCAGACCTTCTTCTTCGGTATAACTAATGGCACCACTAAATGCCACCCGAACCGAAGCTTTGTCATCTTTGCCGACAAAGATTTCTTTCTTAAGGATGCCACGTTTAGGTAGAGGATAGTCTGGCTGAATCTGATCTACTTGTCCCTTGCCCGGCAGATTCGCCAGATACTTACGCAGCAAGGGGCGCATCGTATCCACATCAACATTGCCAACAAATACAAAATAACTGCCAGAAAAATTCTGATGCAGTTGGTCAAAACTCGCAATCACCTTATCCATGTTGAGAGATTCGACCTCGTTGAACGGCGGAATATACACAGCACGCGGATTGTTATCGTAAGCCAGCTTAGTGAACTGATCATGGATAATCATCTCTGGTCTTTCAATCGCCTCTAACAGATTTCGCTTGATACGCTCTAAACCACTAGAAAAAAGCACTTTGTTTCTTGATGGGTTCACCAATCGTTGATAATTCCACTGCAATAAAGTTTCCAAGTCGACCGTTGAACTATTTCCAGAAATGGTTTCGACATAAAGCGTCACATTGATCCCCAAAGCCACTGCTTTCGGTTCCAAAAATTCTTGTACCGCGCGTGGTGAGAGATCATCAAACCCCATTGATCCGGTTAAGCTCGGAGCATAAGTAGTACTTAGCAATTGATTGACCGCCGCTTTGGAACTACCTCCCGGAGATTGATGGAACATACTAATTTTATTGTTCGTAAAATCCGTTTTCTTAATGACGACCGTGACGCCGTTTGACAAGTTAAATTCTGTCGTTCCGTAGATCACATTATTCGTTTCTGAAACAATCTTTCCAGCCGATGTTGGGGGTGTCTTTAACAAAGACTTAATTCCCGATCTCGCTACAAGCTGCTCAACTTTTTGTGTTTGTGCATCCGCAATCGCGGCCAAGATAATTTGTTTCGAGGGTAGCCATTCTTCGTCACTTTTTGGTGCGATATAAAGCATCTGCGGTTTACTCTCGGGCAGCAACTGGGTTTTCGCATAATCATTCAATTCTTGCAAAGTGATACTTGAATAGAGTGACTGCATTAGATCCCAATACTGCGCTGTGCTTGTGAGATTCGCGCCAAAAGAAAAATGATTGACATAATCATTGACGAAAGAATCAGAACTCAATTTGTCTCGCTCAAGATACGATTGCTCAAACGAATTGAGTCTGACTTTGCGCCTGTCGTTTAATTCTGATTCTAAAAAGCCATATTGCTGCACTTGTAGTAGTCGTCCAATCACGGCCCTAATCGCCGCTTTTGCAGCCGATTGTGTACTTTCTGCATCAACCGGTTTAGGATACTCAAAAACAATCGCGCGTCGTTTCTTTGTTCTCAATAAATTCGAATTCAACGCAGCCGCACGAGTAAAGAGCGGGCTATAAGTACTTAGCCTATCGTCCAGCAAATCCCAATAAAGCGTCCTAAGCATACCTTGACGCAATTCGCGTATCGTTTGAAATGGAACAAGATTTTGCAATTGGTAAGTCAACTCCAATCGATGTGTACTTTGCTGCGGATCAGTGAAAATCGCTAAATTGGTTTCACCAAATTCAGGTAATTCTTGCGCCAACTGTTCCGCGCTTTGAGGTGGATTCTGAAACCCAGAAAACAATTTCTGTATGCCTTTTTCAAGTGCCAACGGATCAATGTCGCCAACCGCAATCAAAGCCATTTGATCTGGCCTATACATCTGCCGATACAGTTGCTGTAACATCGGTGAAGTGAAATTTTTACGTATGGCCTCCACGCCAATTGGCGAACGAGATGGATACTTTGTGCCTCGCAAGGTCAGATCATAAGTTGCGGAAGTTTTCCTCAGTTCTAAGTTATTTCTAAGTCGTTGTTCTTCTAAAATGATAGTCTCTTCAGCTGGAATATCATCGACACGTATCTCGACATGTCCTGCGATATCGGCTAAAGCTGCCAAGCCAATCTGCACATGTTCCTTTTTTGAACTTGGCAATGACATTTCGTAGCGAGTTAATTCATGTTCGGTATAAGCATTTAAGTCGCGTCCGAACTGCAAGCCTATTCTCTCTAAACTTGGCCGCAAGCTTTCGTTTTTGAAATTTTTTGAATTCTTAAAAGCGAGATGTTCAATTGTATGAGCGGCGCCTTGCTGATCATCTTTCTCATGGATCGAACCAAACTTAACAACCAAGCGCAATTCGACTCTTTGCTTTGGGTTTGCGTTTTTTTTGATGTAGTAAGTTAATCCGTTCTTAAGCTGTCCAATTTTGACGCTAGGATCCACCGGCAACGCTGCAGTCAGATCGACCGATGCCAAGGAAAAGATTGGAAACAAACATAGAAAGCAAACCGCAAACAGCTTAGCTGGGGAGAATAATTGGTTCGCGTGCATATCGATGAAATTGAAATAATGTGAATTGTCTATTTTACATTAAGAACCTCGGCGCACTTACATTTTCCTGCTAACACTAACAAGCATACAGCACGGTATTTGGTAGGCACTTTGAAGCAATAGCACACGGCATCTGATCCAATGCAAATTCAATCGAAGACGCTTCGCTGCAATTACGCTTGTCACTTACCTGCCGCACTAACAAATGATCTTTTCCCTACTTTCTTATTTCTAAGGATAGGCGGATGTTTGCGGAGAGCTTTCCTGATGGCCCCAAAGTGGCTTGCTTTGATACTGAGTTTCATGCGGATGTGCCTGAGGAAGAATATCTGTTTGCACTTCCAAAATCGCTGTCACAAGAAGGCGTGCGCCGCTATGGTTTTCACGGCTTATCGTATCACTATGTGATGGAGGCATTGCAGCGTCATTCACAGCGCGCCAATGGCCGGACGGTGATGGCGCATTTAGGAAACGGTGCAAGCCTATGCGCCGCACTGGCAGGCAAAAGTCAGGCCACCAGTATGGGGTTTTCCGCCTTGGATGGATTGATGATGGGTACTCGCAGCGGCTCGATTGATCCCGGTGTGATATTACACTTACTAGCGCAAGGATGGACTCAGCAAGACGTTCAACGTCTTCTGTATTCGCAAAGTGGCTTACTCGGCGTGTCCAATGTCTCGGCGGATATGCGCTCACTACGTCAAAGCGATGCGCCTGACGCCGCTTTGGCGATATGCCTATTTACTTATCGCGTAGTGCGCGAAATTGGCGCTATGATCGCCACCATAGGCGGCATCGATGTACTCGCTTTCACCGGTGGAATCGGTGAACACGATAGTCAATTGCGTGAAGACGTGTGCAAGCGACTTCACTACTTGGGCGTGCAATTAGATGAAGAAAAAAACCGCAGCGAAAACGGCAGCAAGATCGCCGCATTGCATCTTAGTAGCAGCGATGTCGAGATCTATCTAGTGCCCACAGATGAAGGAAGAGTCGCGGCGGGTGCAGCTGCAAAGCTCTTGGTTTGATTGTCTTTGAATTGAGTGCGGAGACTCTGATTTAGCTTCGATCTGTGAGTGCTCATGGTAGATACTTCATAGCAAACCCCGCGACCACCAAAACAAGACCTACGATTAAGCTGTAGCGACCGCCTAGATCAAGCGCTTCTTTCGTGAAGCTATTTTTGTAAGTACCGTAAGCCATCAAAGCATAACCAATGGCTGAAATCATTTTGCGAGGCTCTTGGACATAGAAGATGAAATCCCCGAAATTGATGATGCTGGCTACGACAAAAAAAACCAAGGTGATCTTGGTACCACTGCTGATGGGGGCTTTGAAGATTGAGTTCAATTTGTATTTGTGGTGAGTACTAACGTTATTTAAGGTTACATGCTGAAAAGTCTTGTAGGGCGGGTGAAACCCGCGCCGCCTGTCCATTGTGTTTAATTTGATCGACCGATATACCGCGCGGGTTGCACCGGCCCTACTTGGCGGGCGCGATCACTTGCAGACATGGTTCAGACGCAGTCCTGTATGGCGGGCTTTGGTTCCTCATGCGTCCATGGACCATAGCGATTGAGCAGCTTTGTCTCAAGCAAGTCTGCCTCATTCAAATTAGAAATAAGCTTAGGTGTCAAAGAAATCTCACCAAACTCATATTTCAAATCGCCCTCATTCATAATCCTAAAATACTCCTTTCGGAGTGACAGAAAACGCTCCACATCCTTATCGTTATTGAGTGGCTTGCGAACATTGTCAACTTGCGTGCCATTAAATCTTCTTCGTTTGTCTTGAACAAACAGAATGCGAGGAATAGGAAGTCGACGTGGAGAAAGGTCAAGGTAACTCCCATCAGGGGCGCACCAAATCGCGTGAAACTCAGATTCAATGAATACTCTAGGACGCTCCCAGATGGCCCATCCTATAACCATGTCACCACCATACCGTTTGATGTGTTTCTCAACAATCGAAAAGCACTCATTTTGCGGCTCACTTTTGAGTGGAGCGCACGGAACGTAGAAGGGTTGAACATCAACACCGCCAACTACTTGGCGAACAAACGTCGTGACGTAGGGCTTAATAAGTTTGGGTGGTCGCATGAAATAGCTAATATAATTTAATTTAACAGTCTCGTAGAGCGGGTGCAACCCGCGCCGTCTATTCAAAGTATTTAGTGTTGATCGATCGATATACCGCGCGGGTTGCACCCGCCCTACATGGTTAGCTATAGCCATCGAAAATGGCTTGGTGCTCAAAGCTAGTCGAAATTACCCTTTAAATCTTTAGGGCTCGGCTCATAGGAATATCCTTGCTGCGTCGCCTGCACCGGATCTCCATTTCGTACCACTCGACGTCCTAAAAACTCGAAATCTACCAAAGGACAACCAATGAACTCCCATTTTTTTTGTTCAGGCTCAAAATCATAGTGGTCACGCGTGCTGAAAGTGCTGCCTGCCGGGAGCCACGCCTTTATAGAGTATGCCCGAACAATGACGCTATCGACGATTGCCAAGGCAACCTTGTATGGATAATCCCCTTCTGAGTTTTTTGTGCGAGTCCACTCGCCAACTTGATACCAATACTGGCGAGTAGAATCGTACAATTCTACTTCACTGGCGGTTGGGGAATATGTTTGATGGATAAAGAACATCATCACAGGAGTATCCAAATCAGATAATTCCAATTCCACAGCCCCTAATAGCTGTTCAACTTCCTCTGCAGTCTGTCGCCCAAATTTGATGCCATGCCCCCGCACTTCGTTAGTCAAGTTTTCCAGACCAAATGCATCTATAACAGCCGCTTCGACATTATGTGCCTCGTCTTTATCGAGACCATACCGCAAAATATCAACTCTAGGCTCAAAACCCGCAAGTCTAATTTCTTTAATACGCTTAACCTTCTTTGGTTCGGCATCGTCCTTCGATTCACTTAACGATTCATTTAGATGAGAAAATGCCCGATCCCTTTGCCCCTTGCCAACGTAAAATATTTCATTAGTTCTAGGATCAACTAGAGCGTAAACATAATTTTGAAGGTCTTCATAAACCAATTTTGAAAATTTATTCACAAACATTTCTCCGATCAATAATTGGATACAAACTCAGGTGTCAGACATTCAACACGACAGGATTTTTAGACGAAACTTAATCCATTATGAGATGCAAACAAACATAAGGACACCGTGAACGTTTGACGTGAGCGGTAACTGGAGCCATAGGTGGGTGGAACACAAAGCGCAGCTTTGAGCCGTCCCTCTCGACGGTGTGGTTATGCTTCGCCGTCAAATCTATGCGGACCATTTAACTACAGAGTAGAAATAGGTTGCCAGCTTCCAGTATGCAACAACGAGAAGAATAGCTTTTGCGTAAAAAAACAGATACGCAAAAAAGTTTACCCAAGGTGAAACATAAAGCTCTGTTTGTTCAGTGATCTTGCCTTTCGACAGTTCTTTCTCTTTTCTCCGAAAGATCACATGCCAAACGACGCTTCGATAAATATATTGCAGAAAATCCAATGCAAGACCACCCACAACAAGCAGTAGTGGAATTAGCAATACCTCCGGAACTATATACTGACCATCTTTCTCTGTTTTAAATAACCAAACGATCGCAATGGCTGAAAGTGCAAGTGTTCTTGTATTTTCAGAAACTTTTGTCGTTGCGTCGAAGTGATACTGCCTGAACTTGTCTATATTTGGCATCTTGTCACCGTTTCTTTCCTGGGCCACCGCCACCAGTTGGCGGTCCTGACAATACGGCTTTCAGTGATTTGCTAGCGGAAAATGTGGCAGTTTTTGATGCTTTAATTTTTACCGTTGCGCCTGTGCGTGGATTTCTACCGAGCCTAGCTTCTCGTGAGGTTGATTTGAAAGTACCAAATCCAACAATAGTTACGTTCTGCCCTTCTGACAAAGAGGCGCGGATTGACTCAATTGCCACATCAAATGCTTTAGTTGCCGACGTTTTTGAGATTCCGGCCTCAAGTGCTATTCGAGCAACAATTTCAGATTTTTTCATTTACAACCTTTCACTAGGATCAACGACATAACGTGATTTAATTTAACAATTTGAAAAGATAACCGGACATCAAAAATAAAGCAATTTGTTTCAAGCCTCCTCAAGTGCGCGCGAAACTTGGTTCAAATTATCTAACTCCTTTGAGAACTAGACATACCCAAATCGACAAAAGATGCGTCAAGCAAGCCGAATACAAAACAGCGTATTTTTGTGTCTTTGAAAATAGCATCTAGCCAGAAGTAAAAAGAAAGGTACAGCACATTTTCAGCAAGAAGTATTTCAAATTCTTCCAATACGATCACGAAAAAAATGGAGATAGCATCAACAGCCATCCCCATCTTCAAACTAATTCTCAAACCAAATCACCTCAAAGCGAAATCGCCCAATCAGGCAATATTTGATTTGCGTAAATCTCTAGCGTCTTATCTAAACCCACGAGTATCATGCCGCCGAGCACAATGAGTAGATAGCCCAAGACCATCTTTGCACTCGCCACACGGCTGAATAAACCTGGGCGCACTCGCTTCAACACCTGTCCTGAAACAAATGCTGCCAGCAATAATGCAGAGGCTGTGCCGATACCAAAGGCGAACATCACGAGAAATGCCATGCCCATGTCTTGGCCTATCGACGCCACGGCGATTGCCGCACCCAAGGTTGGACCAACGCAAGGCAACCACACTAAGCCCAGCAGCAAGCCGACGCCAAACTGTCCCAGACTATTTGAGCCATTGCCAATATCGAAGCGACTACTGAGCATGGACAAATGTTGGTTGATCCAATCGGCTAAGGGTTTGACTACTAAGATCAAGCCTACCAATACCATCAGTACCGCGGCGACAGAACGGAAGGCATCCGGGTTCAAGCCCAAATTGAGCAAAATAAACGATAAGAAGGCACCTGCGATGGCGAATGACAAACTCAAACCAAACGCCAAGTAAATTGGCCCTAAGCGACTTTGACCACTGGCAGACGTCATCACGATCGGGACCAAGGGCCAAACACAAGGCGATAAGACACTGAGCACACCTGCTACAAGGGCGATGGTGACGGAAGCAAATTCGAGTGGCATAACTTTAATTGTAGTTGTAGTCGATGGCTTTGATGATCTCAGCAGAAATCACTTCAACACGCGTTTCTGCAACCGCGAACCAGTGTTGCTTGTTGCCGCGATACAGTAACAAAGTGGACTGACGTGGCGCACGGAATTGACGCACGACGTCTTTGTTTTTGTCATAGTCGACTTCTAAGATGGTGAATTTTTTGTCAGGATTCGCAGCGCGGAATTGCTCGAATACTTTTTGCTGTTGCTTGCAAGTTGGACACCAAGGCGCATAGATATCAATCAACACGACAGCGCCAGAGGCTTGCAGTGCATCAAAACGCGCTTGTGTGAACGGCTCTTTATCTAAGGCATACGCATTGGAAAAAACGAAGAAAAGCGCGAAAGCGGAAAAGATTTTTTTGAGGAAATTGGTCATATCGATCTCATTGAGTAGTCGAGGTCGCTGCACAACTTACTGCGCGATCGAATTTTGAATCTGCGATGCTCGCTGTGCCCGAGCACAGGTGCGCTTCTCGATCCAAACTTCGACCGCTCGCTACAGTTGTGCAGAGATCTCTAGTTAAGGATTAGATCAATGCGCCTTTGTCACCTCATTGTGTTTCAACTGGGAAAGACTAAACGCATTCCCGATTGGTCGAGCAAGTACTTGAATCCTTACATCCATCGGGCGTTTGTTTCATTTGCGTCTTAAGCGGAAATGAATCGCCCATAAAAAAACCCTCCAATACATTCACGAATGAATACATTGGAGGGAAACCTTAAACAACATGGTGCTACTCAAAAACACTTTGCGACTTCAAATCATCGCAGCAAATTAACGCGGCAAAACTGATTCACCCATCAAGAACATATCCACTTCACGCGCACATTGACGGCCTTCGCGGATCGCCCACACCACCAGGCTCTGGCCACGGCGCATGTCGCCGGCGGCAAACACCTTGGGCACGTTGGTAGCGTAACCACCGGTGAACTCGGTGCTGGCCTTGGCGTTGCCACGGGCATCCTTGTCGACACCGAAGGCGTCCAGCACGGTGGACACCGGGTTCACGAAGCCCATGGCCAGCAGCANNTTGACGGCCTTCGCGGATCGCCCATACGACCAGCGATTGACCACGGCGCATATCGCCTGCTGCGTAGACTTTTTCTACATTGGTTTTGTAGCAGCCTTCGCCATCAGTCGTTGCGCGTGCATTGCCGCGTGCGTCTTTGTCGACACCGAAAGCGTCTAAGACTTGTGCCACTGGTGAGACGAAGCCCATTGCTAACAGTACCAAGTCGGCTTTCATTTCGAATTCAGAATCGGGCACTTCGGACATCTTGCCGTCTTTCCATTCAACGCGGCAGGCGATCAGTTTTTCTACTTTGCCGCCCTTGCCTTCTAGACGTTTTGTCGCCACAGCCCAATCGCGATCACAGCCTTCTTCGTGCGAAGAAGATGTACGCAATTTGGTTGGCCAGTATGGCCATACCAATGGTTTGTTTTCTGTTTCTGGTGGTTGTGGCATCAGTTCAAATTGAGCGACTGATTTTGCGCCATGACGATTGGAGGTGCCGACGCAATCGGAACCGGTATCGCCACCACCAATGACCACGACGTGCTTGCCACTAGCGGACAATTGGTCTTTGATCTTGTCTCCTGCATTCACCTTATTTTGCAATGGTAAAAAGTCCATCGCAAAATGTACACCTTTGAGTTCGCGACCTGGCACAGGTAAATCACGCGGTACTTCTGCACCACCTGCGACGATCACCGCATCAAAATCTTTTTTCAAATCATCTGGGGAGACGGTTTCTTTCGCCCAGTTGGTGATATTGCTTGGAAAATCTTTACCCACCAAAACGCCCGTACGGAAAGTCACGCCTTCTGCTTGCATTTGTTCAACGCGACGGTCGATGTGGGATTTTTCCATTTTAAAATCGGGAATGCCATAACGCAGCAAACCACCGACACGATCATTTTTTAA
>DLGN01000062.1:11460-11841 GCA_002482715.1 Oxalobacteraceae bacterium UBA7693
AAAACTGTCACATCATGACCAGCGCGAGCCAATTGCTGAGCGGCTGCCAGACCTGCTGGACCTGAGCCAACGATGGCGACTTTTTTACCTGTTTTTTGTGCAGGGATTTGTGGCGTGACCCAACCGTTTTCCCAGCCTTTATCGATGATGAAATGTTCTATCGATTTAATGCCGACTGGCAGTTCATTGATACCGAGTGTACAAGCGGATTCGCAAGGTGCCGGGCAAATTCTTCCTGTGAACTCAGGGAAGTTATTCGTCGAATGCAGCACTTCCAAGGCTTGTTGGTAATTGCCGTTGTAAGTCAAATCATTCCAGTCTGGGATGATGTTATTGACTGGGCAGCCGTTGTTGCAAAACGGGATGCCGCAGTCCATGCAA
>DLGN01000292.1:0-765 GCA_002482715.1 Oxalobacteraceae bacterium UBA7693
GGGGCTTTTGCTTTTAGAGCGCCTCAAATCCTCAACTATTCTTATTTGTTTAGATTTGCTTGTGCTCTCCTGTTCTTCAGGTCTGCGTTTCCCTTAGTCTGTCACTTACTAACTAATTTCCTCTTTATCATTGAGAGCACTCATCGCATTTACTACTTGATCGCTATAATCCTTGTATGCAAATATTCCAGAGCAAAAGAAGATCATTTAATGCTCGCTTTTGCTAGCTAAACTGCCCCCCCACAACATATATGCGTAGTGATGAACATCAAATAGTGGCAATTATTGGTGCTGGCCCAGCTGGACTGATGGCGGCTGAGCAAGTTGCACGTGCTGGTTTTGAAGTTCACGTTTATGATGCGATGCCGTCAGCTGGAAGGAAATTTTTGCTGGCCGGAAAAAGCGGAATGAATTTGTCACACGCAGAGGAATTTGATCAATTTAAGTCACGCTATCGACAGAATGCTGACATCTTGGCGCCATGTTTACGTCAATTTGATGCGAACAAGATTCGTGAATGGGCTGGCGAATTGCGAGTCGAAACCTTTATCGGTACTTCAGGCCGTATCTTTCCCATCGATATGAAAGCTGCCCCATTACTTAGGGCTTGGCTTCATCGATTAAAAGCGGATGGCGTAAGATTTCATATGCGACATAAATGGGTTGGTGTTGAGAATCAGCAATTATGCTTTTCTACACCAGAAGGCATCGTCAATCAGGCATTTAAAGCAGTTATATTTGCATTGGGTGGTGCCAGTTGGCAAC
>DLGN01000292.1:786-20368 GCA_002482715.1 Oxalobacteraceae bacterium UBA7693
GCAACGGCTTGGTTCTGATGGCAAATGGGCGGAGATTTTCGCGAGTCAGAAAATTGTTACCGCACCTTTTCAGCCGAGTAACTGTGGCTTCGTTGTTGGATGGTCTGATTATTTCAAGCAGAAATTCGCAGGTACGCCACTCACGAACGTTAACGTCAGTTTGAAAAACATTCACAAGGAAACTTTTTCTAAAACAGGACAGTTTGTAATCACGGAAAGAGGCGTTGAGGGAAGTTTGATTTATGCGTTTTCCGCTGACATACGTGAAACCATTCAAGCATCCGGATTTGCTGAAATCGCGCTAGATTTATTACCAGGAAAGTCGCAAGAGCGAGTAATCGAAGAGCTAAGCAGTCCGCGTGGGTCACGTTCATTATCTAGCCACTTGCGTAGTAAGCTTGGCCTACATCCTGTTCATTGTGCCTTGCTACATGAAAATTTACCTGTTTCTGTTATTCAGGATAATGTTGCACTAGCAAAAAGTATTAAAGCGCTACCCTTGCGTTTGCAAAGTCCATTTCCAATTGACGAGGCCATAAGTAGCGCTGGAGGTGTCGCTTTTGCCGAAGTAAATAAAGACTTTATGCTGATCTCCAAGCCTGGTTGGTTTTGCGCTGGCGAAATGTTGGATTGGGAAGCGCCAACAGGAGGTTATCTGTTAAGTGCGTGTTTTGCGACGGGAGTCACCGCTGGACAAGGTGTAGTAAATTGGTTGGGTCACAAGGAATTAGTCGTTGGAGAAAAAGAAAATGATCGGTAACGTTGTCACTCAAGTCGAAGTAGCTTCACCTTGTATCAAACAATGCAAAATTGATAGTAACACTAGTTTGTGCCAAGGCTGTTTGCGTACGCTCGAAGAGATTACATTGTGGAGTAAAGCGAGTAATGAAACCAAGCGCGCTATTTGGGTAAAAATTGAGAGTCGAAAATCAACGATGGCTGAGAACTAGCGGTATGTCGAATATCTCGATGGGTTCAAGTTTTTCGCGAAAATTGCCGTAAAGCACATAAGACCAACCGGAAATTCTATTATGCGCCCACTTAGCTTGATTTTATCTTTACTGTTTATGGCATTGCCTGCTTATGCTAGCGACACAGTAACAAAGCCAATCAAACAAGCCTCGGCAAAAGAAGAGGCATCAGTTCCTTTAAAAGACGAAATCAAACAGCTCAAGGAAACGCCAATCAAGGAGTCAAAAGCAGAGGCTGCCGCGCGAAAGAAAGAGGCACAGGCAGCCGATGAGTTGGCACTGAAAATAGCAGAACGTTTAGCTGAAATCCGAAAAGACAAAGACGATGTCAGCAAGCCTGCAACTCGTCCTTTCGTCAGACCATATGTGATCCCTGCGAAGAAAACGGTCAGTGCCGATGATAAGTCAAAGAAGGCTGCGAAACATTGGTCTTATGAGGGTGAAGAAGGGCCGCTAGCCTGGGGCAAGTTAAACCCTTCAAACATCAAGTGTGATCTTGGTGAGCGTCAGTCGCCAATTGATATTCGTGATGGTATTAAGGTCGAACTCGATACATTGAATTTTGACTACAAACCAAGTCAATTTCAAGTTATTGATACAGGTCACACCATACAAGTTAATTTGGGTGCGGGGAATTACCTGAATGTCTCAGGAAAAAATTTCGAGTTGAATCAATTGCATTTTCATCGTCCCTCTGAAGAAAGAGTAAATGGTAAAGGCTTTGAAATGGTTGCGCATCTTGTACATAAGGATCGTGATGCGAAGTTGGCTGTAGTCGCCGTTTTGCTGGAACTAGGAGAGCCGCACCCTGTGATACAAAGCGTGTGGAACAATTTACCTTTGGAAAAGAATGAGATTGTTAAAGCCTTAAAGAATCTCGATGTGACACAGTTGCTGCCGAAGCGCCATGAATACTATACTTACATGGGCTCATTAACGACGCCTCCATGCAGTGAGGGCGTTCTGTGGATGGTCATGAAAGAACCCGTGCAGATATCACCGGAACAGTCAGCAATCTTCGCGCGTCTATATCCGCATAATGCCCGACCCATACAAAAAACCAGTGGCCGCATCATCAAAGAATCCTTATAAAGTGAATGATGTGAACTTCTCTTACGAGGGCAATTCTTCAGTATGCTAAATTTCAGCGTGATCGGCACCGGACGGGTCGGCAAGACGCTTGGGCGTTTATTCGTACAGCACAAGGTCTTTACAATTTCACAGCTTTTTAGTACGAGCTTAGAAGGTAGTCAACGCGCATTGGCATTTATTGGACAAGGTCAGCCAGTCACAGAATTGACTAAGATGGTTCCGGCGGACATCACTTTGCTCTCTGTGCCAGATGATACTTTCGCGTCAGTCACGCAATCTTTGATTGATGCGAACCAATTAAAACATGGCAGTATCCTATTTCATTGCAGTGGTGCGAAATCATCCAAAGACCTCGTTCGTTTATGCCCGGCATTAGCCCAGCTTTCTCTACACTTAGCGAGTGTTCATCCAGTGCGTAGTTTTGCAGAACCTACTTTAGCGGTGAGTGATTTTTCGGGCACAATTTGTAGCGTTGAAGGTAGCCCTCAAGCCTTAGATGTCCTCATTCCCGCGTTCCAAAAAATTGGGGCAGAAATTGTGACTATCAATCCCGAGCATAAACTGCTTTATCATGCTGGATCTGTATTTGCGAGTAACTATCTGGTGAGCTTATTGGACACCGCGATAGCCGCTTATTGTGCAGCGGGAATTGCGCCCGATTTGGCAAAAAAAATGGCGCAGTCTTTGGCGCAAAATTCCTTAGCAAATATTTCCACGCTTGGTACCCGTGATGCTTTGACTGGGCCAATCAAACGCGGTGACCTGGCAACGGTAACTGCACAGGCTGCTCAGGTTGCCGCATGGGATACGGAGTTGGGTGACCTGTATCAAGCGTTTATTAAGCCAACCATGCATCTTGCAAAGCGTACTTCTGAACGCTAATGTTTGATGAGACTTTGTTGTCTGCCAAATTACTCTGCAAAGTAAACACTGTTTCTGCCGTTCTCTTTAGCTTGATACAGGGCGACATCCGCGCGTTCGAAAACGCTATCTTCACTTTCTTGCGCTTTGCATTCAGCCACACCCATACTGACAGTTAATGATAAACGACCTTTGGTCAAATCGGTAGTGCGAGAAAAATCGTTCGCCGCAATTGTACTGCGCAGATTTTCCGCAATGGATGTCGCTTTCTCTAACGAGCAATTTTTCAATAACAGAAGAAATTCTTCGCCACCCCAGCGGCATATCACATCACTCTCACGTAATGACCGACGCGAAATTGCAGCAATTTCTCTCAACACGTGATCACCAACCAAGTGACCGTGTTTATCATTAATCTTTTTGAAGTGATCAATATCCATTAAAGCGACACACAAGGTTTGACGTGAACGCTCACTATCTAAGATCGCTTGTTGAAAAACGAAATCAAATGCCTGTCTGTTCAATAGCTTGGTTAGCGGATCGGTCGCTGCGGATTTCTCTATTCGGTTTTGGTAGCGACGCACTGAAAACAACACGATCAGTAAAACCGCAATGGTGATGCCAAAGCCAATTGCTGCATTGACCAGCAATAGTTTTTGCAAAGGTTTTAATTCAGACTCCAGATTTTGTTCAACCAAAAGATGCCAGCCAAGCTCAGGGATGAATCGAGAATTCAAATAGATAGATTCATTGTCTAAGGAATATTCCAGATGTAATGATTCATTTTTAGTGTTGGCCAAAATTTGTTTAGCAATTTGATCAAGACCTGGCAGCGTCGAAATATTCACTTTCTTTTGTTTAAATGAACTTCCCGATAGAACCAGATTTCCCTTTTTGTCGACGAAGTAAATTTTTCTTTGAAAGCGTGATTGATAAGTATCAATCAAATGCTTCATCGTATTGAGTGTCAGTCCAATCCCGACTGCACCCAGAAATTTTCCGTTGTAATCGAGTACCCGATAATTGGTAAAAATGGTCATGCTATCTTGGTTCGCCATGTCAATATCGACATTGGTTTCATATGCAGTCTTTAGATTTTTGACGCGGAAGAACCATTGATCACGTACTTCGGTTTCGCTCACACTTTTGAGTAAGCCATCTGGATAGTAATAATTTCTCGTTACATCACTCACAAAGAAGCTAGAAATCGCATTGTTCTTGAGTTTGATTTCCTTTAAATATCGCGAAATCTGCGCGCCATCTTGTTCGCCATCAAGAATCCAGTCGCGTACAAACGTATCGTTCGCCATCTGAGCAGAAACAAAAACAGGACGGAGAATATCCTTCTGAATTTCCGAGTAAATATTGTCGCCAGTAATCGGTAGCATGTTTTCAGACAAGCCACGACGCAAGGCATCTTTTGAAACCAAATAGCTGGTCGCTAACACCGCCATAAAACCGAGAATGAGAATTAATGAAATCCAGATCAGTAGACTGTATTGTTTTAGTGATTTACTCATAGACCGATTGCGGAACGAAGGCGATTGGGTAAGAGGTGGAGATGGCGTCGAATATGCACGAATTGCGTGTCAAGATCATACTATAAACCACTAATTGTATTGGTTGAATTGGCGATAGTAGCTGTAATTTATAGATGAGTGGAAGGATTTTTTGCGTAAAAAGAAACAGCTTATTCTCGTGATAACAATGCTTTTCAAGTCAAATGCCGTTAGCATGTCATGACTTTATTTATTGCGAAACTTTGAAATGATTTTTGGACATCTCAAAGTGAATCTCGAAACTCCTCGAAATGGAAAAACTATGCATGTCGCGAATAAATTATCTACCCCCATTATTGCCTCATATTTTTGCGCAGGATTGGCTTTATTGCTGGTGTTGAAAGCGGGATTACTGGTCGCTTTGTTTTCTGGCTTATTACTGTATTCGCTAGTGCGGCTGTTAGTGCCTGCAATCCAACATAAGTTCAGTAATCAACAAGCGAGAATGATTGCCGTTGTCTTTTTATCGGTGCTGATCATTTTCATGATTAGCATGGGGATCTGGGGTGTCGTTATCTTTTTGCGCAGCGATTCTGGAAATTTGCAGTCTTTGCTACAAAGACTTGCTGAGCTGCTTGAAACATCAAGGCAGCAGTTACCGATTTGGGTCAGTACCTATTTGCCAGAAGATATTGATGCATTAAAGCGGATGTTAACGACTGCTTTGCGCGAACATGCTGGCGAAGCGAAGATACTTGGACAAGAGGCTGGGCACTTGATTATTCATCTTTTACTTGGCATGGTCATTGGCAGCATGGTTGCCTTGCAAGATGTGACACGGGTTCATCAATATCGCCCGTTTGCTGCGGCTTTACATCAAAGATCCGCGTATTTGGCGGATATGTTTCATCGGGTAGTTTTTGCACAGGTACGTATTTCACTCATTAACACGGTATTTACGGGAATCTTTTTGGCGCTTATTTTGCCAATCGCCGGTGTCCATTTACCATTGGTGAAAAGCATGATTGCGGTGACTTTCATTGCAGGACTAATCCCAGTGGTTGGCAATATTATTTCAAACACGGTGATCGTGATTGTTAGCCTGTCTCATTCTTTATATATGGCAGCAATATCGCTAACATTTATGGTGGTCATTCATAAGTTAGAATATTTTCTCAATGCAAAAATTATCGGGTCTCAAGTAAATGCAAAAGCATGGGAATTATTGACTGCGATTTTAGTCATGGAAGCATTGTTTGGTTTACCCGGCGTGGTGGCCGCACCCGTGTTTTATTCTTATGTAAAAAAAGAATTAAGTGAGTATGGCTTGGTTTGAGTTTGATTGCTTCATTGAACATTGAATGCAATGAAGCCGCTCAGAAATTGATGATGAATCGACAATGAATCAATAATGAAAAGGAGCTTGAAAGATGATTTTGGAATTAGCCGATATACGTATCCACTCCGGGCAACAAGCCGCATTTGATGTCGCGATTCAACAAGGCTTGAATCAAGTCATTGTGCACGCGAAAGGATTTCGTGGTTTTAAAGTAAATAAGGGCATTGAGTCTCCTGAACGTTATGTACTGATGATTTTTTGGGATACTTTAGAAAATCATACGATTGATTTTCGCGAATCTGCCGCATTTACTGAGTGGCGTAGCATCGTTGGGCCATTTTTCTCTGCGCCACCAATGGTCGAACATTTCAATTTATTGGCGAAGTCTGCATAGAAATCGAAATGCGTGAATAATTCCGTTAGAAATTTGAGTTTGACGGCTGGTTGCTCGAGATCTTGAGAATTGTTAAACCGCCCCAAGTTGTAAAGATTAACGCACGTGCTTTTTGAATACCTGATGGGTTTCTTGAAAGTCGCAGTGTCCCATTGTTTGTAAAGGTCATTATGGTTCCCCATCTCGCCACCGCTTTAAACGGTCCCTTACTCGATTTTGAGAAAAAAATTCTTGAGGCGACGCCCTCAATTGAGCGTTGGTTTCGCTTGGAGTGGCAGGAGCACACGCCACCTTTCTATTGTTCAGTTGACATGCGCAACTCAGGTTTCAAGTTGGCACCAGTTGATACGAATTTATTTCCGGGCGGTTTTAATCATCTTGGTTCAGAAATGCTGCCGTTAGCAGTACAAGCATCGATGGCGGCGATTGAGAAATATTGTCCAGATGCGCGTAATTTGTTGTTAATTCCTGAAGACCGGCCATGCAATGCTTCCTATTGGCAAAACATTGCACGCCAAATGCAGATTTATCGTCAAACTGGCTTAAATGTTCGCTTGGGTAACTTGGATGAGAGTTGTCTCGAAACGAAGAGTATCGTGTTGCCTGACGGTGGAGAATTATTGTTGGAACCCTTGCAGCGGTCTGCCAATGGACGTCGATTAGGCTTAAAAAACTTTGATCCCTGTACGATCTTGTTAAACAATGATTTGTCGACACGCATCCCAGCGATTTTAGAAAACATTCATGAGCAGACCTTACTCCCGCCCTTGCATGCCGGCTGGGCGATGCGGCGCAAAACGAATCATTTCGCCAGCTATGATGAGGTCGTGAAAAAGTTTGCGAAAATGGTGGAAATTGATCCTTGGTTGATTAATCCATTCTTTGCTAAATGTGGCGATGTCGATTTTGAAGCGGGTACAGGTCTTGATGGCTTGATGGCGACGGTTGACACGATCTTGGCAAAGATCCGTAAAAAGTACAAAGAATACGGCATTAAGGATAAGCCTTTCGTTATTGTAAAAGCGGATGCGGGTACCTGCGGCATGGGGATTATGACCGTGCGCGATTCACGCGAGGTTCGCGATTTAAACTCGAAACAGCGAAACAAGATGACGGTGGTCAAAGATGGTCGTGAAGTTCATGATTACATCGTACAAGAAGGTGTCTACACATTCGAACAGATAGAAGAAAGTGTCGCTGAACCTGTGGTTTACATGATAGATCGCTATGTCGTCGGTGGCTTTTACCGCGTACATCAAGATCGCGGCGTCGACGAAAATCTGAATGCGCCGGGAATGGAGTTCGTGCCATTGGCATTCGCGCAGCAACATGCTGTACCAGATATGCGCGCGAAACCAGGTACCGCTGCCCCGAACCGTTTTTATATGTATGGTGTAGTGGCGCGACTTGCTTTACTAGCCGCATCCTTAGAGTTGGAAAAGACAGATCCAAATCCGGAAATTTACTGAGCCCAGATAAACTATGAAAATCGCATTTCTTACCGACCCGTTGTCGCAATTTAAAATCTACAAGGATTCTACCTACGCGATGATGGTTGAGGCCGTCGCCCGTGGTCATCAGATCTATGCTTTTGAACCAGCCGATTTAGCGCTCATGTCGGGTTCTGTAGTCGCGTCCGTGCAAGAGGTTCATTTAACGCAGGATGCGCAGAATTGGTATCGTTTAGGCGAGGTATGTGAAAGTAGTTTGGCGGAATTTGACGCGGTTTTGCAGCGCAAGGATCCACCATTCGATATGGAGTACATCTACGCCACTTATCTGCTGGATTTGGCAGAGCAGCAAGGCGCTTTGGTTATGAATAAGCCGTCGGCAATTCGGGATCATAATGAAAAATTGAGCATTGCCCAGTTTCCGCAATTTACGACACCGACTTTAGTCACCCGCAATGAGCAAAAAATACGCGCTTTTTTTGCACAGCATCGCGACATTATTCTCAAGCCATTAGATGGCATGGGTGGTGCGGGAATTTTTCGGGTACGTGACGACGGTATGAATTTGGGGGCGATTATCGAAACCTTGACCGATAATCAGGCCCGTACCATTATGGTACAGAAATATATCCCTGAGATTGTGCATGGAGATAAACGTATTTTGTTGATTGGCGGTGAGGTCGTTCCCTACGCGTTAGCACGAATTCCACAAAATGGTGAGGTGCGTGGTAATTTAGCGGCAGGTGGAGTCGGTGTGGCGCAACAATTGACCGCACGTGATCTCGAAATTGCACAGACATTGGCGCCAATACTATTAGAACGCGGCTTGTTACTGGTAGGATTAGATGTGATTGGTCAGTATCTGACGGAAGTGAATGTGACTAGTCCAACCTGTTTCCAAGAAATTACAGAACAAACCGGCATTAAAGTCGCCGCGATGTTTATTGATGCGCTTGAGAGACAAGTGATGGCAACTAATAGAAAAGTAGCCAAGCAATAAATGTTATTAAAGAATTGTGATTTAACTAGGAAGACGGCATGGTAGGTTTACTTTTATTGACGCATGCGCCTTTGGGGAGTGCTTTTATCGAGGCGGCATCGCACGTTTTTCGCAGTAAGCCAGAACGTCTTGAAGCGCTTGATGTGGTTGCGGATCAGAATGTAGATGATGTTCGTCGTTTAGCGCGTGAGGCGATCATGCGTTTGGATGATGGCTCTGGCGTGTTGATCATGACGGATATTATTGGTGGTACACCATCTAATTGCTGTCCTCAAATGGGCGAAGCAAATCAAGTTGCGATTATTGCGGGGATTAGTTTACCCATGCTGTTGCGTGCGATTACCTATCGACAGGATCAATTAGATGTCGTAGTTGAGATGGCGTTGGCGGGTGGCCAAAATGGCGCAACTAAGATTGAGAATCGTATTCGTATCGGGCAGAGTTGACGCACACAGAAGTAGTTTTTTTAATCAGGTTCGCACGACGTAAAGTGAATGAAAAATGATTCAACAAGAAATTGAAATTATTAATAAACTAGGCCTGCATGCACGTGCTTCCGCTAAATTAACCCAGCTGGGTGGAAAATTTAAATGTGAAGTATGGCTGACGCGAAATAATCGTCGTGTTAATGGCAAGTCGATTATGGGTGTCATGATGTTGGCCGCTGGTAAAGGCACCAAAGTCTTATTAGAAACAAATGGTGAAGATGAACAAGCGTGTTTTGATGCGATTGCAGCGCTAATCAATGATCGCTTTGGCGAAAATGAATGAAGCCGTGATTGTGTATTTTATTTTGTTGAATCATCACACTACATAGCGAGGTCACGTGGCATCCTTCACTTTACAAGGTATTCCTGTATCGCGCGGTATCACCATCGGCCGTGCGCATTTATTGCGCCCTGCTGCGATGGACGTCAAACATTATCTGGTCGCGCAGGAGCAAGTTGAAGCTGAAGTAGAGCGTTTGCAACAAGCGATCGCAAAGGTACAAATCGATTTGCAATCAATTTGGGCCGAGTTGCCAACAGATGCACCAACTGAATTAGGCGCTTTCTTAGACGTTCACGCTTTAATTTTGTCCGATCCTATGGTCTCGGAAGCACCGCTCGATATCATTCGCAGTCGGCACTACAACGCTGAATGGGCATTGGTCACCCAAGTGGACGTTCTGTCCGCCCAATTTGATGAAATTGAAGATGAATATTTGCGTGAGCGAAAAGCCGATATTCAACAAGTGGCAGAACGTGTTCTGAAAGTGTTGACGGGAAGTGCTTATCAGCTTCCTCGGGCGTTAGGAGTTGACGAACAAAACGCCAACATGATTGTGGTGGCAAAAGATATTTCCCCTGCCGACATGATGCAATTTCGTGATGTTGCGTTTACTGGCTTTGTCACCGATGAAGGCGGCACCAATTCGCATACGGCGATTGTCTCGCGTAGTTTAGGTATCCCTGCCGTGGTTGGGCTTGGCAACGCCTCACATTTGATCATGCAAGATGATTGGCTGATCATTGATAGTGATGCCGGTGTTGTGATTGTTGCGCCATCACCGTTGCTGATTGCGCAGTATAGAAATCAACAAGCAGTTTTATTAAAAGAAAAGAAAAAACTAGGTAAGCTTAAAAAGACCCCAGCAATTAGTCTGGATGGGATTGAAATTACATTATTAGCCAATATCGAATTGCCCGAAGATGCCCAGGCAGCTTTGGATGCTGGTGCTAGTGGTGTTGGATTATTTCGTTCTGAATTTCTATTTATGGGACGTACAGGCGCAGAACAACACCTGCCAACGGAAGAAGAGCAATTTCTTGCCTATAAACGGGCTGTTCAGACCATGAAAGGTAAGCCTGTTACCATTCGTACTTTGGATGTCGGTGCGGATAAACCTTTAGATCATCACGAACATAATATTTTAAATCCAGCCTTGGGTTTACGCGCCATCCGTTATTGCCTAAAAGAGCCACAGATTTTTTTGACTCAGCTTAGAGCTATTTTGCGTGCATCCGCTTTTGGTACCGTGCATATTTTAATTCCTATGATTGCACATGCATTCGAGATCGACCAGTCCTTGTCCATGATCAGTCAGGCTAAGGAAGAATTGCGTAGTGAAGGGATTGCGTTTGATGAGCAGGTACAAGTTGGCGCTATGATAGAAATTCCTGCCGCCGCTTTGAGCTTGCCTATGTTTGTGAAAAAGCTCGATTTCTTATCAATAGGCACGAATGACTTGATTCAATATACCTTGGCAATTGACCGCGCTGATCATGAAGTCGCCCATCTTTACAATGACACCCATCCAGCAATTCTGCAGCTCTTGCATATGACGGTAACTGCCGGAGAAAAAGCTGAAATTCCTGTGGCTATTTGCGGTGGAATGGCAGGTGATATTAAATTAACGCGCTTACTAATTGGCATGGGTTTTCGAGAACTCTCGATGCCGGCAGCTCTATTACCTGAGATTAAACAAGAAATTCTTGGCACCGATATTTCAGAATTAGAGGCAAGTGTAAAGAAAATTCTTAGAACTTATGATCCCCAATTAATACAAGAACTTCTGGTGGTCGTACGCGAACAAAATTTTGTGCAATGAGATTATGGATGTCTTTGATTTATAAAGAAAAAACTTTGTTGAGTGAGACCTTACTTAGGTGTAAAATTACCTTGCGGAAATTTTCCTTTGCAGAGTGATTTCTTTTTACTCGGAAAAGTGCAGTGGTTTTTTGCCACTAGATGACTTGCCAACAGGCAAAAATGGAGTATATTCTAGCCAAGAAGTCGCCTTGTCTTTTTCGGCAAATTGGCATTTCTCAATGAGAATAATTTTTCCTTATTGCCTAATAAATATAAGACTCGAATTAATAGCTGGTTTTAAGAAGCTATGAATATCGTAATTTTTAAACTTCCTTACTTGGTTGAATCGACATGAACTTAACTACAATGAAAGTGGGCAAACGCCTTGGGCTTGGATTTGCACTAGTTTTGATTCTGCTGATCGCAGTGACAAGCTTGGGTATTTCCAGAATGGCGTTGATTCAGGATCGACTCGAAGACATTGTAAATGTGGCCAATGTAAAAAGCCGCTTGATTATTGACATGCGCGCTATCGTATACGACCGCCAAGTGTCTTTGCGTAATTTGACTTTGCTTACCGACATTGATGATATGTCCAAAGATCTTAAGCGGATCGATGAGCAAACAAAATCATATAACGAGAAAGAAACTAAGCTTGCAGAAATGCTGAAAGATGATGCGACCTCTTCCCCAGAGGAGCGTACTTTATTGGCGAAGCTGAAAGAAAAAGAAAAAGCCGCTGCACCCTTGCCAAATTTGGCACGCGATTTGGGTGTTGCTAATGATCCAGAAAGTGCAACGATTGGCTTGATCAAGAAAATTCGTCCGGTTCAAGATGATTGGTTTAAAACACTGGATGAGTTTGTTGATCTGGAAGACAAGAAAAATGCAGCCGTAGCAGAGGGCGCGAAGTCTGCATTTAGTAACGCCCGAAACGTTTTACTAATGCTCGGCGGCCTCGCCTTGGTTTTGGGCATTATCGCTGCGGTGTTTATCACACGCAGTTTGCTGAAGCAGTTAGGTGGTGAACCAGATTATGCAGCCGACATCGCTAGTCAAATTGCGGCAGGTGATTTGTCAGGTGTAATTGATACAGAAAAAGGTGATTCGGAAAGCTTGATCGCAGAAATGAAAACCATGCGATAGCTTGGTGAATATTGTAGGTCAGGTTCGTGTTGGCACGGATACGATTGCTACTGCATCACGTGAAATTGCCACAGGTAATTTAGATTTATCTTCTCGTACTGAACAGCAAGCGAGTTCCTTGGAAAAAACCACGGCTTCGATGAAAGAACTCACAACGACCGTTAAACAAAATGCGGACAATGCACGTGAGGCGAATAAATTGGCCGCATCAGCGTCTGACGTTGCTCGTCAGGGCGGTGTGGTGGTAGCTGAAGTGGTTGATACGATGAGTTCCATCAACGAATCCGCTAAAAAGATTGTTGATATTATTAGTGTGATTGATGGTATCGCTTTCCAANNCGCCTTCCAAACCAACATCTTGGCTTTAAATGCAGCAGTTGAGGCTGCACGTGCCGGTGAACAAGGCCGTGGTTTCGCTGTCGTGGCATCTGAAGTTCGTAGCTTGGCGCAACGTAGTGCTGCGGCGGCAAAAGAAATTAAAACATTGATTGGTGACTCGGTAGAGAAGGTTGAGATTGGTAGCAAGTTGGTCGGCCAAGCTGGTGCAACGATAGATGAAGTTGTTTCTAGTGTTCGCCACGTTACCGATATCATTGCTGAGATCAGTGCTGCTAGCCAAGAACAAAGTTCTGGAATTGAAGCAGTGAACTTAGCCATTATTGAGATGGACGGCATGACGCAGCAAAATGCTGCCTTGGTTGAGGAAGCTGCTGCCGCCGCACAAAGTTTGCAGGATCAAGCGGGTGAGTTGGCTAAGGTCGTTAGCATCTTTAAACTCAATGCCAATGAACAGAATGCATTTGCAAATCGCCCAGCTAGCCCACCACCAGCACGTCGTGTTGAGCCAGTCGCCGTGGCGAAAAAGCCTAATTCATCAATTAAATCTCTGCCTGCTGCAAAACCAGCACCTAAGTCAGCAACTAAGTCAGCACCTAAGCGAGATGCACCAGCGAAAGCGAATGATGATGATTGGGAAGAGTTTTAAATATTGAGTATAGTATCCAGTAGCACCAAGGTGATTTGATAACGGTTAATGCTTTGTTGATCAAGGGTGGACATATGCGAATCTTATCTGTACTTCTGAGTTTTTATGTCAGTTTGTTTTTCTGTTCAAGTGCTAGTGCTGCAGTCATTTCACCGGCTATGGATACAAAATCATGTGAATTACCAAAGTACCCCAAAGCATCACTGATTAACGAAGAAACTGGTACCGTCACGATGGCGTTTTTAATTGGAACTGATGGCAAAGTGATGGAGTCCAAGATCGACACGTCTAGCGGCTCCAAGAGTTTGGATAAAGCGGCTTTGAGTGCCTTTGCTCTATGCAAATTTAAAGCTGGGTCAAAAGATGGTAAGCTAGAGCAAATGTGGGTCAAGGTAGATTATGTTTGGAAGTTTTAATATTTCTAAATACCGACTTTTAATTAATTAATTTGAATGAGTTTGTCTATGAACGCTAAATTATCCCTGATTGCAATTGGTTTGTTGATGGCGATGTCCGGATTTAGCCATGCAGCAGATGTCGCGCCTGTTATGGATAGTAAATCATGTGATTCACCGAAATACCCTAAAGCCGCATTGATGAACGAAGAAACTGGCACCGTCACCATGGGTTTTTTGATTTCTCCAGACGGCAAGGTTGTTGAGTCTAAAGTTGAAAAATCTAGCGGCTCTAAAAGCTTAGATAAAGCCGCGTTGTCAGCACTAAGTTTATGCAAGTTCAAAGCTGGCACGAAAGATGGTAAAGCCGATCAGATGTGGGCAAAGATTGATTTCGTCTGGAAGCTTGAGTAGTGTAGTGGTGCTTGAGTTATACAAAACCCGTCCATCGCCGACGGGTTTTATTTTATCTAAAATGAGCAAACAAACGTTGAATATAGCCATTAGCGCGTTCAAGGCAGGCTGATTTGATTTCAGAATAGGGTGCAACATGTATTTAACATTCACGAACGGTGTGTGGTCAGAGGGAAATGTCGCGGTGATGGGCGCGATGGATCATGGTGTTTGGCTAGGTTCGTCGGTTTTTGACGGCGCGCGAGCAATTCGTGGACACTTACCAGATTTGCGTTTGCATCTTGCTCGCGCGATCCGTTCGGCAGAATATTTAGGCCTAACTTGCCCATATTCTCTGGAAGAATTAGAGAATCTCTGTCGCATTGGTGTCGGGAAGTTTCCTGCGGATGCTGAGTTGTATATTCGTCCTCTGATTTTTGGAACCGAAGGCTTACTAATTCCTAGTCAGTCTGGTTTTGCGTTGAGCTTGTTTGATGCTCCTTTACCACCGTTCTCTGGCTTTTCTGCATGCCTAGCTAGCCAGCAACGGCCAAGTCCCTTGATGGCACCGACAGATGCCAAGGCGTCCTGTCTCTATCCAAATACAACAAGGGCTTTGCGCGATGCAAAAAACCGTGGTTTTGAAAACGCCGTGGTATGTGATGCAGAAGGATATGTTGCAGAATTTGCGACTGCCAATTTGTTTTTTGTGACGCCAGAAGGGCGCTTGGTAACGCCAATTCCAAATGGAACTTTCTTATCCGGGATCACACGAGCCAGAGTCATCGACTTACTCGCAACGCAAGGCATTGAGTTGGAACAGCGATCTGTTCAAGTTGAAGAGCTCCTGACCGCTCGCGAAATTTTCAACACTGGCAATTTCGCTAAAGTGATGCCGTGTACACGATTTGAATCACATCAAATGCCAGTTGGTGAAATCGCCAGTTTAGCCCGACGTTTATATTTGGATTTTATGGCGGCAAGCTGATACTCAGCTTCTCAATGAGCTACAACGCAATTATTGAGAGCAACAAGATTACTATCTGCTTACGAAATGGTATTTGCAGCATCGATATTTATGAAAGCTGACCTGAAAATAATTGATCCAGTTTAGCGGCTAATGTTCTAGCGAGTTCCGCACCTTTTGCCTTTTCAACCGCTTCCAGATACGGCTCTCTTAACTGTAGAAAATCATCCAGCGTTTCCGCACGCTCTACTTTTAGCTGCATGCCAAATCCGCGCAAACCTAAATTGCTTTTAACGGTTTCATTAAAAAAAGTACGGATCGCCATCAACCGCGCAGCGCTTTGTTCAGGTGTCAGTGCTATTGGATTCGCGATTACTGTCGGTTGGGCTACAGTTGCTTTCATCTCTGCTACTGGAGTCACGGCTGGGGTTTCGCCACTTTCTGTGCGTCGAACGATAAATCCTTCCGATTCTAAGGTGTCGAGATGGGCTTGTGACAAACCAAGTCCTTGTACACTTTTGAGTAATTCCTCAAGCGTATGCTTGCCATCTACGATTACAAGTAAGGGACGAAACTTTGCGCCTAACTGATAAGTGCGGTTGGTGATTTCTACTCGGCCCTTGTCGGTTTTATCGAAATAGATTTTGCTCATAGTTCGTCCTTAATTAAATTACGCGAGGCAATTGCTATGCGTTATGACTGCGAATAGTTTATATAGGAAGTCGGACGCATGCTCATAGTATCGAACATTTTATATAATTTGTATTTTTATATAAAAAAAAGCATTGTTGGGGTGCAAAAAAAGCCCGATCATTTCTGATCGAGCTTTCATTTACTTCATTGCTAAACTTTGCAATGTATTTGACTTAGTCGTTGGCATAAATATCAACGTCTTTTGTTTCTTTAACAAACAGCATACCGATTACAAAAGTTGCGCCGGCGACAATGATCGGATACCACAAGCCATTGTACATATTGCCGGTTTGAGCAACGATCGCGACACCTGTTGCTGGTAACAATCCTCCGAACCAGCCGTTACCAATGTGGTATGGCAGTGACATCGAGGTGTAGCGGATACGGGTAGGAAACATTTCTACTAGCATCGCTGCGATTGGACCGTACACCATCGTTACATAGATCACTAAGATAGACAGAATCAAAACGATCATTGGTTTATTCACACCCGCTGGATCTGCTTTGGCTGGATAGCCTGCAGTGCGCAATGCATCTGTTACAGATTTTTTGAAGGCTGCATCTTTTGCTTTTGCATCTGCAGCCTCTAAACCAGCTGAACTATAGGATTGAATAACCGTTGTACCAATCGCGATCGTCGCTGGGCCTTGTCCTTCGACAGTTTCGTAGCTGGCAGAGTTGGCAGCCAAAACTTGCTTTGCAATATCGCATGAACTTGTGAATTTCTTCGTGCCTGTTGGATTAAACTGGAACGAACATTCGGTCGGATCAGCAGTTACTACAATCTTGTTTGCCGCTTGTGCTGCCGCAAGTGCTGGGTTAGCCGCTTCGGTCAATGCTTTAAACAGAGGGAAGTAAGTCAATGCAGCAATTAAGCAGCCCGCCATAATGATAGGCTTGCGACCAATCTTGTCAGACAACGCACCGAAGACAACGAAGAACGGTGTGCCTATAATCAAAGATGCTGCAATCATCAAATTCGCTGTCGCGTTGTCAACCTTGAGTGTATTGGTCAGGAAGAACAATGCATAGAATTGGCCTGTATACCAAACAACCGCTTGACCTGCTGTTAAACCAACTAAGGCCAGAATAACGATCTTCAAGTTACTCCATTTACCAAATGATTCAGTCAACGGTGCTTTCGAAACCTTGCCTTCTGACTTCATTTTGGCGAATGCTGGAGATTCATTCATCGACATACGAATCCAGACCGAGATAATCAACAATAATGCTGATACCCAGAATGGGATACGCCAGCCCCAGTCAGCAAATTGCTCTTCACCGACTGCAGTTCTCGCACCCAAAATCACTAACAAGGACAAGAACAGTCCAAGTGTGGCCGTGGTCTGAATCCACGAAGTAAAGAATCCGCGCTTATTGGCAGGAGAATGCTCCGCAACATAAGTTGCAGCACCGCCGTATTCACCACCTAAGGCCAGACCTTGCAACATACGAAGAATAATTAACAAAATCGGTGCTGCAATACCGATCATTTCATATCCCGGTAGACAGCCTACGATAAAAGTAGAGCCACCCATGAGCACGATGGTTACTAGGAATGTATATTTACGGCCGATCATGTCGCCTAAACGACCAAACACTAACGCACCGAAAGGACGAACGATAAATCCAGCGGCAAAAGCCAGCAAAGAGAAGATCATTTGTGAGTTTGGATCAAGCGCGGTAAAGAATTTTTTACCAATGACGGCGGCTAGCGTACCGTAAAGATAAAAATCATACCATTCAAAAACTGTTCCTAGTGACGAGGCGAAAATGACTTTTCGCTCTTCTTTTGTCATACCTTCTGATGCAATGGCTGGGTTACCCATGTAGTGTCTCCTCTTGCGGTTGTTGTAATGTTACTAAGTTGTCGTGCTATAAATCCTCATATATTTATCTGATCGCCTAATAAACTATCAATTTTGCAGGGAAATGACAATCAATATTTTCCCTAATTTGTGAAAAAACATTACATAATTTGTTGACGTTGTAGTTGAACAAATTATGCTTGCTTTTGGGCATATAATATATTTCAAATAAATAAGGTCGCGCTAGTAGAAAATATACCCATGAAATTAAGGGAAATAGACGCGATTTTCCAAATATTGATATAGATCAATAAAAATAATCTGATGATGCCAACAGAAACAACTCAACAACGCTGTGATCTCTTAATAGTTGGTGGTGGCGTCAATGGAGCTGGCATTGCACGTGATGCCGCTGGGCGTGGTTTATCTGTCATCTTGTGCGAGAAAGATGATTTGGCATCACACACCTCGTCCGCATCATCTAAGTTGATCCATGGTGGCTTGCGCTATCTTGAGCATTACGAATTTTCCTTGGTTCGTAAGGCATTGATAGAACGTGAGAATTTGATGCGGATCGCACCGAATTTGATCGCTCCAATTCGTTTCGTCATGCCCCATGTTAAGGGTTTGCGGCCATATTATTTACTGCGTGCAGGTCTTTTTATCTATGATCATTTAGCACGTCGTGAATTATTACCTGCGACGAAAAGTATTCGTTTTTCTGAACATGAGAGTGGTGTGTGCTTGCAAAGCCACCTGCAACGCGGTTTTGAATATGCGGATGGCTGGGTTGATGATGCCCGACTCGTGGTGCTCAATGCGCTTGACGCGAAGGAACGTGGTGCGCAGATTTTGACCCATACCATTTGCGAAAAAATTCAGCCCTGTCAGGGGCGTTGGAAAGCACAGCTGAGCCAATTTATTGGTACGGATCGGGCGCAAACCTTGGACATTGATGCCGGAATGATTGTTAATGCGACGGGAGCATGGGCAGCACAGTTCCAGTCCCAGCTCGATGTCATTGGTTCGCGCAAGAAGCTGCGATTGATTAAGGGCAGCCACATCATCGTTAAACGTCTTTTCACGCACCAACACGCCTATCTTTTTCAACATCCCGATGGCCGGATTGTGTTCGCGATTCCCTATGAATCTGAATTCACATTAATTGGAACGACAGATTTTGAATATCAGGGCGATTTGAATCACCTGACAATTTCAGCGCAAGAAGTTGATTATTTATGCGAGCTTTGTAATCACTATTTTCAACAGCAAACATCGGCTGCTGACGTAGTACATAGCTATTCTGGCGTCAGGCCATTAGTGGATGATGGTCGTACCGATGCGCAATCGATCACCCGTGATTATCGTTTAGAGTTTTTGCAAGATCCAGCACCTGCTTTGCACGTGTTTGGTGGAAAAATCACAACGTATCGGCGGCTTGCCGAAGAATCAGTGGATCAGATTGCTGCACATTTAAATTGTCAGGCCTTGGCGTGGACTAAGAATGCTTGCCTGCCAGGCGGCGATATTGTTTCTGCATTGCCCACTAATCAGAATGTCTTTGGCTTTAGCCAGTTTGTTGATCAGTGTCGCCAACAATATCATTGCTTACCCGCAGAACTTGTCAGCAGGATGGCGCGTGCCTATGGAACACGGATTCACCGTGTTTTGGCTGGTTGCAAAGATGTCGCTTCAATGGGAGAGGAAGTCGTACCTGGTTTGTATGCATGTGAGCTAGCCTATTTACTTGACACAGAGTTTGCTCACAGTGCGCAAGATATCTTGTGGCGCCGAACTAAGCTTGGTTTGCACCTGCCAGTTACCGCGGGAGAAATCGTGGATGCCTGGATCAAACGCCGGCAAGCTTGACTTTTGATAGCGCTAAGCCCATCGCAAAAACGACATACTGAACAGGTTTCGAATAGAGTTCTGCCTTTAGTCATGCACAAAGCTTTACACATGAGGCTAAACAGTCAATCCGTACGCACTTTTTAACCCAGAATTTCCATGAGGATTT
>DLGN01000331.1:0-7975 GCA_002482715.1 Oxalobacteraceae bacterium UBA7693
TTGGTAAAGCGCGCGCTTTACCAACGATGAAAAACTTGCCTCCTTCTGTCAGTATTGCGGAGTTGGGGGATGCGCAAGAAATGTCTGCTTTATTCGCTAGTTTTGGCATCGCCATGTTAATCGGTGTCTTGTGTATTTATGGTGTGTTGGTATTGTTGTTCAAAGATTTCTTACAACCAGTAACGATTCTTGCTGCCTTACCCTTGAGTATCGGTGGTGCGTTTGTCGCCTTATTGATCACGGGCAGAGCACTATCCATGCCATCGATGATCGGTTTGATTATGTTGATGGGCATCGTGACTAAGAATTCGATTTTGCTGGTTGACTATGCAATTATTGCCCGCAACGCTGGCATGGACAGATTTGCGGCATTGGTTGACGCCTGCCATAAACGTAGTCGTCCTATTATTATGACGACGATCGCAATGGGGGCAGGCATGATGCCACTAGCATTAGGGTGGGGCGCCGATCCTAGCTTCCGTTCACCGATGGCAATTGCGGTGATTGGTGGATTGATTACCTCGACTTTATTAAGTTTGTTGGTCGTGCCAGCAGTGTTTACTTATGTTGATGATTTTGAGCACTGGATGAAACGCATGCTGGCGCGTGTTAAATCCTAATTCTTTGGCATGACGCTTTATATTGCGTGCCTGTTTTAGGATTAAATGTAGAAGAACGCCACGACAATGAACAAGGGCAAACTTAGTTTGCCCTTGTTCGTTTTGTTCATTTTGTTTAGTACTGTCTTCGTCGGCACGCCTAGCGGGAACAATTTTGCGTAAATTGTATTAGGTTTGGACGATCAATTTCAGCTGACCGTTATTTGCTGAAATCCACCATAAATCAAACGTTTTCCATCAAACGGCATAGGCATATTTTCTGGTGACATGCGAGGATCTGCCATCATTTTTTCCCATCCCGCGTCACGTGCTTCTTTTGATGCCCACGTCATCCAAGAAAAGACGACAGTTTCATCCTCTTTGCACATCACAGCTTGCGGGAATGATGTGAGCTTGCCTGGCGGAACATCATCACCCCAGCAGTCAATAACGCTTAGTACGCCATATTCTTTAAACAAAACTGCCGATTGTTCTGCATAGGCTTTATATGCTTCTTTATTTGCTGTCGGTACTGCTGCAATGAATCCATCGACATAGTGCATGATCGTATTCCTTTGAGGTGAGCTTATTCGGTGTTGTAAAGTGAATTTTGCAACTGAAAGTACAGACTTCAATAGCAATTCGGAAGTGTAGAAAGCGAAGCGCCGAATCGCAAGCTAAATATGAAACGATAAAGCAAAACTTTTACCAAACATTGACCGAAATTTATTTTGAAGTCTGGAAAAACACTGAAAAAATCCTGGTTGCACGGCTTTTCGCTTTGATAATGTGTCAAAATATCGGCTTATCGAACTTCCGCGTGATTCGTTTCTTTTTGCTGCATTAGCTCACAAGATGAGCATAAATTCATGGAAAACATCCATTTTCCCACGGCATCGAAATGGCAATGGCAGCATACCCATGTTGTTCAGCTTGAGCCTTCACAAGTTGACTTGTTTGAAGTTGATCGGCTTGAACCATTTGCTTATTAAGGATTGAATTGTGGAATGTAGGTCACATTCATTGGCAGGTAAGTTTTATTGTCAACGGATTGAGTTGCCTTCTCGTTTGATTTAGTTTTTCTTGTTATATTAATTTTTGTAACGTCGATTTTTCTCATATTGGAGTTTTAACATGTTTCAGCACGTCGAAGCCTATGCAGGCGATCCTATCCTCTCCTTGAATGAAGCGTTCGGTAAAGATACCCGCCCAAACAAGATTAATTTGTCGATTGGGATCTATTTTGACGACAACGGCAAGATTCCTATGTTGCCATCTGTTCGCGCTGCAGAATTAAAAGTGGTCGAAGCTGCTGGTGCACGTCCTTATTTGCCAATGGAAGGTGCTGCAAATTTCCGTACAGCGGTTCAGCATTTGTTGTTTGGTGCTGATCGTCCTGCTGTTAAAGAAGGCCGCGTCGTGACATTACAAACGGTGGGATCTAGCGGTGGTTTGAAAGTTGGTGCAGATTTCGTTAAGCGTTATTTCCCAAATACGACGATGTTAGTCAGTGATCCAACTTGGGACAATCATCGTGCGGTATTTGAAGGCTCAGGTTTGCCAGTCAAAACCTATCCTTACTATAACTCTGAAACTGGTGGTTTGCGTTTTGACGAAATGTTGGCGAGTCTGAAACAAGCCGAAGAAAAATCAGTGGTCTTGTTGCATGCTTGCTGCCATAACCCAACTGGTGTGGATTTAACGAAAGCGCAGTGGGAACAATTAGTACCGGTCTTGAAAGAGCGCAACCTGATTCCATTTTTGGATTTGGCCTATCAAGGTTATGGCGATGGTATTGAAGAAGATGCGTTTGCAATCCGTTTGTTGGCAGATCAAGGCTTGAGTTTCTTTGTGGCGAATTCATTCTCCAAGAGCATGAGTTTGTATGGCGAACGTTGTGGTGCATTGAGTGTGGTTTGTCCAGATGCGGCACAGGCCGTCAATGTCTTAGGACAAATGAAAGCCATCATTCGTCGTAATTACTCTAATCCACCTATGCACGGCGGCCAGTTGGTGGCAACAGTATTGACCGATCCAACTTTGCGTCCAATGTGGGAAGCAGAAGTGGTGGCGATGCGTGATCGTATTCAAGCAATGCGTAAAGCATTGCACGACGTATTGGTAGCGAAAGTACCTGGTCGTGATTTCAGTTATTTCTTAACCCAACGCGGCATGTTTAGCTACACTGGTTTGACTGCAGCACAGTGCGATCGTCTGAAAGAAGAATTCGGCGTGTATGTGGTGCGCTCTGGTCGTATGTGCGTGGCGGGTTTGAATACGCGCAATGTGGAAGCAACGGCAGCAGCGATGGCGGCGGTTTTGGCTTAATTCGTTTAGTTGCTCAAAATAAAAAAGGACAGAGTTTTCTGTCCTTTTTTATTGCCTGTTGGCGGCGCAGCGGTGTGGTGCTGTGCTTACACAGTGTTTGAAATTTAGATATCTAATGTCCGCGCGACAGGGCTTGTTTCGCCTTGTGTGATAAATCCTAAAGCCATTTGTAAAGTACTGGTGTCACCTGTTGTCCATGCCTGAAAAGATTGTGGTGTTTGATGACTAGCATTGCATAAATGTTGCTTTTCCAAAAGATCAGATAAGCGTCGCGCAACTGCTTCGCCGGTGTCTATGATGTGAATTGGCTTGATCTTATCTACCTGATGTTCGTGAATGACCTGAAGTATTTGCGGCTCGACGAAAGGGTAATGGGTGCAACCCAGCACTAATGTATCTACACCCTGATCTAGTAAGGGTGGAACGTAGCGTCGTAGTAAATCCAAAATGGTGGCTGAATTCAGATCACCTTGTTCGATTTCATTCACCAAGCCGACGCAGGCTTGCGGAATAAATTGTGTCTGAGTTTTGTGTTCTAGTTGCTCGCTAAGCCGGTTAAATTTCTCACTTTGCAAGGTGCTGCGTGTTGCTAATACACCGACAATTTTACTGGCACTTCTTGCCGCTGCAGGTTTGATGCCCGGCTCCATGCCGATAATAATTAGGCTCGGGTAGCGTTCACGTAAGGTGGCGACGGCTGCCGCGGTGGCGGTATTGCAGGCAATAACCAAGGCCTTAATACCTTGCTCTAAAAAGAATTCGGTAATCTTTATACTGCGGGTAATCAATTCTTGATTACTGCGCTCGCCATACGGTGCGTAAGCCGTATCGGCGACGTATAAAAAATTTTCAAGCGGTAGATGCTCGCGCAAATGCTTGAGCACTGACAAACCACCGATGCCAGAGTCAAACACGCCGACAGGCGCGTGGCTGTCGGCGTGTTTGTTTTCTGATTGGATATTTACGGCATTAAGCAACTGGAATAATCCCGATTTTTGCCTGCCATTCTTTAGGCCCCGTATTGTGCACCGAAGTGCCAGTAGAATCGACTGCGACCGTTACTGGCATATCGACGACATCAAATTCGTAGATTGCTTCCATGCCCAAATCAGCGAAGCCAACAACTTTCGCGGTTTTGATCGCTTTGGAAACCAGATATGCCGCGCCGCCAACTGCCATCAAATACGCTGATTTGTGATTTTTGATGGATTCAATCGCAGCAGGGCCACGTTCCGCTTTACCGATCATAGAGATCAAGCCAGTTTTCTCTAACATCATGTCGGTGAACTTATCCATCCGTGTTGCAGTAGTCGGACCCGCTGGGCCAACTGCTTCATCACGCACTGGGTCAACTGGACCAACGTAGTAAATCACGCGATTGGTGAAATCGACGGGCAAAGTTTCGCCTCTTGCCAGCATGTCTTGAATGCGCTTATGTGCGGCATCGCGACCCGTCAGCATTTTGCCGTTTAACAGCAATGTCTGACCTGGCGTCCATGACGCAACTTCTTCTTTGGTTAAAGTATTGAGATCAATACGTTTGGATTTTTCTGTATCCGCTACCCAATGCACATCAGGCCAGTTCGACAGTGACGGTGGTTCCATGTAAGTTGGGCCTGAACCATCTAAGACGAAGTGTGCATGACGTGTCGCCGCGCAATTTGGAATCATTGCAACAGGCTTAGACGCAGCGTGGGTTGGGTACATATTAATCTTCACGTCCAGCACGGTCGTCAAACCGCCCAAGCCTTGTGCGCCTATGCCGAGTGCATTGATCTTGTCGCAGAGTTCGATACGCAATTCTTCTGTCTTATTTTGTGGGCCACGCAATTTGAGTTCATGCATGTCGATGTCTTCCATTAAGGATTCTTTCGCCATCAGCATGGCTTTTTCTGCGGTGCCNNTACCGAGCATGCCTGGTGGGCACCAGCCTGCACCCATGGTTGGCACTGTCTTCATGACCCAGTCGATCAGAGAGTCAGATGGGTTGAGCATGACGAACTTAGATTTGTTTTCTGAACCGCCACCTTTTGCTGCTAATTGCACGTCAACGGTATCGCCAGGCACGAGTTCCATGTGCACGACTGCTGGCGTATTGTCTTTGGTGTTTTTGCGATCAAACAAAGGATCGGCAACGATGGATGCGCGCAATACATTGTCTGAGAACGCATAACCACGACGCACACCTTCATTCACGGCATCAATAATCGAACCAGAGAAGCCTTCAAAGCGCACGCCCATGCCGATTTTTAAGAATACATTGACGATACCAGTATCTTGGCAGATCGGGCGTTTGCCTTCTGCACACATACGTGAATTCGTCAAAATTTGCGCAATCGCATCTTTCGCTGCCGGACTTTGTTCGATCTCGTAAGCACGCGCTAAATGCGCGATGTAATCAGCAGGGTGGTAGTAACTGATGTATTGCAAAGCAGCTGCAACGGATTCGATGAGGTCATCTTGTTTGATAATGGTTGTCATTGTTGGCTCTTGGCTAAGGAATGAAAAAAGAAATTTAGTGTTTTTGTGTCTGTTGATGTGTCTTGGACATGAGTTGATCGCAGTAGGCGATTGCTAATGCAGAAAGTAAGAAAACGATATGAATCACCGTCTGAGCGATCAATTCCTTCTCGTTATAAGCTTTCGCGTTGATAAAAGTCTTTAGTAAGTGGATCGATGAGATACCAATAATAGCCATTGCCAATTTAACTTTTAAAACGGTCGCGTTCACATGTGAAAGCCATTCTGGCTGATCTGGATGGTTTTGTAAGCCTAGGCGCGATACAAAGGTTTCATATCCACCAACGATGACCATAATCAGTAAATTAGAAATCATGACGACGTCAATCAAACCTAGCACCACTAACATGATGGTGGTTTCATTCAGTTTGCTTGGACGTACCGTGTCTGCACCTGCAACCGAAACTGCATCTAACAAATGCTGTAATGCGACCCCATCGCCCATCGCGGCACGAATTAAATCGATGAGTTCATACCAAAAGTGATAAACATAAACACACTGCGCCAGAATCAAACCAAGATAGAGCGGCAATTGCAACCAGCGACTAGCAAAAATAAATTTGGATAATGCGGAGAGCTTTTGTGGTTGTGCAGCGTTAGATGCTTGTGACATTCGAGACCTTTTTAAACTGATAAATTACTTACTAAAGATTCACTTGGCCCGGTCAAACAATTCTTGGGATTGAAAATTTGAATCGGGTTTGATGTGCATGCAAAATTTGCCCGCATTTTACACCGATGAAGGGGCGATGTCTGCGGCTAACACTAATTGCAGTTTTATTGTGTTAAATCAAGTTAAACCTGTCGCGCACGCCCCTAATACCACTCACTAAAAAATAGCTTTTTTGAGCTGCTAGCCTTAGAATCAACGTCAAAACATAGTAAGTGGTGAATATCAAAAAGGCTTGAAGGCGAATTAGCGAATTTTCGTCGAGTGTGATGTTGGACTTGTCTATACATGTTGCTGTCATCATCAATCCGAGTTTTTCTGATATTCACAACAGCACGGAGACAAAATGTCGGACCTCGAAATTAAGACTGAATCACGCATATTCCCCCCACCGGCAGATTTTGTAGCTGGCGCCGCAATCTCAGGCATGGATGCGTATAACGCACTATGTGCTGAAGCTGCAGCCGATTACGAAGGTTTTTGGGCAAAGCTCGCCCGCGAACATCTGCATTGGCATAAACCCTTTACAAAAACTCTGGATGAATCTGAGGCACCATTGTATAAGTGGTTTGACGATGGACTACTTAATGTCTCTTACAATTGCTTAGATGTAAATTTACAAAAAGGCTTGGGTGACAAAGTCGCTGTCATATTTGAAGCTGACGGTGGTGATGTCACCAAAGTTACCTACACAGAATTACATGCCAAAGTCTGTCAATTCGCAAACGGCTTGCGCTCACTCGGCGTAAAAAAAGGTGACCGTGTTGTCATCTATATGCCTATGTCAGTGGAAGGTGTGGTTGCCATGCAAGCATGTGCTCGTATCGGTGCTACACATTCTGTCGTGTTCGGCGGCTTCTCCGCTAAATCCTTGCAAGAACGCATCGTTGACGTTGGTGCTACTTTGGTGATCACGGCCGATGAACAAGTACGTGGCGGTAAACATTTGCCGTTGAAAGCGATTGTCGATGAGGCTTTAGCTCTCGGCGATTGTGAAAAAGTTTCTAAAGTTGTGGTATACAAACGCACGGGTGGAAATGTGCCGTTCAATGCGGAACGCGATTTGTGGATGCATGAATTGGTCGCGAATCAAGCGACTGAGTGCGAGCCAGAATGGGTCAACGCGGATCATCCTTTGTTTATTCTTTACACTTCGGGATCGACTGGTAAACCAAAAGGCGTGCAACATTCTTCTGGTGGGTATTTGTTGTGGGCGATGCTCACGATGAAGTGGACTTTTGATATCAAGCCTAGCGATGTGTTTTGGTGTACCGCCGATATCGGTTGGGTCACTGGCCATACTTACATCACGTATGGCCCATTAGCGATGGGAACGACGGAAATCGTTTTTGAAGGTATTCCAACGTATCCAAATGCTGGCCGTTTCTGGGACATGATCCAAAAACACAAGGCAACTATTTTTTACACCGCGCCAACAGCGATCCGCTCTTTGATTAAAGCTGCCGATGGCGATGCAGCGATTCATCCAAATAAATATGATCTGACATCCTTGCGTTTGCTAGGCTCGGTCGGTGAACCCATCAATCCTGAAGCATGGATGTGGTACTACCGTAATATCGGTGGTGAGAAATGTCCTATCGTGGATACGTTCTGGCAGACCGAAACAGGTGGTCATATGATCACGCCATTGCCTGGTGCCACGCCTTTAGTTCCAGGTTCTTGCACCTTACCTCTGCCTGGAATTATGGCGGCGATTGTCGATGAAACTGGTGCGGATTTGCCAAATGGGCAGGGCGGTATCTTGGTGGTGAAACGCCCATGGCCTTCGATGATACGTAATATCTGGGGCGACACTGAACGCTTCAAGAAGAGTTACTTCCCAGAGGAGTTGGGCGGT
>DLGN01000331.1:8032-9326 GCA_002482715.1 Oxalobacteraceae bacterium UBA7693
CGGTGACGGCGCGATTCGCAATAAAGATACGGGTTACTTCACTATTACTGGCCGTATCGATGACGTGTTGAACGTGTCAGGTCATCGTATGGGAACGATGGAAATTGAATCGGCTTTGGTTGCGAATCCTATGGTTGCAGAAGCAGCTGTAGTTGGCAAACCAGATGACACGACTGGTGAGGCAATTTGTGCGTTTGTTGTATTGAAGCGCAGTCGTCCAACAGGTGAAGAAGCGAAACAAATCGCCTTGGAGTTGCGTAATTGGGTTGCCAAGGAAATCGGTCCAATTGCCAAACCGAAGGAAATTCGTTTTGGTGACAATTTACCGAAAACGCGCTCCGGAAAAATTATGCGTCGTTTATTGCGCGTATTAGCAAAAGGCGAGGAGATTACGCAAGATATCTCGACTTTGGAAAATCCAGCAATTTTGGAGCAATTGAAGCAAGCCCAATAAATTTCTAAGCTGTGTAGCTCGAAAGGCTTTGTCGAAGACAAAGCCTTTTTTTGTCTGTGAAATAATTTAGTTCGCGTTGGGAAGTTGCTGTTGAATTATGCAACTTCGAATCGTCCTTATTGTAAAACAGTTTTCTGAAGAGCCGTTCACGGTTATACTTGCTCGCATCTTGGGCTGGGCTTTAATTTGTTGTGTAGATAATTATGGCTCTGATGTGATTACACAACGTGATACCTCCAGTTTCCCCTATCTACTTATTAAAAAGTTAGTATGAATTCAGTAAAAAATCGTAAACCTAAGGGTAGTTTTAAGTTGTTTCCTCGGGGGGCGAGAAAAAATGGTCAGGATCCTAATGTTGAACCGAGGAAGCCGGCTCGCGGGATTTACTTGTTGCCAAATGCATTCACAACAGCAGCATTATTTTGCGGTTTCTACGCGATTGTCATGGCGATGAACCAAAAATTTGAACACTCTGGTTTGGCCATATTTGTGGCGATGGTGTTGGATAGCCTTGACGGTAGGGTCGCTCGTATGACAAATACCCAAAGTGAATTTGGTGCGCAATACGATAGTTTGTCAGACATGGTGTCATTCGGTGTTGCGCCAGCTTTGATCGCTTATGAATGGGCTTTGAAGGGCATGGGCAAATTAGGCTGGTTGGCTGCATTTGTCTATTGCGCTGGCGCCGCTTTACGTTTGGCGCGATTTAACGCGAATATCACTGTGGTGGATAATCGCTATTTCCAAGGCTTGCCAAGTCCAGCGGCCGCTGCTTTAGTAGCGGGCTTCATTTTGCTTATGGATGATCTAGCGATTCCGGGCGTCGATGTGCGTTGGTTT
>DLGN01000171.1:0-25550 GCA_002482715.1 Oxalobacteraceae bacterium UBA7693
GATAAGGCAATAAGAAGCGATATCGTATTGCTGCCTATCCCAAAAAGTATCCATAATCAACAATTGACCATTCGGCACTAATGCCTTTGCTGCTCGTTTTAAGATGCTGGAAATGGCGGATTCGGAGAAGCAACTGAGAAATTGGCTCATCCAGATCAGGTCCATGTTCTCGGGCAAGGTCGCTGTGGTATCGAGTAAATTAGTCGGATGAAAATGCGCACGCTCATGCAAACCTTGTGCATTCAAATTTTCTTCCGCAACCTTGAGTTGCACTGGCAGATCAACCAGATGCAATTCAGTCTCTTGATTGTAGCTTAATGCGGCATAGCTAAATTTACCGGTATTCGCGCCGATATCCATCACGCGTCGCGGTGCAGTCGCAAAGACGTCTGGCATGATGCTGGGGAAAGAGGTATCGGAATAAAAATGATCAAAGTCGAACCAACTGGTTTTTGCCGGTTCTGGCAGCGTCGATAAACCCTCATAAATTGTCGCCCATGGACCTAAATGTGCCAGACCCAGCGGTTTTTCTTCATCTAGCGATTGTTCAAGCTGAAACAGGCCTTGGTAGCAGACATCATGCGTGAAGTTGATATTGATTTGCGTGATGGAATCCGTTAGTACGCAATAACCTGTTTTATCCAAGACATAATGGCCCTCACGTAAATAAACGATGCCAGCGGACAAGCAGGTTTCCAGTACCAGTTTTAATGCATAGCTACGCCATTTTCCAGTAGCCGCCATAGAGTCAAGTGACAGACCTTCGCTGCCTGCATCAGCCAAAGCCTGCAACATGCCGCGTTTCCATGCATAACGTACGCACTGAAATACAACTGGGCCGAAGGCTATTTTTTGGGCTTCAAAACGTGCGGCAAAAGCACTTTGTTTTTCAGGCGAGAATTTTTTATTTAACATGGAGTTTGAGCTTGTTCAAATAAAACACGACCCCCGGCATGTTGCCCGGCGTCTGAGAAGTAACGGAACTGTAAAGAGAGTTTTTGTGGTTGGTGAATCAGTTCCATATACACGGGTGTTTCTGCACAGATGACTTGTTGAAATTTGAGCGCTTGAATACCGCAGAAATTTGCTGGCAACGCAAAATACTGTCTGCCGAAATGAATTGCCCAATCCACTTGCACTACGCCCGGAAGCACAGGCGCAATAGGAAAATGCCCTTCAAAATACAGCAAATCTTTAGGGACAATAATTTCGAGAAGTGCACGCTCGGGCTCTTGTTCCAATAAACGCCAGTTCGGCTTTATCGGTTGTTTTTTTAATGTATTTGAATCGTCTTGGACTTCAAGTTTGTCTTGGCTTTGTTCTATATCTTCTAACAAAGCCAGCAACTGCGCCTGTGTTGTCTTACCTTGTGAATTGACAGGTAAAGCATCCAGATAGCGCCACCGACGTGGTAAGGCGATGGCTTCAACATGCTTGTTGAGTACGCCGCGCAATTGTTGATTCAATGCGAATTTCCCTTGGCCTTGCAAAATCGCTTGCCCTTGTTCCGTTAACACGATGAAGGCACAGATGTTTTGTCTCTGACTATTCTGCTCAACAAGCAGTTCAGTATTAAGCAACAAGCGAGTTTCATTTACGAGTCCGCTAGACAGTAAAGCCTTTTCCATCAAATCGAGCGAGATACGTTTTTCTTCAATTTTAACGATACGATCTTGACGTCCGAGTAATTGAAAATGCTGTTGGTTTATCGCATTAACCTGATCGGCAAGGCGGAACCATGTGGTATCTGGCAGATGGGGTGATTGGATTTCTAGCAAATTGTTTTCGGCAGCAATACGCCACGCCAGTTGCGGAAAAACCTGCCAAGCTTCTTGGTGTGATTGAACACGCTGACGCCAGGCGATGCCACCTGTTTCTGAGCTGCCATAGACCTCAATTGGTGTTTGTCCCCAGAGCGCTTGAACCGCCTCGACGCTGCCTATACTTAAAGGGCCACCTGAAGAAAAGACCGCGCGCAATTGCGTTTTTATTTTGACCCAATCCAGGTGTGCAGGCAAACGTTTCAAATGCGCGGGACTGGTAATTAATGCGCAAGCACCGGTTGCCAAATGTTGCTGTAATTGCTCAGGAAAATTGAGCGCCTCAGCGTAGATCGCACGTCCGGTGGCAAAAGGCCACAACACTTTAAACAATAGACCGTAAATATGTTGATGCGATACCGTGGCGTAGATGCTTGCTGAGCCTAATTTTTCGCCAAAGAGCGACTCTAGCGTAGCAATCTCGGTAGACAGTTGCGACCATTGTTTTGGAATTGCTTGTGCTTCACCAGTACTGCCTGAGGTGTAGACGATCAAAGCGGGAAATGATTCTGCTAATACAGGAAAAAATCCTGTAGGTGCCGTGCCGACTGTGAAATCAGAATTGGTGATGGCAGGCAACGGTGTCTTTAGTTGCGTCCTATATTGATCAGGAAATTCACCGATAAAGACATCAACTTCTTTAGCCAGATTACGGCAATTATTTTCTAAAGTATCGGCCGTCAGAACAACTGTTTTGTGCGCGTGCCATGCGGCAAATAAGGCGGCGGCGAATTCTATGCTGTCGCTCAGATAGAGTGCGATTTTGTGCTGCGGTATTTGGCTGATGCTTGCATGCCAGGTCGTCACTTTTTGGGAGAACATCTCGCGCGTAATCGCGCTCTGAGCTTGCCATCCTATGATGTTCTCAGATTTTTCTGCAACAGACGCGGTAGATAAATTGTGGTGAAGATTAAACATGATGACGGCGCTTAAATCGAATCCGGTACAAATACTCGATTGCAAATAAACTTCCCATCAACAGATAGGAAACCACGCCGGTGTACAGCGTCCAGATTTCTTGCGATGCCCAGATCGCGGTGATAAGTGCAATGCTGCCATTGAACACGAAGAAAGCACACCATACTTTCGTCACATTGCGGGTATAGTGAACCGCCACGTCCGGCAAGTCAGGCTCAGTCATCCGTGCAAAGCGTTCCACCATAGATTGTGGGGTCGAGAGACTGTAAGCAAACGCGATGAGAAACGCCAGATTGACTAAGACCGGATAGAGTTTCAGTGGCAATAAAGCGTTAGTCCAAACGGCGGTCAATACCATCATTAATCCGCACAACGCCGACCAACGCGCCAGCTTACTGATTTTCAATGCAGGTAAACGTGTCGCGACTAACACCAGTAATAAAGCAGCCAACCAGCGCGGTTCTACCTGCCCTTTGCCAAACCAGATTGCCAAGGGATAGATCAGGGTAAGAATGACCGTGAGCGCGGTCAGCAAGCGGTGGTCGATAGCCATTACTAGACATTACTCCGGTTTTAAATTCGAGAGTGCGTCGATCACATCACCGATAGTACGGATTTGTTTGAATACTTCTGGCTGCAAACGCAGACCCGTCATTTGCTTTAATCTGACGGCAAGATCAACTGCATCAATGCTATCGATATCCAAATCGGCATATAAATTAGACTCCAGCGTAAGGCTGGATTTATCTAGTTCAAACATGTCTGCTAACAGATCAACGACCCATACAAACAATTCATCTTTACTCATTTCACTAACAACAACCATGGCCGTATTTCCTTACTTCTTTCTTTGGGTTTCAATTAATTTTGCCAGCGCATTCACCGAAGCGAAATGTTGGCGTGTGTCTTCAGCATCGGCAGAGAGCGTGATGCCGTAGCGTTTCTGTAATGCGACGCCCAATTCCAATGCATCAATGGAATCTAAACCTAAACCATCGACAAAAAGCGGCGCGGCGTTATCAATGTCGGCAGGCTCTATGTCTTCGAGTTGCAAAACATCAATGATCAATTCTTTGACTTCTTGTTCAAGCATGATGTGCTTTTTCCTGGTTAAAATAATGTTGTAAAAATTCTGTCAAATGGCGTGCTGCCATCACTTCAGAATCACCTGTCTCGGTAAAACTTTGAATCGGAATATCGTCTTTTACATCAATAATAAACTGCACTTGCCGCTCTGGGATTTGCCACCAAGGCTCACCTTTACCTAAGGTTTGAGGATCACAATGAATGACGACGGGCGTCAAATTTTGTAAGCCCCGAATCGCGATATTCGCGGCACCTCGTTTTAGCTGTATGTCGCCATTGGCCGGTGTTCTTGTTCCTTCGGGAAAAATGATTAAGTTATTCCCGTCCTTCAGTGTCGCGATGCAAGCTTCTAATAATTCTGTACCTTGCTCGTTATTGATGTAGGCTGCCGCCCGCACTGGGCCACGGGTAAATAAATTATTCCACAAGCCGCTTTTGACGATGCAATCAGCGTGCTTTACAAACGCCATTAAGAAAACCGTATCAATCAAACTGGGATGATTAGCGAGCAACAATAGCCCCTTCCGCTCCAGTTTTTCTTCACCAATAATTTGATAACGTAGCACACCCAAAAAACTCATTAAACCAATGAAGCCGCGAAAGCTATAACGAATAATGGCTCTGGCGAAATGTATCCGTATCCTCGGCCGTCTAACTAAAAAATATAAGCAAGGAAAGACCAGCAGCCACAAGATAATTCCACCTATGCCAAATGCACTAAAGCTAAATCCGGTCGCGAACAGTCGCCATAGACGTCCAGCCTGTTGCCGTAACTTAGACAGTGACATTATTGCGTGACCAAAGCCAACGTTGATTACCCACAATGCGTTCCAATCTGAGTTGCTCGCTTAAGTAAAAACGCAAAATTTCTAATCCTGGCGGAGGAAGGTCAATTGCCATTTCATTGTTTTCGTTCGAGCTCGCTTGCGCATTATTCCAATGCAAGCTAAAACTGTCTTTAGTTGCGGGAACGATTAACCAAGCCCAAGCATAGGCTTGCTCAATGCATTCTTCGAATTCATGAAAAAATTCTGGCAATGCTTGTTCATAATTGACCAGTAACACTGCCTTCGCGCCATCTTCAAGTAATCCACATGCTTCTATGATGGCATGTTCTATCGTGCTTGAACCCGCTGCAATCGCGATATGATTACTGCGGTCTTTACGCGCAATGGAGAACAAGCCCGCCGTCGCATTATGAACAGCCGAACTAAAACCTATGGGTGAAACACTTCCTTCCGCTATTTGTTCTTTAATGAGCTCAATTGAGTGAATAACCTCGCCATGGCGTGAGCAAAAAATCGTTGGTACTTCGTTCACATCATCCACGCAGGCATAAGCAACTTCCAGCGCCATGCGACCAAGTAATCGAGCACGACGACGCAGCATCGCTGGCATCGCTTTAACTGCTGGCGATTCCCCATCAGATTCTTGTATGACAGATGCATGCTGCAGCCATTCTTGCCACGCCTGATCCGAATTGAGCCCAGGTGCCGNNCCCATTGCGCATGCTTTGCTATTGAGAAATGAACGCGGTTTGAAGACATAAAAATAGAGGAAATTACACCAAGGGCGGAGCTGAAACGAACTTATACATGGAACACTCAGTAACTACCACTATTTATTGGTACCAATGTAGGAATGAAGTATTTTTCTAGAAATTTATCGGAAAAAAATAAGTTAGCAATAATATCATGCGCAACAAGGGAACTCAATTCAAATAGCTATCTTCGAGCGATCTCAAAAATTGAAATAATGATGGGTAACGCCTAATTTCTATCGATCGCGCAAAAAACAAATAATGTTTTCGAGAATTTAAAATGAATGCTCCCCAATTAAAAATTGTTCATATAACAATCAAAACTTAACGCCAGCGCCCCCACTACACTACGGAAATTTCTTTCAAATTTTTGATAAGAATTTCCGCTTTCACATAACCAGAACTCAGCATACGTAATCCATCCTCGCGCACCAATAACAACACTGGAAAACCTCGCACGCCCCATTGTTGAATCTGTTGAAAATGTTGACGTGTTTCGTCTTTGCATTCGGCTGAGCATAAAGTTTCTAAAAAACTTTCGTGATCAAAAATCTCACTCTGCTCATATTCATTCAAAGCCTTCACTGCAATCTCGGCTAACACGGCTTCTTTGGTGATATCTTTTCCCTCAGCATAAAACGCGTGCTGAATTGCCTGAAACACTGCGAAGTTAATGGTAGTCGGCATATCTTGCGTCAGCATTTTCGCTGCGACGACTGCACGACAAGCAGGTTCCGTATCATAAATAAAGTCTGGCTTATTCAGACCCGTCATATCAAACGGCAAGCCACTTACTTGCTGCACTTTCTCCCAATGTGACAAGATCATGTCGCGCTGATCTGCGTCCATTTTTTGGGTGTTATAAGCACGTAGTCCACCAAGCACAATATCTAACTCAGCGTCTGGCATGTCAGCCAAGAATCTTTGCAGCTCCAAACTAAATCCATAGCACCAAGAACACATTGGATCGGCAATATAGAGAAATTTTAATGTCATCTTATTTGTCGCTATCTATCTTAGAATGAGAAAAAATCAGGCTGGATACAATGCACCCAGAACACGTGCGCCGCGTGCAGCAGTTACTTCACTCAGGCTTGCCGTCTTCCCCTGCACAAACCTCTGCGCTAACCAAGCAAAGGCGATCGCCTCAACGTGATTGGCCGCGATCCCCAAACAGTCTGTTGTATCCACATGGAGCTGCGGCATTCTGCGTGCAAGTTCACGCATCAATGTACGATTATGTGCACCGCCTCCGCACACATAAACGGCTTGGCAATCTGGCGCAAACTCAGCGATTGCTTCACTGATTGTCTGCGCGGTAAAACTGCACAAGCTGGCCTGAACATCAACTGGGCTAAGAGCACTGAGCTTATCCAATTTCGCTTGCAACCAAGGCAGGTGAAATAAATCTCGCCCGGTACTTTTTGGCGGAGGCGTTCGTAGAAACACTTCATCACATAAGCTGGCCAACAGTGTCGAATCACACTGTCCCTGCGCTGCCCACGCACCATCTGTATCATAAGCAACACCATGGTGTTGATGTATCCACGCATCCATCAACAAATTGCCCGGCCCAGTATCAAATCCTATCGTCCGACCGTCTGCGTATAAAACACTAATATTACTAATACCACCAACGTTTAACACTACACGGCACTCGCCTGACTTGGCAAACATCGCACGATGAAATGCAGGAACTAAAGGAGCGCCCTGCCCGCCCGCTGCAATATCGCGACTACGAAAATCGGCAATCACATCAATGCCAGTTAATTCAGCAAGGAGAGCCGGATTATTCGTTTGTCTGGTGAATCCCAAGTCGGGTCGATGCCGTATTGTTTGCCCATGTACGCCGATGGCTTGCACTTGGCTATCAGGACATCGAAGGCGCAACTCACTCACACAGTCAGCATAGATTGTCGCTAATTGATTCGCCAATAAGGCTTCGCGTTCAATTTCGTTTTCACCAGCTTGTTGCAACGCCATCGCTTGTTTCTTCAAATCGGCCGAAAAAGGAAGGTGTGCACTAGCGAGCAATTGCAAACTTGCACCTTCGTGTTCTGGCATCTTGACCAAGACACCATCAACGCCATCTAGACTAGTTCCTGACATCAGACCAATGTAATGTGTCGATTTTTCTCGCATATTGAAAGGCCTAAAATAAGTGAGCAAAACAAAAAAGCCGAACTAGGTTCGGCTTCCATTAAATGGAGAATTTTGATTTAACGTGCCGCCACCAAAGTTGCGGAATTTCGCTCTGGTCGCAACAGATCAAAACGATGTGCCATATCGGCAGCGACTGCTCTGAATTTCGGCAATTCATGTGCCGCCAGTGCAGCCGCACTTTGCACGCTAATCGTATTTGGATCACGTGGTTCGTTATTCACACGGAATTCATAATGCAAATGTGGCCCAGTTGACCAACCTGTAGAACCAACATAACCAATGACTTGACCTTGGCTTACGCGCGTGCCTTTGCGCGCACCCGGCGCGAAGCGGCTCATGTGCGCATACGCAGTACTGTAGCCATTCCAGTGCTTAATGATCACCATATTGCCGTAACCGCCTTGCGGGCCAGCATGATCAATGGTGCCATCAGCAGAAGCACGAATCGGCGTGCCAGTGACAGCCGCAAAATCGATGCCTGTATGACGTTTCCATTTCCCAGAAATGGGATGTACACGCATAGAGAACCCGGACGAGACGCGAGAAAATTCCAATGGCGATTTCAAGAAAGCTTTCTTCAAAGATTTACCATCGAAACTATAATAACCACCCTCGCCAGCACCTTCATCAAACCAGACCGCTTGTGATAGTTTTCCAGAGTTTTTAAACTCACCAGATAACAAACGACCAGTCTTGACCAATTCACCGTTCAGCCAGAATGTTTCATACACAACGTTAAAATAGTCGCCCCGTTGCAAGCGACGAAAATCAACGCTGGTTTCAAACATCTTCACGATTTGATCGGCTACAGCCGCTGGAATCAAGGCTTTGTCAGTTGCGACGAATAATGAGGATTGAATATCGCCTGAGCGCATCTCGATACGACGCTCTAATTGCTCACTCACCTCGGCAGCTTGAAAGCCATTTTGATCATGACGTGATACTAACAATGTTTTAGCACCATTCTCACTACCATCTAAACCCACACGCAACCATTCCAAAGTGCCTTCGTCGGTCGTTTTGACGCGTATCGATTTACCAGCACGTGCTTGCAATACACCACGAGCAACTGGGTCTGACTTTAAAAAGTTCGTCGCATTCACATCATCAACACCCAAACGCTGAAGTAAAGAAGCCAGCGTGTCGCCACGTTGTATCTTTTCCTCTTTCACATAGTGCTGTTGCTGCAGAACGATTTTAGAAATTTGCTCATCTAAAGATGGCAAAACCAGGTCTTGAGTCACCGTCTTGACCGGAAGATTAGAAGCGTCTGGTGCCAATGGAGCAACACCGACCGCACCCACTGCACATACGGCAAAGAACAAACCCGTAAACGGAATCACACGCGATGCACGCATACCGCGTGCGTTCGCAATGCTGACTTCAATCAGGGACTTGACTTTAACTTGCGTAGTTGCAGCTAATTGACGGAATTTATCGGATAAACGCATGCAATAAGTTAAAATTGATATTTCGCTGTCAGATCATGAAATCCGGCACCAAATAGCTTGTTTGCAAACCCACTTCTTTTGTTTTTATTAAGTTATTGTCTAAAGTGGGGGCGAAAATTAGTCGCCCGATTGTAAAGCAAATGGCGAATAATGCAAGCTAACGATTATGCGAGCGAGCGAATTTTTTCGCTAGTCTTGTTACAAAACTTTTTGACATACTTTGATTCATCTCGAATTCTATTTAATTAATTAGCAAATACCATCATGACTTCGCCACAACCAAATGACAAAGCGCCAAGCGCAACCACTCTTTTGCCGCTTTCTGATGCAGTGCAGCACGCATTAGCTGTTACCAAACGCGGTGTCGATGAATTATTGATTGAATCAGAATTCGCACAAAAACTAGCGCGTAGCGAAAAAACCGGCAAACCATTACGAATTAAATTAGGACTTGATCCTACAGCACCTGATTTGCACTTAGGTCACACCGTCGTGTTAAACAAAATGCGCCAGTTGCAAGATCTTGGACATACCGTGATTTTCTTGATTGGTGACTTCACATCGATGATCGGCGATCCATCGGGCCGCAATGCCACTCGCCCACCGTTGACGCGCGAACAGATCGAAGAAAATGCACAAACTTACTTCAAACAAGCTTCTTTAGTATTAGATGCGAGCAAAACCGAGATTCGCTACAACTCCGAGTGGTGCGATCCACTAGGCTCACGTGGTTTGATCCAGTTATCTTCTAAATACACGGTCGCGCGCATGATGGAGCGCGATGATTTCACCAAGCGCTTTAAAGCCGGCACACCAATTTCTGTGCATGAATTCTTGTATCCATTGATGCAAGGCTATGACTCAGTGGCTTTACATGCCGATCTCGAACTGGGTGGAACTGATCAAAAATTCAATCTGTTGGTCGGTCGTGAACTGCAAAAAGACTACGGACAAGAACAGCAATGTATTTTGACCATGCCTTTATTAGAGGGCTTGGATGGCGTCGAAAAGATGTCCAAGTCTAAGAACAACTACATCGCGATTACCGAACCAGCGAATACCATGTTTGCCAAAGTCATGAGTATTTCTGATGAAATGATGTGGCGCTACTATGATTTGCTGTCATTCTGCTCTTTAGAACAGATCGCGCAATACAAAAAATCGGTTGCTGAGGGACAAAATCCACGCGATATCAAAGTCGCGATTGCGCAAGAAATCGTCACGCGCTTCCACAACAAGCAAGCAGCGGAAGATGCTTTAGCAGATTTTGTGAATCGTTCCAAAGGCGGTATTCCTGAAGATATCGCTGAAATTGCTTTGAGCGGTGCACCAATCGGTATTGCGCAATTACTCAAACAAGCCAATCTGTGTGCATCGACTTCAGAAGCTATGCGCATGGTTGATCAAGGTGGTGTGCGTATCGACGGCGCAGTGATCAGCGATAAGCAATTACAGGTGCAGGCAGGTACGGTTGTGCTGCAAGTTGGTAAACGTAAATTTGCGAAAGTCACACTGACCGCATGATCGCCTTACTGCAAAGAGTAAGCGACGCGAAGGTCGTCGTCGACGGCGTCACTATCGGCGCCATCGACGCTGGGCTGATGGTATTAGTTTGTGCTGAACGCATTGACACCGAAAAAGATGCTGAGCAATTATTAAGTAAATTGCTCAGCTATCGCGTATTTTCAGACGATGCAGGCAAAATGAATCGCAGCGTGAACGATGTGCAAGGAGGATTGCTGTTAGTCCCGCAATTTACCCTTGCGGCTGATACACAATCCGGGACGCGACCGTCATTCACACCAGCAGCGCCACCTGCACTCGGCAAACAATTATTCGATCACTTTGTCGCGTTAGCAAAACAGCGACATACTGTCGTCGAAACTGGTCAGTTTGGTGCCGATATGAAAGTCACCCTGACGAATGATGGTCCGGTGACCTTCTGGTTACAAACCAAAGCCAAAGTAGACAAGTAAAGCAGAAATAGTGCACACAGAAATTTTACTCATTCGCCATGGCGAAACCGCTTGGAACGCCGTCCGCAAATTACAAGGCCATTTAGATATTCCGCTTAATGCCGAGGGACGACGTCAGGCCAAAGCACTTGCTGCCGGTTTACAGCCAGAGAAACTGACCGCCATCATCTCTAGCGACTTACAACGTGCGATGCAAACCGCAGGAGAGATCGCCCGCTTGCAAGGCTTACCAACCCGCATCGACACGGCATTACGTGAACGGTGTTTTGGTGATTTTGAAGGGAAATTATATAGCGAGCTTCCTGAGCTTTATCCGGATGAATACGCACACTGGCGTTCACGCGATCCTGATTTTCATTTCCCAGCTAAACAAGATGATGCTAACAATGTCGGCGAAAGCATACGCGAATTTCAGCAACGCACTATCAATGCAATTTTGCATTATGCGACCCAATATCAAGGCAAAAAAATCGCCATCGTCGCTCACGGCGGCGTACTTGAATGCGCTTATCGCGCCGCGATGAACTTGCCGCTCAATGCCGAACGAACGATTACGATTTATAACGCGAGCATCAATCGTTTTTCTTGCGAAAACGGTCAACTTTCGCTCATCAATTGGGGTGATATTACGCATTTAGGAAATGAAATTCTGGATGAAATTGCGGGTGCAGCGAATTAACCTCCATAGTTTAAAACCTTGTGTTGTTATGTCGCTCAATCTTGAATATCAATTTTAAATCTAGCTGCCCCCCCACAAAGAAGCCACTCAATAAAACTTATTGAGTGGCTTCTTTATTTGACCAGTCTGAAAGGTTTGATCAAATCACAATTACTTCTTCAACAAATCCAACAAAGCAATCACACTCGCTTCAACCCCAGCACGCACTGCTGGCTCAGGCGTAATCTTGAATAGGGGACTGTGATGACCTGGTACTGCAGGGCCGCCTTTACTCTCCCTCTCAAAATCTTCTTTTGGCGTGCCGCCAATTGAGAAATATACACTCGGGATGTAAGGCTCGCTGACGAAAAAAGGAAAGTCTTCTGCGCCCATACCGTCACGCATTTTCGGTGTGGCAAAAGCGTCCTTGCCTAGTTTTTCCGTCCATACTTTTTTCAAATGCTGGGTCAGTGGAATATCGTTCAAAGTGGGTGGCGTTGGGGTATCGACTTCCACTACTTCTGGCAATAAATTTTCTGGCAGACCTGCTGCGCGCGCTGTATTGAGTGCGACGCGTTTTATCGCAGACAATAATAGAGCGCGCGTTTCTTTGCTTTCGCTGCGCACACTTAATTGCAGTTTCGCTTGATCTGAAATGATGTTGGATTTGGTTCCAGAATGAAAAGAACCTACCGTGATTACCGCTGGTTCGCGTGGTGCGACTTCACGAGTAACGATAGTCTGCAAAGCCAACACAATTTGCGCACCAATCACCACCGGGTCTTTACCTAAATGCGGATATGCGCCGTGCGTGCCGACACCGTGCACAGTGATCTCCACAGTATCGACGCCTGAGTAAGGCGATCCTTCTTCTGCAACGATCTTGCCCGCTTCCGAACCAGAATCGACATGAAACGCCAAAGCATATTTGGGCTGCCCAAAACGTTTCCAAATTTGATCTTTCATCATCGCAGCGGCACCACCTACACGCTCTTCAGCCGGTTGTCCGATCAACATCAAGGTACCCGACCATTGTTGCTTACGCGCGGCCATCTGTATCGCAGTTCCCACTAAGCTGGTGATATGGACGTCATGACCACAAGCGTGCATCACATGCTGCAATTTTCCATCAGGATCTTTTTGCTGCACTTTCGACGCATAGGGCAAACCCGACTTTTCTTCTAAAGGCAGACCGTCCATGTCCGCACGAAGCATGACTAAGGGCCCTGGACCATTTTTCAAGATCGCGACCACACCCGTCTTTCCAACCCCTTCGGTAACCTCAAAGCCCGCTGCGCGCAACTCCTTTGCCAGACGTGCCGCGGTATTGGTTTCCATAAACGACAACTCTGGGTTCTGGTGAAAGTATTCAAAGAGCGGCTTGAGTTGAGATTGGTAATTTTTTGCAATGGAGGTCTTCAGTTCGCTATCGGCAGCATATGTGGGTTGACCAAAAGCGCCAATCAGCGCCACTGCGATTCCAACCGAGCGCAAGTTGAGTTTCAGGCTTGATCGAATACATTGATAAGTTGGTTTCAAGTGCGTTCTCCATAGATTAAAAAATGACGAGCTCATCAATTGCGTACTTCAATTGTGCACGAATCAATGAGCAATGGAGCCACTTAGGCGATTTACAGCAAGATTTATCGACACTTGAATGGGTAATTTGACGGTGATACAACAGGCGTAGTCTTTACTTAAGAAAAACTAGGCAAATAATCTATCTAGACTTTTACCACTCATCAAGCGATCAAGGCAATTGCATTTGAATCAGAACGCTTTAATTTCGAAAACAAAAGTTCAATGAAGTTTTCGATTAGCAGCATATGCCATGAACGCGTAACCCAATATTGGGCCTGCACCAAAACCTAATAAAGGCATCGGCGTTAATTGCAAATAAGCGCAAACGTAAATGACCAAATAGTATAAAGCCAGCATAAAAAATTCTGGCTGCTGGTATCGACGACCCAATAAAATTAAGACCATTGGTAGCAAGGCAACAAATAGTAAGGATACGCCAGCAAATCCTATATGAATCGTTGCAGCCAATTGAATCACGCCTTCAACATAAGCCACTGGTTGAAGCGGATCTGGCTGCGCTGAAGACCACATCGTCGCGGCCAACAAAAGCACGATACAACTTGCCTTCATCAATGTTCTAGCACCTGAACGCGCAATAGAAATTACACCAATTGCGGCAAGCGCCAAACTCTGCGACGCATCGGGTTGCCAAGCTAAAGCAAGGCTAATTACAGGATAAAAGAAAATCCATGAGCTCGTATCACTCCGATTTTCATGAATCAAACTTTCTAGCAGAATTAGAATCAGCGGGAGTACACAGGCCGCGATGTATAAACGAAAGCCTCCCAGCACTAACCATCTTTGTGGACTCGTCGAAGAATCCAACAAAGGTGGCAAGAAAAGTAGCAGGCTTAGAAACGCAAGCAAATATACCTGACTCTTAGTTGACCACCCACTAGATCGCCGATTGGAAAATGCATAGGCACAAACTAAAGCTAGCGCACCAAGCACCACTTGTTGTATCCACAAAATCTTGCTGACATCGGCGAACCGCATTAAGACAATGCTCATCAGCAAAGCGGGAATCGGAGCAAGGAAGAGTAGTGATCGCATGAATAATCGTCTTTTAAAAATAGCCATTGAAAAAAGTTATTTTAATAGACAAGCGACAAAATCAATTCGATTTATATAAAATATTTCCACCGCACTAAAAAACTCACTTGCTACCTCACTTCAACAATTCACTTCAACCCGTAACTCAAATACACAAGCACTCACTCACAAGCTTCAACAAGGCGCTCCACGCAATCACTGCTTGCGACATTGGACAGACCAATTTAGAATAAACCTTGTCAGCTTTACTCCATTTTCGGTGCTCTTCACCAAACTCACTATCAAACTCAATCTCAAACTCACTACGACGTTAAAATTCAATGAAAAAAGTTGCTGCTGCATTAGACAATATCACGCCAGAACCACGCTTATATCGCGTTGTCTCTAACCGCATCCAACAACTCATTAAAGATGAAAATATCGCCGCCGGTGAACGTCTTCCTTCGGAACGCGATCTCGCAAGTAAATTGAATGTCAGTCGCGCCTCATTGCGGGAAGCCTTAATTGCCTTGGAGCTTGGTGGAATTGTCGAAGTACGTGGTGGTTCGGGTGTGTACGTTAGTGAACAAGCAAAAGCGGATGCGGATCTATTGGAAGTGGGCCCTGGTCCATTTGAAGTCTTATCAGCACGTCGATTGATTGAATCCGAAGTTGCTGCAATTGCGGCAAAAAACGCAACAGACTCAGCGATTGACGCGATTCTCAAAGCGGTCTTGGAAATGGAGCGTCATCATGACAATCGCAATGAGAATGAAATGGCAGATCGTAATTTTCATTTAGCGATTGCGCGCGCTACCGGCAACAGCGCCTTAGTTGGCGTGATTGAATATCTGTGGAATCAGCGTGGCAGTTTGTGGCATAAGCTGAAAGAGCATTTTCAGACAGAAGAATTACGTAAACAAACACTGCTTGATCACCGCGCTATTTTAGAAGCGATCGCTGCTCATGATGCGAACGGTGCTAAACAAGCAATGCGCGCCCATCTTGATCGAGTCAGCCGAACATTCTCACGCGGATAAGTTCACCGCTTTTCCGTCTCAACATCTCATCATCAAACGACAAACATCTAACTTTGTCGTTTGCATCTCTTTGGTCTGAATTTATCCATAATTCACGACAAGTCAACGCACATTTTTCAAACTAAAATAAATCATAAACATCAGCATCGCTGTGCTTATGTCATAAAGTCACATCCATATTTGAAAATATTCTCTAATAAAAATACGACATTCGGCTAGTCCACATTGCATATTTGGTCTTACCACATTAAAATGGTCTGACCAAATTTCAGCCTTTGCAATTGCCGTATTCGACAACGATCAACTCAAAACCATAAAGAGACTGCTATGAAACTCCAGACTACCTTGCTCTGTTCCTTACTTTGCTCGTGCCTGCTAAGCGATATTGCATTGGCCGATAAGCAATATAGAAATCCAGATAATCCTAATTTGGCAGACAAGGGAGAAGGAACTTATCCCATTCCTTATAAAAAGCCGGTAATTAAAGAGATTACCGAGTCCTTACATAAGATTCGTAACCATCTTGAATCAACGACACCGACTCGGATTATCAATAAATCGACTGGCGCGCCCATTAGCGATTTAAAAAAACCAATAAAGGAAGCGATCTTTGAGCCAAGCAAAGGTGATTACGGCATCATGGTTTATGAGATGGGCGTGGTGCATTCTGGCTTATTGAAAGCCCGCGCAGCAACAGATGACACACGCTTTACCAATATGACCGAACGTCATTTCCGCTTCTTCGCTGACACCATGCCTTATTTCAAGGCGCAAGAAGCGCAATTTCACTTGGAACGTGCGAATAGTTTTTCACATTTTTTAGACCCTCGTTCATTAGACGATAGTGGTTCTATGTGCGCTGCGCTAATTCGTGCGCGGTTTGCTAAAGTTGGGCCAGATTTAAATCATATGATCCAGATCTGCGGTAACTGGGTATCAAAACAGCAGTTCCGTTTAGCGGACGGCACGCTCGCACGCAAACGTCCACAGGCAGTATCCTTGTGGGCAGATGACATGTACATGGGCATTCCTGCGCTGGCCGAATTAGGGCGACTCACTGGCGACAATGCCTACTTCGACGATGCTGTGAATAATGTTCTACAAATGTCAGCGTATATGTTCAATGCACAACGCGGCTTATATACCCATGGTTGGAACGAAAATAACCCTGACGCACCACGCTTCTACTGGGCACGTGCAAATGGTTGGGCGGTATTAGCGATGTCTGATCTGCTCGACGTACTACCGAAAAACCATCCTGGTTATCCCAAAGTGCTGAATCAATTGCGTGCTAACTTAAAAGGCATTGCCGAGCTTCAATCGGGTAAAGGCTTATGGCATCAAATGCTAGATCGGAATGACTCTTATCTCGAAACCTCTGCAAGTGCGATGTTTGTGTATGCGATTGCGCATGCTGTCAATCAAGGATGGATTAGCCCAAGCACTTGGGGTTCGATTGCGCAAGCAGGCTGGATAGGCTTATCGACGCGCATCACCGACAAAGGCGAGATTGAAGGAATTTGTGTCGGCACGACTTTTGCGAGCGATCAGGCCTATTACTACAATCGCCCAACCAGCGTTGAAGCCTTACACGGATATGGCCCGATGCTGATGGCAGGCGCTGAAGTCATACAGATGTTGAAAAATCCGGCATTTAATATTGAACATAAAGTGAGAACCTATCATTACGTGCCAACGGGTGCCGCCAAAACAGATTATCGCGAACATCACTAATACATAGCGCCATTGCAAAACAGAATCAAAGCGAAACAAACTCCGCCTTAATTTAACAAGCGATAGGAACTAGATATGCTTCAATTGAGCCACAATAAAATGAACCAATCCAGTAAGCGCAACATGCAATTCAAACTTAAGGTTGTCGCGCTTGCATTGTGTCTTTTACCCGCGATCAGTCTGGCACAAGACAAATTCAAGGTAACGGTAAGCCATCAACTATCCGATGCGCGTCCTTCAGAGACCATCACGATTCCCTGGGCGCAAGTCAATCAATACTTGCCTGGCGCCTTAATACAAAAAATCGCGATCAAAGACCAGCATGGCAAAGTGTTGCCACATCAAGTGACGAATATTGCGCCGCAAGCGAAAGACCCACAAGGAGTTGGCATTGCTTATGGTGAACTGATCTTTCAACATCATTTTGCCGCTGGAGAAAAACAGGCGAGTTTTACGATAGAAAAAATCGATACCGTCGCGCCGGTATTCGAAACAAAGACTTTCGCCAGACAGATACCTGAGCGACTCGATGATTTTGCGTGGGAAACCGACAAAATTGCACACCGCACTTATGGTCCCGCACTCGCTGCTCCAGCTCCAGCTGGGGTCACAAAGGAAGTGTTAGTGACAAGTGGCATCGACATCTGGTTTAAGCGTGTTCCCTATCCGATTGTTGATCGTTGGTATAACAAGGGACACGATCATTACCATAAGGATGAAGGTGAAGGCCTCGACATGTACAACGTAGGCAGGTCTCGCGGTTGCGGTGGCACCGGCATTTGGGATGGAAAACAACTGCATACCAGTATCAATTATTCGCAGTGGAAAATACTCGCCAATGGACCAATCCGCACAATCTTTGAATTGAGTTACCAAAGTTGGGATGCTGCTGGCGTTGCAGTCACGGAAACCAAACGCTTCATCATTGATGCGGGTCATTACCTCGACAAAATTGAAAGTACGTTTCAATTTAATGCACCAGCCTCGAATGCAAATTTAGTCGCCGCCGTCGGCCTGAACAAAACGCCGTCTGACAAGGGACAACAAGCAAAGATTCAGGTAGAAAAAGATCAAAGCTCATCTTCTTTATCACAGTGGATAGAGCAATCGAGTAACGGTGCAATTGGTACAGCAATCATTCTCCCTGACGCAAATGGCTATAGTGAAGATAATCTTAACCACCTAATCTTAAAACCTGTCGTTAGCGGTCAAAAAATGACTTACTACGCTGGCGCCATCTGGGATCGTTGGGGCGATGTGAAATCACAAACAGCTTGGCTAGATTACTTAAACAAAATGGCTGCACGCTATCGTGATCCGGTCAAAGTGAGTTTAAGCAGCATAAACAATCAGAAGCCTTAAGTTTTGCCTTAAGTTTTGCCTTAAGTTTTGCCTTAAGTTTTGCCTTAATTTTTGCCTTAAGTTTTGCCTTAATTTTTGTCTATATTTGACTGTATTTGCTTCCAAAAGCAAAACACGCACATCAGTTTTCGATCTAATCTTCGACCCAATTTAGCGAGCACCTCATGCCAACACATCAAGCAATTAACCCACAGCGCCGCGCATTACTGCGCCATTCCAGCGCTGCCAGCCTGTTCGGTCTATCGACATTTTCCCCACTGAGCCAAGCGATCGCCACCAAAGCAAATCCAGATCCATGGCAACGTGCAGATCAAATCATCGCGCAGTTTGCCAAACCATTCAAATTTGCCAAACGCGATTTTCTGGTGACGCAATTCGGTGCCAAGCCATGCGAGCTGCGAAACATCAACGGGCAAGTTGCATCTGATACGGAAGGCGCGATTGAGGGCATCATTCCAACTCCAGTGACTGGTTCACCCGATTGCTATCAAGCGATCAATCAAGCGATTCTGGCTTGTAATAAAGCTGGTGGTGGGCGCGTTGTCGTTCCTGCTGGAAATTGGTATTGCGCGGGCCCCATTCGTTTGCGCTCAAATGTCCATCTACATCTTGCCGCGAATGCGCATGTTTTCTTCAGTGCTAATCCAGCCGATTATGCCAAGTATGGCGATATCGATTGCGGTAAAAATGGCAAACTCGTGATCTCTCGCTGGCAAGGAAATGATTGCCTTAATTATTCACCGATGGTCTATGCCTACAATGAAAAAAATATTGCCATCACTGGCGAAGATTGGACCAGTATTTTTGATGGCCAAGGTGGCACACCATTTGAGGATGGTTCAGGCAATTGGTGGGATTGGAAGGGTCGTAAAAATCCTAAGAAACCGATTCAATTTTCTGAAGTGAATGTCAATGTTAACAACCCGGACAATCTGGATCAATTAGCACCAAGCCTGACTGAAGATGCGAAAAAATTAGTGCAAGGGATAGGCGAAAAATGGCGCACAGACTCACGTTTCCTGCCTGTGTTGTCTGAACTTGGCATACCGACTGCGCGCAGAATATTTGGCGTTGGACATTATTTGCGTCCAAGCATGATTGAGTTAATCGGCTGCCACAATGTTCTATTACAAGGCTATAAAATCCAAGCTGCACCGTTCTGGTTACATCATCCAGTGAAATGTCGCAAAGTCCATATCAACAAAGTGAATATGGATAGCATGGGGCCCAACAGCGATGGTTTTGATCCTGAATCTTGCGATACCGTCTTAATTGAAAATTGTACCTTCAATACAGGCGACGATTGCATCGCGATCAAATCTGGGAAAAACCGCGATACGCAATTTGGCCCAACGCGCAATATTGTTGTTCAACACTGCGTCATGAATAGTGGACATGGTGCTGTGACTTTGGGTAGCGAAATGGCTGCAGGGATCGAGCACATCTACGCGCAACATTTAGATTTCCGTAATATGAATTGGGATCATGATCCTTTGAACACAGCCATTCGTATGAAAACGAATATGAATCGTGGCGGATTCTTGCGTCACTTCTACGTGCGTGATGTCAGCATTCCCAATGGTGTCAAAACCATGCCTGCATTCTATAAGCCTCTGCCAGATTCACTCATTGCACCACAGTCTGTTCCATCGACAGCGGGGGCGGTCATCACCATTGATTGTGATTACGCGCCAGCCGATGACAGTGTACGCACACGCCCACCCGTGATATCTGACATCCACATCTCTAACATCAAAGTTGGTACGGTCAATATCGGTGGAGGAAATTATTCGAGCTACCAAGCATTTGTATTGCTAGGTCCAGTCACATCTAGTTACAACGGCAAAACAAAGCAAGCCATTTTACCGATACAAAACGTCAGCATCACCAATTGCGACTTTGGCACAGTCCGCAATGATAAAGCACCGTGGTTCTTACATCATGTACAGAATCTACAATTGCGTAATATCACGATCAATGGAAAGTCTTACTCAGAAACGATTTCGACAGAATCTGAATTGACGCAAAATTGACACTAAAGAATGCGAGTCATTGTCATCTACGATGACTCGCGAAATACGCATCAAAATTGGAACGCATCGTAAAGTAGTTTAATTCCTGATATACCCAACAAAGCTGTAGCGAGTGAGAAGAAATAGCGTTCAGGAATTATCCTTAGAACGTACAAACCCAGCCATACACCTAAAGGTGCGAAAACCGCCAAACTGAGAGCGATTTTCCAACTATCCAAGGTGAAAAATCCCATCGCTGCATACGGCAACAATTTTCCAGCATTGAGTACCGTAAAAAATACCGCTGTGGTTGCTACAAACATTTGCTTTGTCAAATTCCTCGCCATCAGATAAACCAAAATAGGTGGGCCACCAGCGTGCGCGACAGTACTAGTCACGCCGGATACCAACGCACATACGCGTGCAAAGTATTTGCCCGGTAGCTGTTGCCAATGCAGACGTTGACGTAACTGGAAAATGCGATCCAGCATAAAGCTAATGGCGATAATGCCTATCATGCCTTTGATATAGCGATCAGACAGCAAACCCATCGCCAACGCGCCAATCACGACGCCAACTAATCCTGCTGGCAGGATCAGTTTTAACTCTTCGAACGACCATTTCTTCCAATAAGCCCGCACGCCAAAGGCATCCATCACACATAAGATAGGCAGTAGCACAGCCACCACCAATCTTGGGGCCATAAACATCGCCATCATAGGAACACCAATACCACCTAATGCGCCACCAAATGCGGATTTAGAAATACCCGTAATCAATATGGCAAAGGCACAAATTCCCCAAGCAAGTGGGGTCATCTCGTTCATTTTTTTCTCAATTCTATTTTTGTGTAGTGCATCTTCACTTGCGATTCAACTTAGGCAACCATCTCCGTGTATCCCAATCCTGTTCAGAAAAACCTACCTGCACTTCCTTGGTTTGAGGATAAGCGCTGACTTCACGCTCGTCATTAATGATCGTTCCACGTCCTTCTGCAATGTAGTAGATCACTCGGGTGTCATCCTTATCTCTATCCCAAGGTCTGGCACCTGCATGGCGCAGCAATTCCGATTCCACTGATCTAGCATCCATCACTTGCAGCCCTTGCGGCCAATCGATTGGTGCTGCTTGAATCAGTAACTGCGCACGCGTTTCGCCATAGCGACCAAATAGCGGTAATTGATTTCCGAACTGGTCAACTGCGATATTATCTTTCTCAAAATACGCGAGATCTCCATCACCACCCAACATCACTAATGGCAATGCTTTCTTGGTCGACATGCCACCACGCAAAACATTGCCGACGACATTCAACTGCCCTGTTTGATAAGCATGATCTCCCCACTCAAGTGCCATCAAGTTGTAATGAATCGCCTTCGAGCGCGGGTTATAAATCAGATTATTCGCCACTGTCGCACGAGCGCCGCCTTTCAATAAGGGATTACGCTCAACGTTATGTGCCCAAATATTGCGATAAAAGATCACATTGGTCACATTATCATGCACCAAACTCCCTTTTGAATGTTCGCCTTTAGCATGCGTGGATTCAGCCAAGCCTTCCGCTGCTAGGTTGTTTGAAAACAGAATATGATGACTAGTCCCATTGCGCCATTCATCTGGCGTATTACCTTTAAAGCGCGGCCCAGAAACCGACATATTTTCATCAATTGCCCAACTCATACTACAGTGATCAATGATGACATGATGTGCTGCAGAGATGTTCAAGCCATCAACTTCCCAGCCGCTCGCTTTGCTCTGGCCGTCCGCACCGGTTCGAATGCGAAGATGTTGAATGATGACATTCGATGCGCGAATATTTATCCCTCCGCGAATTAAAGTAATTCCCGGCGATGGCGCAGTTTGCCCTGCAATCGTGACAAAACCTTCGTTCACTTGAAGCACGCTGCGCTCCAAATCAATAACGCCGGCGACTTCAAATACGATCACTCTTGCGCCCTTGGTTTCCAAAGCAGCGCGCAAGGAACCTTGCCCATCTTTTTGCAAATTCGTGACGCGAATTATTTGACCGCCCTGCCCGCCACGCACGTCATCCAGCCAAGCAATATTATTTGGAAACGTGTAATTCTTCAGCAGCGTATCGATTTCACCCGCACGACTGGATACGGGATTGAAAAAGCTAACGAGAATAATTAGTACGATAAAAAATTTGAATTGAAAACGATATTGAATCGCGCTTCGCACATCGGGGAACATAGCAGTCAATTGACACATCACTTTTCTCATATAGTCGAGTCACTGCCACACTAATAAATTCGGTAAATTCGCTCTTACTAGTATCAGCTTTAGGCATAAAAAAATAGCGCAACTTAACGGGGAATCTTGTTAAATTGCGCTATCGTCTACCGCACACGATGATCAAACAAACCAATCATCGCTTTCGTCCTGGGGAGGATGAAACTTTAGAATTTATAACGAACACCAAGTAAAAATTCACGTCCAGTCACATTGTTGACCACCACACTATCACGCAAGCGACTAATGAATTGATCATTGGCTTGGTTAGTCAGATTAGATCCCTCAAAGCTGACCTCCCATTGATTATTGATCTTGTAAGTGACAGACATATCGACGTTGACGGTGCTATTTTTACCTTCCACATCATTATTATTCTGACCTTGTACGCGGGTCACAAAAGACGAACGTTTAGATGCTGAAACACGCGCACTGAATGCACCATCATCGTAATACAAAGTCGCGTTCCAAGACTTAGGTGACAAATTCAACAGATCATCCGTAATCGTCACTGCACTAGTTGGTGAAACGACATATTCAATCTTCGATTTCACGTAGGTGTAGTTCAACAACGTACCGAAGTTTTTGCCCCAAGCTGGTAAGAAGGTAAATGGCTGTTGATAATTCAACTCAAAGCCACTCAACTTACCGCCCTTGGTATTAATTGGTGCGGTGACTTGGAATACTTCTTCGCCAGTAAAGTTCGCTGGCAACAAGGACATTGGCAAGCCTGTATCTTTAAACGCAACGTTGGTACGAATGCTTTGAATGTAGGTATTGATATTCTTTTGGAACAGACCTAAACCTAAGAATGCGTTCTTACCGAAGTACCACTCAAAATTAGAATCAAACGTATCTGCACGGAATGGCTGCAACAAAGGATTTCCACTAGTAACTGACAGCGTACCTGTAGTTGAAATCGTACCACCTGGATTCAAATTACCCAATTGCGGACGCGCCATCACTTTTGCAGCGGCGAAACGTGCAATGAAATCGCGGCTTACGTTTATCGCTATATTTGCAGATGGTAAGAAGTCATTGTAAGTATTGCGTACGGTGACTGGTGTTCCGCCACCTGCTGCTTGATATCCTGTTGCGATTTGCTCGGTCTGTACATAACGCGCACCAAAGTTACCGCGTACACGATAACCAGCTACAGTATTATTGAAATCACCCATCAAGAAAACGCTCTTATCGTTTTCTTCGACAGCACGATTATTACCACGTGCATTGCCATTCGTGATCGACGACAAAGTAAAGTCCCCTGGACCACCTGCTGGACCACTCTTCAAGCAATTACAATAGATGTCATAAGCTTTAGCAATCGCGTTCAAATCAGGAATTAACCATGAAGTTGGCGTACCTGCTGGCAGATTTTGTCCGCGACCAAAACCGGTTAGTTGGGTCGTTAAACTCGCGATATTTGTTCCTGCATTCGGCGCGAAGATCGTGTCATTCTGATTGACGCGGCGTGACTCGTAAGAATCGAAATTATATTTCTTCAAATCTGCACCAGCGCGCAGAGTCAATTTATCTTCAATCGCATCCCACGAAAAATCAAGATGCACAACATCATTGCGATTGTTCGCGCCTTGCGGACGAATACGAATTTCACTCGTCGTAGTGTTCGGTACCGTACCCGCCTGTGTGCCGGAAGTCACTTGTGGCACGGTAGCCAAAGTCATCGGCCCAGTCGCGGAGGTGACATCAAATGGATAGGTGATCACTGGCGCACGATCATCGCCACGGAAATCCAAAGCGTAACCGTTGACATTGATCGCATCTAAAGTGGTCGTTGTTTGTACAGGATTAGCGAACTTAGAAGTTGCGCGACCAATACGTGCATTCATGCGGAAAGTGTCGCTGAACTGATGGTCCAATGTCAAAGTTGGCTGTGTGAAGGTCGTGGACAACTCATCAAAGCGCGATTCTGCACGCACATCGACGCCGTTGTACATGCCATACAGCAGCGCACCATTCGGCGCGTATTCTGTTTTCACGACACTCGTTTGTGGTTTACCACCTTGGCTTGCGGAACGACTAAAAGAAATCGCTTCCAGAAAATCCTCTTGACGTGTTGCATCTAATTTTGAATACAACATATCGAAAGAAAACAGCGTACCGCGTTGTGGCTTGTATTGCAAAGAAGCCGTTAAACCAAGACGATCTTGATCATGCGTCAAACGGCCATAGCGCGGTAAGCGCGGCACAAAATTATTCGCGGAACTAGCTAAATTGTAGGCTGCGATATTGTCTGCAGTTCCTGGCAAACGCGATACACCTTGTGCTGCGGGGCCGCAAGTCATGGCGGTCGAGTTTGTCGGATTGGCCGGCGTCACACCCATCGGTGCACACCAACCGCCAGAAGATGGACCATTGTCCCAACGTACTGTGCTGAAACCTTCTTCGAATACTCGGCGCTTAGAAAACGCACCGGACAATAAAGCACCAAATGTATTATTCGCGAAGGTGTTCGACACTAGGAAACCAACACGCGGATCCGTTTTTTGTGACAAATCATTGTAACGACCTTTGGCCATCACGGTCGCATTGAAACCACGTAAATCAAATGGACGCATGGTTTGCAGATCGACAGTCGCGCCGAGTGAACCCTCGTCCACATCCGCAGATGCACTCTTACGTACAGTCAATGAATTAAATAATTCGGATGGGAATACATTGAAATCAAATCCGCGCGAACGATTGGCACCTCCGGAGCTATCGGTACCGCCGGTGGTGGCCAAGCCTTCCACACCATTAATCCGAACTCGCGTAAAGTCTTGCCCCAAGCCACGTACTGTGACGCTACGGCCTTCACCTGCGTCACGATCAATCACAACACCAGGAATACGTTGCAGAGATTCTGCCAGATTCGTATCAGGAAACTTACCCATGTCTTCGGACTTGATCACGTCCACGATGCC
>DLGN01000171.1:25585-25890 GCA_002482715.1 Oxalobacteraceae bacterium UBA7693
GTCCACGATGCCATTGTCATCGCGTTTTTTGTTGAGCGCACTTTCCAATGATGCACGCAAACCAGTGATGACCACTAGCGTCGGTTGCTCATCCACTTTTGGCTTAGCTTCCTGAGCATAAGCACCACTTACCGCCATCGCCAAAACGGAAGTCGTAAAGGCAAATCGACCGATGTCTTTCCTTAAATTTCTGTTGCGCATGATATTCATCCTTTGGTCTCGAATAATTTTTTATTGAGTCAGATGGCGAAAATATTGTTTGCTTTACTGCAGACTATCGGGCGCTGATCAGACGCTCCAAAAGT
>DLGN01000042.1 GCA_002482715.1 Oxalobacteraceae bacterium UBA7693
GCGCTAAGCAAGCTTCAAAATTAACGGTAAACCGCGAAGACATTGTATCTCTGCTACTTCAAGCTGCGGGTTAAGATGGGGATGGGTTTGCTCAGTATAAGAGTATGAACTAGGCAAAAAAAACGCCCGATCATCAGATCGGGCGTTTCGTTTTCTCGGTAAGCAACTTACACCACAAACAGCATGTACCTTAAGCGCTATTTTTCTCATCACGCAAAACACGACGCAAGATTTTTCCTACGTTTGTTTTTGGTAATTCAGTGCGGAACTCGATGTACTTCGGCTTCTTATATCCAGTAAATTCTTCCTTGCAGAATGCCATCAAAGCTTCTTTGGTTAAAGCTGGATCTTTTTTCACCACGTACAACTTCACGGCTTCGCCCGAAGTTTCGTCTGGCACGCCAACACAAGCACATTCCAAAACACCTGGATGACCAGCAATCACACCTTCGATTTCGGTAGGATAAACATTAAAGCCTGATACCAAAATCATGTCTTTCTTACGATCGACAATTCTGGTAAAGCCACGTTCGTCCATAATACCGATATCGCCCGATTTAAAAAATCCGTCTGACGTGAACGCATTTGCTGTCTCGTCAGGGCGATTCCAATAACCCATCATCACTTGCGGACCACGAATTGCAATTTCACCGCTTTCACCAAGGGGCACTGGCTTACCATCATCATCCAAGATAGCAATTTCTGTCGAAGAAATTGGCAGACCAATACTGCCTGTGAATTCTTTCGAATCAGCGTAGTTTGCCGTTGCAACTGGTGAGGTTTCTGACAAGCCATAACCTTCCGCAATCGCACAACCAGTCACGGCTTTCCAACGTTCCGCTACTGCTTTTTGTACCGCCATACCACCACCAGTGCAGCACAAATAACCAGAGAAATCCGTGTTTGCAAATTCGGAATTGTTTAAGAGTGCGTTATACAAAGTATTCACGGCTGGGAAAATATTGATTTTGTATTTCTTAAGCTCTTTGACAAAACCTGGAATATCGCGCGGATTTGGGATCAGCACATTCAAACCACCAATGCGCGTACCAACCATATTACATACCGTCAGCGCAAAGATATGGTACAGAGGTAATGCGCACACAAACACCAACTGTGGCGTTTCTTTATGCGCATCCATGCTCGGTTTTAGCCAAGCGTGATTCTGCAACACGTTTGCTACCACATTGCGGTGACTCAATACCGCACCTTTTGAAACACCCGTCGTACCACCGGTATATTGCAAGAAGGCGACATCATCCAGTTTAGATTCGACTGGTTGAAACTTCATCGAAGCACCTTGCGCGACGATATCATTAAAGCGGAACGAGCCTGGCAAAGAAAACGCGGGGACCAATTTCTTCACATGGCGCACTACTAAATTGACGATCGTACCTTTCAGACCGCCCAGCAAATCACCCATTGCACAAACAACGACGTGTTTAACATTGGTGCTTGCAATCGAATGCTCTAAGGTGGTCGCGAAATTTTCTAAAACGAAAATTGCTTCCGCACCGGAGTCTTTTAATTGGTGTTCAAGTTCACGGTGGGTGTATAAAGGATTGACATTCACCACCACATAACCAGCACGTAAAATAGCCGCCAACACGACTGGGTATTGCAGTACGTTTGGCATCATCACCGCAACGCGCGCACCACGCTGCAAGCCTCGACTTTGCAACCAAGCACCAACTTTTTTCGACATCACATCGACTTGAGCATAAGTCAAGTACTTGTCCATACAAACATAAGCATTACGATCAGCAAATGTTTTAAACGCCTCTTCCAGTAAATGAACTAAGGATTTGTATTGGGTAACGTCGATTTCTGCTGGTACGTTTGGAGGATAGTGTTTCAGCCAAAATTTATCTGTGCTTGTTGTACTCATTTGTTGTCTCCGATCTTTTTTATGTGGTTGTTAAACCGTCGATTGACAATCTAACCCCGGCCATCTCACTACATACATCTGCAACTGAATTCGCCTTATCAGCTTGCAATTTATTAATCCGTCCTTCAAGTTTCATCAGGGCTCAGGCATTTACTTTAATCTTGAGTTTCCTGTCGATTTTTTGAAAACATGAAGCACCAACACGATACACCAAGCGTTGCTTCATGACCATTGTTGGTGCAAATTAGCCGCGCAAAAAACCCTGAAACTGAGTAAGCTCTCTAGTAAATTTTGCAGCGCAACATAAAATAAGTTATGCGTGTCTATTCTTTTTTTTCGAAATCAAGCTTTATCAAAGCTTCTCAACTTGCACCAAAAGATCGTAAAAAGTCGGACCACCACCCATGTCAGTTAAACGTTGATTTGTCACTTCATTGGCATTTTTATGATCTGATGCTAGCTTCTTCCACCAGATCGACAAAGCCACTACTAGCCCCACTTTCGCCTTCTCCGTAATTCTTGCTTTCGCCACAAAACTTCCACGGTCATTAAAAATTCTGACCATATCACCTGCCGAAATTTGACGAGCAGCGGCATCATCGGGGTGCAAATCCAAATGTGGTTCGCCTTCGGTATCGCGCAAACTTTTTACATTCACAAAAGTCGAATTCAAGAAGTTACGTGCAGGCGGAGAAATCATGGCCAACGGATATTTGGCGGCTAACTGTGGATTGCTAATCACAGATTCATAAGGTGGGATATAGGCGGGTAAAGGATCTAGACCGGCCTCTAGCATTTGCTCGCTATAAAACTCGCACTTACCCGACGGTGTCGTAAAACCGCCATGCGCAAATGGGATTTCGGGCATCTGTAACTTTGACCATCCGGTTTGTTTTAACTGCTCCCAATTGGTATGCTGCGTACGTTCGTGTTGGTAGTTAAACGCGAGCGCACCGATTTCATCGTCAGACTCAGCAAAACATGGCTCATTGAAACCCAAGGCCTTCGCCAATAATCGGAAAATTTCGGTATTGGGTTTGGATTCGCCCATCGGCGCAATCGAAGGATTACTCGCCATCATGTAACGATGTCCATACGCAGAATGTGCATCAAGATGCTCTAACTGCGTGGTCGCTGGCAATAATATATCGGCATAATCGGCAGTGTCGGTTTGGAAGTGTTCCAGCACCACGGTGAACAAATCATCGCGCGCAAAGCCTTTCGCGACCGCAGAAGAGTCCGGCGCAATCGCAACTGGGTTCGAGTTATATACGATCACCGCTTCGACCTTGGGCCCAAACTCATCCGAGCCAGGATGCAGCAAAGTATCGCCAACATCGCTCATATTGAGCGTACGACTAGGCTGCCCCTCAGGAAACAAATCAGGCCGTCCGAGCGCATCTGAATTCTTAATGAAGCTACCCGACGAAGACAATAAAACACCGCCAGCAGCATGACGCCAAGCACCCACCAGTGCGGGCAAACAAGAAATATTACGCACCGCCATACCGCCACCATGTGTACGCTGCACGCCATAATTCATCCGAATCATGCTAGGCTCGCCACGCTTCGCACCTTCGCCATAATCACGCGCAAGCCCGATCACTTCCTTGGCTGTAATGCCACAAATGTCTGCCACTTTTTCTGGAGTCCATTCAGCGACGCGCTGTTGTAGCTGTTCAAAACCCAAAGTGTATTGCGCAATATAGTCATGATCGAGTAAATCTTCTTTAATCAATACGTGCATCATGCCTAGGGCTAAAGCCGAATCTGTACCGGCGCGCACAGCAATGTGCTGATGACATTTTTCCGCGCTGAGAGAACGATAAGGATCAATCGCAATAATCTTGGCTCCATTGCGCTTGGCTTCTTGTACGCGCGTCCAAAAATGCAGATTCGATGCGATAGGATTGCCACCCCAAATAATGATCAAGCGCGCATTTTGTGTTTGTTCCACATCGGTACCAATCCGATCGCCTAGGGTGTATTTATACCCAACACCACCAGCTGAGGCACAAATTGTTCTGTCCAAAAAGGAAGCCCCTAGCTTATGCAGAACTCGCGCTGCCATGCTCTCGCCTTGAACCAAGCCCATCGTTCCAGCATAACTGTATGGCATGATGGCTAAAGGATTGCGAGCAGCAATATCTTTCAGACGACTTGCGATCGTGTTGATTGCCTCGTCCCAGCTAATGCGCTCAAACTTACCTTCACCTTTATTCCCGACGCGTTTTTGCGGATACAACAAGCGATCAGGATGATAAGTACGCTCAGTGTAACGTGCCACTTTGGTGCACAAAACGCCAGCTGTCGTTGGATGATCGGGATCGCCCTTCACCTCGGTTGCCACACCATCTTTCACGGTCACCAACAAAGCACAGGTATCAGGACAATCATGAGGGCAAACAGCACGAACGACATTACTAGACATGGTACTTCCTTTGTTTCTGAGATCATTGAGAAAATACGCCAATGAAATACCTTTCATTCAGCGATGATAGCGTGATGATAGACTGCTTCATCAAACTCTGCCAGCTAGCAACAGGGGAACTTTAACGACGCAACGCAGTCACTTAAACCAAGCTACGCGAAAACATACCGACGACTTTGCGTAAAGACAGCTAAATCTAGTATGCTTACGCCCTCGCGATTGAATATCGTTGAACATTATTGAAGCCAATTGGAACATGTCATGAATCGTACAAAAGCACTCTTGATCGCCATCATCTTCGCCTGCCTTGGTTTGCTTGGCTTTGCGCTGTATTTGCAGCTGGTGTTGGACATGTTGCCCTGTCCTCTGTGCGTAATGCAACGTTATGCATTCGCCTTAATTGCCTTAGTTTCTTTAGTTGCCTTGATCATGCCAAAGATAAAACGAGCTGCGATGTCTGCCAGCGTATTGTTTAGCTTGATAGGCGGCGGTATCGCTGGCTATCAACTGTGGGCAATTGCGCAACCGATGGGCTCTTGCGGTGCAGATCCACTGTCCGACCCAATGAATAGCTTTTTTATCGCAAAGTTGTTCCCTGTTATGTTTCAGGCCAATGGCTTATGCGAAACACCTTATGATCCTATTTTGGGATTATCCATTCCCGCTTGGGCTTGCGTCTGGTTTGTCGTGTTTGCGCTCACCGCAGTCTATTTGTTGGTGAACAAACCGAAGGAACACAGCATTTTTGCGAACAAGTTGTAATGAATAAGTGGTTCTCAGTTGACGACAATATCGCGACTTGTCAACAAAAGTCCCCCTTAGATGCTCTTGAAACCCGCATGCTGTTGAGCCATGTGGGTGGCTTAAGTCGAGTTCAATTGATCACACAAAGTGATCGTCACCTCAGCAACGAGCACATCGATGAACTAAACAAACTCGTGCAGAAACGGGTTGATGGCGAGCCTCTCGCTTACTTGCTTGGTGAGCGCGAGTTTTTTGGACTCAGTTTCAAGGTCAGTCCAGCGGTACTAATCCCTCGTCCAGATACAGAACTGTTAGTAGAGCTCGCCTTGCAACATACGCCGCAAAACGCGAGCTTATTAGATATGGGTACTGGCTCCGGTGCCATCGCCGTTAGCATAGCGGTGCAGCGAGATGATTTACAGGTGTGCGCTTGTGATATCAGCACCGCTGCCTTAGAGATTGCCCAAATTAATGCTGACAATTTGCTAGTAAATCGCCACCCGATTACGTTTTTCGAGAGCGATTGGTATCAACAAATCCCACAGCAATTTTTTCACACCATCGTTAGCAATCCACCCTATATCGTCAAAGATGATGAGCATCTAAATCAGGGCGATTTGCGCTTTGAGCCGATCAATGCACTCACCGATCACGCGGATGGCTTGAGTGCCTATCGACAAATTATCGCTGGAGCGCCAAGCTATTTGGCACGGGGTGGCTGGCTGTTAATGGAGCATGGCTACCATCAGTCACAAGATGTTCAAACGCTTTTGCGAGCGCATGGTTTCAGCGAAGTACAAAGCTGGCAAGATCTTGCTGGTATTTGGCGTGTAAGCGGTGGACAATGGGTGGGTGATGGACATCAGTAACGACCAAGCGCGATTGCAAATTGATGTCATTCATCGATTTCTATCCAGCCAGAGCACCTGGGCAATCGGTATTCCACGTGAGGTGGTTGAACGATCCATCGTCAATTCGCTGTGCTTTGGCGGTTATGAAAATAATCAACAAATCGCTTTCGCCCGCGTCGTGAGTGACTATGCGAGTTTTGCCTATCTCATGGATGTTTTCGTACTACCGGAGCACCGTGGGCGCGGACTGAGCTTGCAATTAATGAGGGCTGTCATTGCGCATCCACAATTGCAAGGACTACGCCGTTTCATGCTTGCCAGCAGCAATGCACGCGGCTTATATCAACATTTTGGCTTTCGCCAACTAGCTAATCCCGGCATCATGATGGAAATTAATGTTCCAGATATCTATACAAAAACATAAATTCTGCTACTTTCTGACGCACAATACGCTTTCTATCGCTTTTAGCCATAAAACAGCACCTGATTTAAGCCTTGTCAAGACTGGCGCAATCGCACAGATTGCGTATGATCACGAGCTTGATTTAACTTCCCTGAAATTTTTGAAACCCTTATGTTGCCTTCCATTGAACAACGTCTCGCCGTAGAACTCGCCGCTAAACCGAATCAAATTGCCGCTGCTGTCGCCCTTTTGGACGAAGGCGCTACCGTCCCTTTTATTTCACGCTATCGTAAAGAAGCGACTGGTGGACTCGATGATACGCAACTACGTCTCTTGGAAGAACGTTTGCGTTATTTACGCGAATTAGAAGACCGCCGCGCAGCCATCATTGCTTCGATCGAAGAACAAAATAAAATGACGCCAGAATTGCTCACTGCAATTAGTTTGGCAGAAGATAAAACGCGTTTGGAAGATTTGTATTTACCGTACAAACAAAAACGTCGCACCAAAGCACAGATCGCGGTCGAAGCTGGCCTACAACCACTGGCAGATGCTTTGTTAGCTGATCCGAATTTAGTCCCTGAAACCGTCGCTGAGGCCTATCTAAAACCTGCCTTCACCACGGCAGCGGGTGAAAATCCGGGCGTCGCTGATGTCAAAGCTGCATTAGATGGCGCACGCCAGATTTTGATGGAACGCTTCGCCGAAGACGCCACTTTATTGCAGTCAATCCGTGAATACTTACTCGATCACGGCATCGTCGAAACCGCGGTGGTTGCCGGCAAAGAAGAAGCTGGTGCGAAGTTTAGTGACTATTTCGCGTATTCAGAGACATTAGGAACGATTCCTTCGCATCGCGCCTTAGCGATTTTCCGTGGACGTCGTGAAGAGTTCTTAACGGTAACTTTGCGTCTCGATACCGAGGAAGAAAAACCAAAATGGGATGCACCACTCAATCCTTGCGAAAGCCGTATCGCCGCGCACTTCGGCGTAAGTAATAAAAATCGCGCCGCCGATAAATGGTTGAGTGACACCGTCCGTTGGGCATGGCGCGTGAAAGTGTTCATGCACATGGATACAGAATTAATGACTAATTTGCGTGAACAAGCAGAAGTCGAAGCGATCAATGTATTTGCCCGCAATCTCAAGGCTTTGTTGTTAGCAGCACCTGCCGGACCACGCGCTACCATGGGTCTCGATCCAGGTCTGCGGACAGGCGTTAAAGTCGCGATTGTCGATGCCACTGGTAAGGTGATGGAACACGCCACAATTTACCCACATCAACCGCGCAATGATTGGGATGGTTCTTTGCACGTGTTAGCGCAATTAGCCGCAAAGCATAATGTGTCTTTGATCTCGATCGGCAATGGCACTGCCTCGCGCGAAACGGATAAATTGGCACAAGATTTAATCAAGCTCAAACCTGAATTAAAACTGACCAAGATCGTCGTTTCTGAAGCTGGTGCATCGGTGTATTCCGCATCAGAATTTGCATCAAAAGAATTGCCAGATTTAGACGTTACCATTCGCGGTGCGGTATCAATTGCACGTCGCTTGCAAGATCCATTAGCGGAACTGGTCAAGATTGATCCTAAATCCATCGGTGTGGGACAGTATCAGCACGATGTTGGCCAATCCCAATTAGCGCGTTCACTCGATGCCGTCGTCGAAGACTGCGTCAATGCGGTTGGCGTTGATGTCAACACCGCATCCGCCCCTTTACTGGCACGCGTGTCTGGTTTATCCAGCAGCGTGGCGCAAAGCATCGTCAATTATCGCGATGCCAAAGGAATGTTTACCTCACGCTCTGAGTTGCGTTCAGTACCACGCTTAGGCGACAAAACTTTCGAACAAGCGGCTGGTTTCTTACGCATCATGAATGGCGACAATCCACTCGATGCTTCTGCGGTTCATCCTGAATCCTATCCTTTGGTAGAAAAGATTCTCGCGGATATCAAGAAGGATGTGAAAACCATTATTGGCGATAGCGGTGTTTTGAAAAGCATCAGCCCATCCAAGTATGCAGATGACAAATTTGGTATCCCAACGATCACGGATATTTTAAAAGAATTGGAAAAACCAGGCCGCGATCCGCGTCCAGAATTTACCACTGCAACCTTCAAAGACGGTGTAGAAGAAATCCGCGATTTACGCCCTGATATGATCTTAGAAGGCGTCATCACCAACGTCGCTGCCTTCGGTGCTTTCGTTGATATCGGTGTGCATCAAGATGGATTGGTACATATTTCCGCCTTATCGAATACCTTTGTCAAAGACCCGCACACTGTCGTCAAAGCAGGTCAAGTAGTGAAGGTCAAAGTATTAGAAGTGGATGAAAAACGTAAGCGCATCGCCTTAACGATGCGTCTCACTGATTCTGCGCCACAAGCAGGCAGCAAGCCGGAACAACGTGCTGATCGTGACGATGCAAAACGTCTCAATCAACATCGTAATCAGGCACAACATACCCAACAAGCTGCTCCGGTGAATAGCGCGATGGCTTCAGCTTTTGCGAAGTTGAAGCGCTAGACTCAAGGGTCGCCACTATTGCAAATGTCAGTTTTAAGTGGCATCAACTGCCATATCAAAACATGGTCACTGATGTTCCTGCTTTCGCAGGAACATCAACTCATACATGAGAATAGAAATTCCCATGGAAACAGTGCGGCACCCAATACGGCAGATGCGCTAATGCCACTGGTCCTGCAGATAGATTTTGTGCATCAAACACGCTAGCGAAGCTGGTTTGTTTTTCGATGTCAAAACCCACACCAACTAACCAAGCTTCCCCTTCTTTGCGTGAACCAGCCTTAGGCACCACCACGTGCTCTTCCAAGCGGCAGCGATCACCGAAATCAAAGCCATCTGTTTTACCACTTTCCAGATCTAAACGCATCACGCCGTTGAGCGTGTTGTTGTCGGCCTTATTCACTGCGACTGGATAATAGAGAAATTGATTGCGTTGACCAACGACACGCGGATCAACTCTAGGGAACTCCAAGGTCTCGCTACGCTCCGTCATGCTAATTTTGTTTCGATTCAAATCGATCGTCAAAAACGCTGGTGTCGATGGCTCTGAAGTGACATCTTCACCACGCATGATTTTTGGCATCCAAGTATTGAAATTACGCAGATCTTCGCTCTTCACAAAATCTAGACGAATGACATTATTTTCTTCCCATGCATTCCCAAAGTGGAACAACATCAACGCGGGAATCTCCAAAATACGACTCTTGGTAAAATCTGCTTTTTCCACAATCAGGACTTTGCTCGATTCATTGCCTTTCCACTCCATAGAATTCACCATGCTGCGCCCTGAATGCAGCAAATCCATATTCAATGCGATTGGAGAAAATATAAAGATCAAGTGCTTTTGCGACACTACGAAATCATGCACCATTGCCGAACGTGGAGACTTCATCACATGATGTTTCACCAGTTTCCCTTGCGGTGAAAACTGATACATCACGACTTTATCCAGCATCGTGCCGAAGTTCCACATCGTGCCGTCCGCTTCGACTTTTGGATGGGCGGAAAATGGCATACCAGCCAATTCAGGTGACCACGACACCATGCCCTGCGTTTGCAGGCTAGTCGCGTCCATCGCGTGTGCAGAACCACCTTCCCACAATGCCAGCAAACGACCATCCATCTTGATCACATTGGTGTTGGCTGTATTCATGGTATCGGACGAACGCAAAGGAATTTTCGGTTCTATCGCTGTGCCAAAAGCAGGCACCAAAAACTCGCCTGCTTGTTGTTCAGCTGCGAATTTTTTTGTCTGTACAAAGCGCGCCTGGTGCGACACCCCTTGATCGCTAAATCGCCATGCGTGCACCATGCCATCGCCGTCAAACCAGTGATGATAACGCTGACCTCCGCGTTCAAATAGCCCCGGCCCATTGCGAAAAAAATCACCGCGTAAATCAGCTGGAATTTTCCCTTCCACCCAAGCCTTATCGCAACTAACATCTTGACCGCGGTAACCGCGCAAACAAGTGAGTTTAGGATTAGCCTGAAATAGTGGCGCAAATTTAGTTGATTTACCTGCTTGCGTTAAACCAGTTTGTGTGGCCCAAGCTGGTAAAGCAAAACTAGAAGCTGCAACACCTAAAGACTGGAAGAAGTGACGACGATTCATGACGATGCTCCTAGCCTAGTTGACACGAATGCTGATCGCAGTTTTTGATTGATCTAATTTAATTTTTGCGGCATCAAAAGACGGTGGGCCAAAATTGCCCGCGGCATTATTACTAAAGCCGTACGGTTCGGTTGGCATTCCTACCGCATTACTATCTAGCTTGCCATTACTATTGAGATCATGAAATACAGAAACCGCGTACTCACCCTCAGGTAAATTATCAAACTGCACACTCAAAACTGCTTGCGTCACGCCAAGCTTTCTGTTGACAGAGGCTTGTTTCAACCATTGCCCTTTTTGATTAAACACGGCAACCATCAAATCGCCCTTAATTTCAGTTAAGCCTTTAACCTCAACGTGCAATTCCCCCGCTTGTGCGGCACCACAAACCAAGCTCAAGCTCAGTGCTGACAAACTTGCTAAAGATGCTAATGTGTTCATAAAACCTCCCAATTGATTAAGTAGGATTGCATCCTAAGTGGAGGAATTTGCTGGCGGGATAATTTGCGACTAGCACATGCAATGGCGGCGCGAATGGTGCTTACATGGCGCGAATGAAATGGCAAAAAAGCTTCGTATTAGCGATAAACCTTGTGAAAGCCAAATGATCTTACAGAAAGAACATCTCAACCATGCCGCATTAACTAGTTCCTCTGCCGTCAAAATCTTTACGCAGTTTCCTTTATAATGCACACCATCGATTTTTATCATTGAAGGAAACATCATGAGCGACGTTCAAGTCTGGATCAAAGAAACCGTCACAACCAATCCTGTTGTGCTTTTTATGAAAGGCACAGCGCAGTTCCCACAGTGCGGTTTTTCTGGTCGTGCGATTCAAATATTAAAAGCCAGTGGTGCAGAAAATCTGGTTACGATTAATGTGCTGGAAGACCCAGTTGTCCGTCAGGGCATCAAAGACTACGCTAACTGGCCAACGATTCCACAGTTGTACGTCAATGGTGAATTCATCGGTGGCTCTGACATCATGAATGAAATGTTTGAAAGCGGCGAATTACAAGCTTTGATCAAAGGCTGATCTAGCGATGTCAAATCCAGTCGCACCGAAACGCATCATTATTGCCATTACCGGAGCGACTGGTGCCATTTATGGCGTCCGCTTATTGCAGCATATGCGGAACATCCCCAACATACAAAGTCACTTACTGATATCCGATGCAGGTGTACTGAACATCCATCAAGAACTCGATCTCAAACGCAAAGACATTGAATCAATGGCAGATGTTGTGCATTCAGTGCGTGATGTCGGTGCGACAATTGCCAGTGGCTCTTTTCAATCTGATGGCATGATTATCGCGCCCTGCTCAATGAAAACTTTAGCAGCTGTGGCGCACGGATTTGCTGACAATCTGATCACCCGTGCCGCGGACGTGGTGTTAAAAGAACGGCGCAGGCTAGTCTTGATGGTGCGAGAAACACCGTTTAACCTGGCGCATTTGCGCAATATGACCGCAGTGACCGAGATGGGCGGGATTGTATTTCCACCACTACCCAATTTTTATCATCGCCCTGCCAGCATTGAGGATATGGTCGATCATAGTTTAGCCAGAGTGCTAGACCTATTTCAGATCGAACATCAACTGGCACCCCGCTGGGCAGGTTTAAAAGAATCTGATTAATCGTACCCAGTCGATGATCAATGGGTCAGGCTTATAGATACATCAAAGCAAGAATCGCCACGAAGGTCGGCAATAACGCACCCAAAAGCAAGCCACCAGCACCAATAGATTCATCGGCAAATCCACGTTTAAGCAAAGCTACACCGGCTGGGTTCGGCGCATTGGCGATCACAGTCAAACCACCGCCAGCGACAGCGCCAGCTACCAGACTATATTTTGCCTCTTCTGAAATTCCAACAATCAATGAACCAAGATAAGTCAGCGCGGCATTATCGGTAATCGCAGTCAATGCAGTAGCACCAAAAAACAATACTTTCGGCGACATCGTGGATACCAGCGGCTGCAACCACCATTGCTGCAATCCACCTAACACAACCAATCCAGCCAGAAAAAAGGCAACCAACAAAGCTTCTTTGATAATCAAAGGATTCTGATGGCGTTCATAGGCTTGTGTGATCCCCAAAAACATCAAAAAAAGACCGAGAAAAGCGACTGGATGATGGGCGAAAATGACGACCCCTGCCAAAAACAAGGTATGCACAATCGTTAAGCTAATGGGAACACCCGCCATTAATGGACCTGAGCTAACGGCTTGATTTGGCAAATGACGACGTAACACAAATACCGCGATACTGGCATTAATGATGACCGCAATCGCGGACTTCCAGCCAAACGTCGCAAACATAAATGCAGAATCCCAATTCCAAGTCGCTGCTACCATCAACACTGGCGGTGCGGCAAACGAGGTTAAGGTACCGCCGATGGAAATGTTCACGAATAACACACCCAAGGCAAAATATTTGATGCGCTCAGGTACTTCAGCGCGAAAAATTTGTGGCGCCAACATTAAAGCGGCAATCGTCATCGCCGCTGGCTCGGTGATTGCAGAGCCCAGCAAAGGTACCGCTGCCAAACCAAGCCAGGCGCTAACCAAGGACTGACGAATTGGGATCGCTTTCGTCATTAAATTGACGCTCGCTAGGACCAATTGCAAAATCGGACGTGAAGCCGCGACCACCATCACCACAAACACAAATAAAGGTTCCGTATATTGACGCGATTCGGCATAGGCCAGCGCCTTATCTCCACCGCTGACAAAGGCCATAGTAAAGATCAAGATGATCGCCCAAAAACCGAACACGATCTCAACTTCGCCAAGCAAATGAAACAAACCAGCGTGACGAGGATAACGATGTGACAAACGCTCAAACTGCTTGGCAGCGAAAGTATGAATTAAAGCAAGTGCGAACAGGATAGCTGCAATCAGCTCTATAGAAATAGTAGGCATGGGTAGTGTAGTTAAAAAAGCGAGGCGGCCCGACCGTCGCTACAACCTGCTGCACCATATTTATCGCTCGGTGAGCACCCATCGACATTGTAACCGACAGCCGAATG
>DLGN01000391.1 GCA_002482715.1 Oxalobacteraceae bacterium UBA7693
GAGAAAACCACCGCGATTCATATTCGTCTAAAGACCAATATGAATCGCGGTGGTTTTCTCAAACATTTCTATGTGCGTAATGTCTCGATTCCAAACGGCGTACAACTGAGTCCATCGTATTACGCTTTTTTACCTAACTCACCTTTCGCCGCAAAAACGGTTGCCAGCGCAGCGGGTGCTGTGGTGGTGTTCGATTGTGATTATGCACCAGTGGCGGATAACGTCAGAACACGTCCGCCAGAGGTAAGCCATATACACATCTCCAATGTGAAAGTCGGCAACGTGGTCAGTCAATCCGGTACATATTCTTGTTATCAGGCGATTGTGATTTTGGGCCCAGTCGCGTCTGACTATAATGGTGCGCTACCGATGCCAACCGTTCTGCCAGTTCGCCATGTGCATATCGAAAACTGTGATTTTGGATCACCCGTCCATCATGCTCAGCCTTTGTTTTTATACAATGTCAGCGGCTTGCATTTGAAAAATGTGAAGATAGGCGGAAAAAGTATGGATCAAATATTGGATGCTTGATGGTTGGCAGATTATTTGCGAAAGAAAGGTAAATAAGGAACAAATAATGAGCATATAAGGGGGGCAAATACAGGATGGCTAAAGTGCTGTTATCAGACTAATAGACCGCAAAGGACGGCCAGTTTTTCGTAAAACTGGCCGACTTATTGGTTTTTTAGCGACTTTGCAGTAAAAAAAATGGATTAAAACGCATCGAGCGGGTATTGTTGAATTCTGGAAATTTAATTTCTTATTCACGCAATGTTTTAATTGTTTAAGTTAACTGCATGTCCGCCTATTTGCCAAAAGATAGTTCGATCTTGATCATCGATGATGATATCAACTTGATTCGCCTGATGAGTCAAATGTTGAAGGATTTTGGGCGTATTTTATTCGCAACCAACGGCGAAATGGGTCTTCACATCGCGCAAGAGCAAAAGCCAGATTTAATTCTTTTGGATGTTGAAATGGCACCAATGGATGGCTATGAAGTTTGTCGGCGCTTGAAAAGTGACGAGGCGACCAGTGCCAGCGCAATTATTTTTGTCACCGCCAAGGTCGGCATGGAAAGTGAGATCGCCTGCCTCGATGCAGGCGCGGTTGATTTTATTTGTAAGCCTCTTAATCCCTTGGTGGTGCAAGCACGGGTTCGTACCCATCTACGTCTGAAACAAAATACTGCGGCACTAGAGTCTTTAGCACAACATGATCCTTTATGCGGTCTATATAACCGCCGCTATTTCAACATGGCGATCGAAGCAGAATATCGGCGTTTGCAGCGTCATCAACTGCCTTTGGGTTTGGCGATGGTCGATATTGATCATTTTAAAAAATACAATGATACTTACGGGCATATTGCTGGTGATGGTGCAATCTGCGCCGTCGCTAAAACCCTAGAGCATGCAACCAAACGGCCAGGTGAAGTCGTCGCTCGATATGGCGGCGAGGAGTTCGTCGTTTTGTTACCGCAAGTCGATGCAGAAATTTTGAGCCAATATGGGCAAATGATCTGTGACAAAGTACAAGCCCTAGAATTACCACATGCCACTTCAGACACTTCCGCTTGGCTGTCGATCAGCGTCGGTCTTGCACTGGTCATCCCAAATAGCCAATCTTTACCAGAAGATTTAATTAAGCAAGCAGATCAGGCACTTTATCTGGCGAAGCAAAATGGTCGAAATCAATACCACTTACTTCGCTGAATTCTGATTACGCCTTGCAGCTGAGTGATAGGCCAGCGCCAACTTGAACCGCGTACGATTTTGGAAGGACACGATGGCGAACTTAAGGTTTCAAAAACAATTTGATGTATTCCCTGTTCTGTTAATGGGGGTAGGGTATTTTGTTCTAGCGATAATCTCGATCTATTTTTCACGGGGAGCGGGCGATGTTGCCCACTTCTGGTATCCGAACGCGATCGGGATTGCCTTCTTACTTTTCTATGGGGAACAATTCCGTTGGCGTTTACTCGCTGTTCTGGCTGCATCCAATTTTTTGGCGAATTGGGTGGCTGGTAGTTCTTGGTGGTTGTCTGCGACTTTTGTCATCCCCAATGTCGTCGAGATGGTGCTTGCAACATGGTTAGCCCGGCATTTTCAAGTCGTGCATGACTTTGATCAATCTCCCCAGAAAATGTTGCGATTTATTTTGCTGATTTGTTTGTTTCCAAGTACAGCAGGGGCTTTGGCTGGTGCAAGTCTGATCAGTTTTCTTGAATTTTCTCCTTTTCTGCCGATTTTGCTGATGTGGTTTGTCAGCTCCTCTGTCGGCATGCTTTCTTTGTTACCTCTGTTATTAGTTTTTCGCCGCGATCGCAATCTGATCGGTTTGAGAACGACTACCAGAAGACGTCTGCTTTTGTATGTGGCGATTGTTTGTTTGAGCACTTATTTTGCTTTGTGCTATCTGCCATTTCCCTTTATCTATTTGGTCATTCCCTTGATTCTGGCTGCAGTCGAAACCGATACCAAGACCGTCGCTTTTTTAATTTTTTTAGAATCGCTGGTGATTGGTGTGATTATTCATATGGGTTTTTTGAAGCAGGCGATGTCTTCTGAGAATGGACTGATTTTCCTGAATTACCTGCCCATCTTAGTCACGTTTGTACCCGTGTTAGTACTGTCCGCAAGTATGAATTTTTTTCGCAGCCAGGACAGGCAAAAACGCGAAATTGAACTTGCCTTACAACGTAAGCATAACGATATACAGATGATCATTGATAACATGCCCGCGTTGATTGGTTTTTGGGATCTGGATTTAAAAAATCGTTTTGCTAATCGCATGTACTTGGATTATTTCGGCTGGAAATCGGAAGACATTCTAGGTCGACATGTGCGGGAGATTGTTGGTGATAGCCTATACGCGCAAAACTTACCTTTTATGGAAAAAGCGCTACGTGGCGAGAACCAGATGTTTGAGCGTACATTGATTGATACGCATGGGCAGAAAAGAGAAACCTTGACTTCGTATGTCACCAGTTATCGACACGGCGACATCGATGGCGTGTATGCCTTCGTCACCGACATTACTGAAATCAAGAAAGCGCGACGTGCTGAATCTGCGGCGCAAGAGCGCTTGCAATCTGTGATCGATTCGGCGACTGAATTCTCTATTATCGCTACGGATTTAGAGGGAGTCATCCGCCTTTTCAGTAAAGGCGCGGAGAAAATGTTGGGATATACAGGTGCCGAATTTTTGAATACGACATCAACAGCTTTACTGCATGTTTTGGAAGAAATTGATTTAAGAGCCAAAGAATTGAGTGCTGAATTTAATCGTGAGATCACTGGTTTTGAGGTATTCGTTGTTAAGGCAAAGCTCGGCGTAACGGAAACGCGAGAATGGACTTATGTTCATAAATCTGGCAGAAAAATTCCTGTACGCCTAGTGGTTACACCAGTTGTGGATGCTAGTGAAAACATTATCGGTTATCTCGGTATTGCGAATGATATTTCTGATGAAAAGCAGCTGCAGAAATTATTGATTGACGCCAAAGACAATGCGGAAAAAGTCAGTCAGGCTAAGAGTAACTTCGTTGCCAATATGAGCCATGAAATTCGTACACCGATGAATGCCGTTCTGGGTATGTCTAAGTTGCTGGCATCAACGAATTTGAATGCAGAACAGCGAAAATACGTAGAGATGATTTCGATCTCTGGACAATCTTTGCTCGGTATCTTAAATGATATTCTTGATTTTTCTAAGATAGAAGCAAATCGTTTGGAATTATCGAATGTTGAGTTTTTACTCGATGATTTACTCGAAACGCTGGCGGGTATGATGTCGGTTTCTGTTGCCGAAAGAGATATCGAAGTGGCGATTGGTGTGGATGCCAGTGTGCCTAAAAATTTGATGGGCGATCAACTACGATTACAGCAAATACTGACCAACTTGATTGGGAATGCGATCAAATTTACACATCAAGGTGAGGTTTCGGTATTTGTCGATACTGACAATCGTGTTGATGCTGAAACCCCTAATCAGGTCAGACTGAGATTCTGTGTACGTGATACTGGCATCGGTATGGATAGTCAGCAATTGGAACGTTTATTTTCACCATTCTCACAAGCAGATGCGTCGATTACGCGCCAGTTTGGCGGTACTGGCTTAGGTTTATCGATTTCAAAGAGTATCTTAAATTTAATGGGCGGGGAGATTACTGTCCATAGCGAACTTGGAAATGGCAGTGCGTTTACGGTGGTGGTGCCTATGATCACCTCAGCCAAGCGGCAAACGCAAAGTCTTCATCAGCCCGAGCAGCGATTACGCTTATTGGTGGTTGATGATAATTCCACTAGCAAGTACTTTATCTGCGAAACAATCCGATCATGGAATTGGACAGTTGAGTCAGCGAGTAGTGGACAACAAGCACTAGAGATTGTCCGCGAAAAAATGGACAGCCAACAATTCTTCGATGCGATTTTGCTTGATTGGCAGATGCCTGAGTTAGATGGTTTCGCCACCATTAAACAGTTGCGTGAAATATTACCGAAGCAGCGAACTTCATGCATCATCATGGCCAATCCATTTAGCCGGGGCAGCTTTTTACATGATCTGGCATCGAAATACGCAGACGCCGTTTTGATGAAACCGATGACAGGGTCTAGTGTGTTTGATACGGTGCATGAAGCGATTGGATTACGCACTGGTGCCATCAATCAACAGCGTACTAGCACCCGAACACAATTATCTGACAATCAAATCCAAGGTGCTCAACTACTGCTGGTGGAAGACAATCCCTTCAACCAAGTGGTCGCGAGAGGATTTTTAGAACAGGGGGGAGCGATTGTTCATGTGGTAGAAAATGGTTTGCTGGGGGTAGATCATTTACGCTCACACGCTGATCAATATCATGCGGTATTAATGGATGTGCAAATGCCCGTTTTAGACGGCATTAGTGCGACCAGAATGATACGGCAGGAGTTGGGTTTAACGATTCCGGTGATTGCGATGAGTGCTGGTGTGATGTTTGCAGAACGCGATCGCTGTACGCAGGTCGGCATGAATGATTTCGTTGCTAAGCCAATTGATGTGGATCAATTGTTTCATGTTATCGCCAAGTATTTACCTGATCGTTTGAACGAAATTTCGGAGGTGTTTGGTCAAAAATCTAATCAAGAGCATGACCAAAATCACGATCAAAAAAACCACCAAAAAACCGAACAAAAATTCAATCAACAGATAAATGCCATACCAACTTCTGCGTTTGATTTATTTAATCCGACGCCATTTGAAAAACTCTTGAATGCAGCGCCGGCAAGTGCGCAGAAAGTTCTCGATTCTATGCGTGCACTTGTTGATCAAGCGCCTCAACATGTCGCGAATTTGCAGTTAGCCTTGAATGAAAATCGTCATGATGACGCGGCTCGGATTTTACATACCATGCGTGGATCACTTGGTACGCTTGGCGCGAAATCATTTGCTGCTTTGGCTAGCGAGATTGAATCAGGTATTCGTCGTCATGCTCTAGACGAGGTGCCAGAACTATTGCACGATGCTTTACTTGAATTAGATAAAACAATAGCCGCAACGCAGGCTTGGTTGGGGCAGCAACAGGCGCCTGATCAAGTGCAAGTAGCGAATGTAGTTTCGGCAAACCTGACAGCTGCCCAAGTAGAAAATCTTAGAGCCAATTTATTGCAAAATAATATGGCTGCTTGTGATTTGTTTTCAGAAATGTATCAGAGCTTGAAGTCTGCAATGCCATTAACGGCCTTTGAAAAACTTGAACAGGCGGTCAAGTATTTAGACTTTGTGACGGCCGAGGCCATCTTGAAAGAAATAGTTGTCGCCTGATTTGCGACTATCGGTTGAGCAGAGATCTTGAACATTGGTTCGGTTTCTTCGCGCAGTTTTCAGTTGCTTGTCGACCATTTCGTCGCACATCAAATAGGCTTAGAACTTTTCTTGCCGTACGCGCCGGGTGGTTTCTCGAACAACCAACTCTAACGGTGGAATCTGCGATTCCACGACTTCTCCATGAATGATGCTGAGCAAAGCTTTGGTGGCGATGCGTCCAATTTCGTATAGTGGTTGTTTGACCGTTGTTAGCGGTGGTGTGGTGTAAGATGAACCGGGTAAATCATCGAATCCTACCAAGGAAATATCTTCAGGAACGCGGATGCCTTTGCGATAGAGACTGAGACGTGCGCCATAAGCACTCAAGTCGTTAGCTGCACAGATGGCAGTGAATTGTTGTTGGCTCTCGAACAAATGATTCACCGCGCGCATGCCACTGCTCTCGTGGAAATCACCCTCGACCACTAATTTGTCATCAAACGGAATAGATGCTTCGCGTAGCGCGCGCGCGTAACCAGTTAAACGTTCTGCCGCATCGCAGTTATTCTCTGGACCAGTGATAAATGCGATGCGACGATGACCCAGTTCGATTAGGTGACGAACCGCCAACCAGGCGCCGTATTCATTGTCGAGTTTAAAGCCTAGCGCTTTGTCTGTATGAATCGCACGTCCTGTTGAAACTATTGGTCGATGCTGTGAGAATTGTAGAACTGATTCGTCCGTGATGCGACCTGATAACAGAATAATTCCATCAACTTTTCTCGCCAGTAGCAGTCGTATTCTTTCGATTTCTTCTGCTGCGTTCCAGTGCCCACTGACAATCACCGATGCATAACCTGTTCCTTTGAGCGCATCATCTACGCCATGCAAAGTCTCATCAAAAAAGGGGCTGGAAATATCTTGAACGACGATCCCTATCGTCATCGATTTGCCCTTTTTTAAACCTTGCGCCATTTGGTTTGGCGCAAAGTTGGTTTTCGCAATCGCATCCATGACGGCTTGACGTTTTTCGTCGGATACTTTGGCTGTGCCATTCAAAATTCGCGACACGGTACTTGGTGATACTCCAGCGGTGCGCGCAACCTCAATCAACGTAGTGGGGGCTTCGTTGTTG
>DLGN01000390.1 GCA_002482715.1 Oxalobacteraceae bacterium UBA7693
ATTTCACCTGTCACCAGATCCGATGCAACTGAGCGAAATGGAATCGGATCTGGTGACAGGTGAAATGGTCGAGCTGACAGATACGCCTCTGTTTATTACACTACGTGCCTCACTTGCGGTACCAGGCATGTTTGCACCAGTGCACATTAACAAACGCCTGGTCGTTGATGGTGGCTTAGTGCGCAACCTGCCAATCGATATGGCAAAGAAAATGGGCGCAGATATTGTCATTGCGGTCAATGTCGGTACACCACTAGCGCAGGAAAAAGAGCTTGGTAGTGCCATCAGCGTCGCCCAACAAATGCTGCAAATATTAACCGAGCAGAATGTACAACGTTCTTTAAAAGAACTTCGCCCTAAAGATATTTTAATTGCGCCGAATCTGAGTGGCATCGACTTTCTTGACTTTGATGAACATCACAATGCCATGCTGGCGGGAGACATCGCGACACGTCAGTTAGAAACACGGCTGCAACATTTACAATCGACACCAGAAGATTATCGACGTTACGAACAATTACGTACCGCTGAAGGCAGCACTCCAGACAGAGCGCTAAAGATCGCCAGTATAGAAATTCAAGGCACACAAAATATCAATCCAGATATTTTATTAAAACAATCAGGACTGCAGTTAAACGAAGTGACGAGCGAGGAAAAAATTCGTCAAGTCACTGGAAAACTGTATGGTCGCGGAGATCTCGACCATGTCGAGGTGGAAATCGATGATCGTGGTGAAGAGCGTGATGTCGTCATCAAAACACATGAAGCGGTCTGGAGTAAAAATCGCCTGCGTCTTGGCCTTGAGTTATCAAGCGATTTTAATGATACCCATAAATTTTCGCTAGGCGCGATGCATATCGGAGCATCACAAAACAGATGGGGTGGCGAGGCAAGAATAATCGCCAAAATTGGCTCAGACCGAATTTTAGGCGCGCAATTTTTCCAACCCTTAGGGGTAGGCAGCGAATGGTTTATCGCGCCTTCACTTCAAAGTAATGCCTCATCTACCGATCTGTTCTCTGAAGGCAGAAAACTAATTCGTTATGGCTATAAAGCAAACAGCATTATTTTGCCTTTCGGCAGGCAAATTGGAAATTGGGGTGACATCCAAATTGGCGTGCGACGTGAACGCGTGGAAGTAAAAAAATTATTACCTGAAGAACCTGGACCCGATGTCAGAATCTTTCAAACCACAGAATTCTTGCGCTACCGAGTCGATACCATTGATTCACTCGCTTACCCTACACGCGGCAATTATTTAACCATGGAATGGGATCGTGCTTTAGATCAAGATGGCAATAAGAAGGCCATTCTCAATTCCTCAGTTCTGGGAATGTCGGCTTTCAAACGTGGTGAATGGGCTGGTCATATTTACGGTGAATGGTCGCGCTCACAAGGTGATATTGCGCCATTATCCTTAGGTGGTTTTTTGCGACTGTCTGGAACACCTGCCGAATCGCTATCGAATAAAACCGTAGCACTCGGACGGGTGGTGATCGCACATCGCATCGGTAGCATGCCAGCAGCACTGGGCGGCGCAGTTCGCTTAGGATTTTCAGCGGAACTAGGCGGCGGCTTTAAAGAAAATGAAGCGGTTAAATTCAGCAAGATTAAACGTGCAGTGAGCAGCTTCGTCGCCTTTGATACACGCTTCGGTCCGCTCTATTTTGGCGCTGGCGCGACACAAGGTATCGGCTCAAGTTTTTATCTGTTTTTAGGACCAATCTGGTGAACCACCCGGCCTTTTGTATTGGCCATCGTGGCGGGACGACGCAATGCGGTAAATGCAGAAAACTCCCAGGAACGAAAGCCTAGCATTAAGGTATAGCCGTCACGATCTTCAGCAGGGAGACGGCGATCTTCATGCTGCAAGCGGGCGATTTCTGCGGTCAATTGTTGGATTTTCTGCTGAATTTCTTGCGCGCTATTTTTCGATAATCGAGCGGGTACGCACATTAAGGTTTCACCAGTTCCATCAAAACGGCCATTAAAATAATCCGCCACAACAACTTCCTTAAAGAAGGCTTGAATAGGCCCATCAGCACGCCAGCGGAATGCCGGAGAAACCCGCAAACGGTAGCGATTCATCGGTTTAAGCTCGATTAACTCAAGCTTATCAAGCTCAATCATACAAAGAATACATTCCGCCTCAGTTAAGGTATAAGTCTCAATAATTTGCTCAAAAGTCCAATGACCAAGACAAGAAATAGCCACCAATAATAATTTGGGATTTTCCATCAAGGCCCGCTCTTGCGATAAGGTTAAATTATCTGCTTGTGGTGTAACATCAGCGGCCTGACGCAGCACATCCTCAAGAGAAATTTCGGAAACTTTACAAATTTGAGCCATGCGTGACAAAGTCATGTCCTTCTGCCCAAACATACGCTTGATACTCGACTCACTCATTTCAATTAAATGCGCAAGCTGTTTATATGTCATACCAACTCTGCGCAATTCTGTACGTAAAACCTCTAGCAACATTTCTGGAGAACTCATCTATCGCTCCTAATCTATCAACTAATTGATGTGTTTTGATTTATGGGGTTAGCTTATGGACTTACTGTTCGGCTTACAAATGCGCTTAATTGCTCTCTGATTTCGCAAGAAAATTAATCTCTTGCGCAGTCTTAGAGCCAATCACCACGCGATTTAAGTGACTAGGGATAACCGCATCGAACTCATTCAATGCCAAACGTCCACCCATAATTTCGGCAAAACGCTGAGGATGCAAAGGCGACTTATCAGGCTCTGCATAACCATCGGGAAATTTTGGGAAGTCTGTACTCAAATCGTATTTATCGGTCGCACCCAAAGTATGTAAAAATTCATGGGCAATCACGACATTATTTTTTTCACGCATGTCCGCACTCGCAAATACATTGACTTGACCAATTAAGCCTTCTTGCAAAGCAGTTGAATGATGAACCTGTTGCCTTTGTGGATCAAAATATTGCACAAACAAACGCACTTGCGTTCCTGGCCCCTGCACTTTGGCATTGCGATATGCCCACCAGCGGAATTGTAGACTCCACCACATAATTTCAGCTACATTCGCATTTTCGGGCGGTGCTGGCGGTCTTTTTGCCAGCTTGCTTTGCAAACGTATTTGAATTGAGGCGTGCTGAGTGCGTCCATATTTCTCAGCAGCATCGAGCATGAATTGTTCAATCGATGCGAATTCATCGTGACTTAATCTGGAAATATAATCGTCTGCAATCTCACTACCGTCACCGTTGATTGGATAAACATTCACCATCAAAGTGTATTTCCATTCAACGGATTGAGTTTTCGCCCGATATCCAGAGTAACTGACTGCGGCCAGAATAAACAATAAAATAAAAATTCGAATCGTTTTAAACATGCAAAGAATAATTAGAAATAATTAGTTCGATTGTAACTGATAGAAAACTATTCTGGCCTGTTCTGGACTGTTCTGGTCTATTAACCTCTCATCGAGGAGATGTCGGTAAAAGCAGATCTATCAAGAAAAATACGCGTCAAAACAAAAAAGCAGCCTAAGCTGCTTTTTTGATATACCAACGATTAAAAAATAATCAGAAATTATTTTTTGGCTTTTTTACCAGCTGCGGTTGCTGGCAAATAGGCGAGTGGGTCATTCATACCACTTTCGTAGGCAGTCAAAACTGTTTTTGGACGCAAGCAAGTCGCACCTAAAGTTGTAGAATCTGCAGAAACTGAATTCACACACACTTGCAATTTCATAATTTTACTTTGTGGGATACCCGCAGCGGCTGCGATTGACACTACGGAATGATGATTCGCACCATTGGCAATCAATTGATCCACTGTTTTTTGCAAATTACGACTAGTCGATAAAGCTGTAAAAATGCCATCAACTGAGGTATCAACAGGCTTAGCCGCTTCAATCGCACTAGCGCTGCCAACCAAGGCAAAACCCAAACATGCGCCAAGAATCATTTTCTTCATAGTAGTCTCCTTAATTTGACAAACAATTTTGCCTAACAGATTGATTCTAGTGAGTTTTTAAAGCGCTGCAAAGAATTAATTACGAAAAATGCCGAAAAAGATTTCGAAGTTAAAATTCAGACAAATACTATGTTCACGATTTACGACAAAATCGATTCAAATAGCCTTTAATTGCAATGAATCAAGAGCGAAGACGAAGCGCGTCAAAGGAGAATTTATCAACTGATTTCTAAGTTGATTTTTAAGTTAGTTGTTTAGATTGATGAGACAAATTAGCATCCTCGTGTTTTTCTAGCACATTGCAGACATCCTTGAGCACTGTTGCAAAATGTAATACTGATCTATCCATTTCCTGACTATTTACATTGACGACCTAAGATCACGGGAATACAGTGATTTAAAAAATGTGCTTGAACTCGAATCTAAACCTCAGTTAGCGACATGCATAAAAAGGCGTGAACACCATGCGAATTCTTGGATTTCACAAAGCGATCTCCAGCTTCTGTTGCCTGCTAGGCTGGCTGATTTTCACTGATCTCCATCCTGCATATGCCGACTCAAAACAAAATCTACGTTTTACACACATTTCACAAGAACAAGGCCTATCTGATGGTTCAGTTCCTAGCATTTTTCAAGATAAACTAGGTTTAATGTGGATAGGAACATCCACGGGCTTAGCCCGCTACGATGGACGTCGCACACGTCAATGGAGTTCCGATCCAGAAGAAAAACACAGCCTGAGCGGCCCTTTAGTTTCGTCCATACTACAAGGGCACCAGGACTATTTATGGATAGCGACTTCAGGCGGTTTGGATCGCATCAATACCAAAACTGAACAGATCGACCGCGAAGCTATGCCAGCGGAGCTATCTTTGCAACAAAGACGGGTCTGGTCACTAGCACCAAACACGCAAGACAAAATTTGGGTAGCGACGCACACTCGCCTATATCTTTTCGATCCTCATGCGAATTCCGAGCAGCGATTTCAAGCAATTCCATTAAGTGGAGATGATGGCGCTCAACTTCGCTCAATCACCTCAGACGGACAAGGTGGCATTTGGGCAGCACTGGGCTCGCGTGTTTTTCATCTGACGGCAACTGCCGTCGTCGCACAACAATTCGATGCCGCAAGCATCAATACCAATAAAAGTCGCGTCGATTTTTCTGTCCGTTATATGGCCTTAGACGATCAGCATCGCTTATGGCTAGGAACTCAGACTGGTTTACAAATATGGAACGTCAAGCAGACACAAGCACAACTAGATCCACTCAATGCTCAGCTCGATCTTCCCAATGAACGTATTTTTGCCATCTTAATGGATGAGGAAAAATCGATGTGGATAGGCTACGGTGGCAACAACGCGCTGTACCGGATTCGTCCAAAAGACACCGTCAAAATTGAGCAATATAAAAACTACCCTACACTCACTTCGAGCATTATCAGCAACTCAATTGCGTCGCTTTTTCAAGATCGTACCGGTACGCTGTGGGTGGGAACCTGGGGTAATGGTATTAGTCTGGTTGATTTGCGCAGCAAGGGATTTACGCACTACTTTCATCTGGACGAAGAAAAAAATAGTTTAAGCAATAACAACGTGATGGGAATTCAACTTGACCGTGCTGGAAAAGCTTGGGTTGCGACGTATGG
>DLGN01000039.1 GCA_002482715.1 Oxalobacteraceae bacterium UBA7693
GACGTTGAGTATGACGGCAGTGAATGACCTTCCGGTTGTGGTTAGTGCAACCGGAACAGTCTCTGAAGAGGGATTGACAGGCGGTAATCCTGATACGGTAGGTAACCCAACTGATGGAACTAATTCAACAACCACAAACGGTACGATGACAGCATCGGATCCAGATGGAACTGTGACTGGTTGGACTTTAACTTCCGCGCCATCAGGTTTAACTTCAAACGGTGTCGCTGTAACTTGGAACTTAGTTGGACAGACTTATACTGGCACAGCGGGAGCTACTCAAGTGGCCACCTTAAGTATTAATAATGCAGGTGCCTATACTTTTGCCCTTTTGGCTCCAATAGATCACGTTGCCGCAAACGGTGAAAATATCCGTGCCTTAAACTTTGGTGTTGCTGCAAGCGATGGCGTTGGCGTCGGCACGGGTACATTGACGATTAATGTTGAAGATGACGCACCAGTGACAACGGTTTTCACTCACCAATTGTTTGTTGGTGTCGACAATATCTCAGTGAACGATCTCGATGCAGGATTTGTTAATGCCATAAATACTAGTGGTGGTGCGGTGACTAGTACAAACGTGGATACTCACGACACATTGGCAGATCGCTTGCGTTGGGGAACGGGAAATCCACAGTCTGGCTATGACTTGGTTGATACCACGGGCTATACGACTGCAGCTGGAACGGCAGTCACTTTGGGGCAACTATTTGAGGTTGCTAAGTTCACTCACAATAACTTCCCAGTTTCCGGCGCTTCACTTGATAGAACTGATTTAAGCCTATCGTTCGACGTGGTTATTAATGGCGTGTCGACAAATGTTCCGTTCACGGTCGTTTTAGATCATACCGAAACAACCAATACTAGTGATCCAGAAGCATCGAGAGATATTATTCAGTTACCTGCAACGAGTTCAACAATCAATATTGCTGGACAAAATTATGTTGTCAATTTGAATGGTTTCAAAGATGCTGATGGAAATCTGGTAACGCAAATTCGTACCTTGGAAAGCGCAGCAAGTACCTTCGGTATTTTTGCATCTGTGACCACGGTTGAACCTTTACCAGTAGCATCAGGTCGAGTTCTTGCGCAAGGCGGTGCGGATGGCTTAACCAACACGGTTTCTTGGAGCGGTGCAAGTACATACGGCACTTTTGTTGGCAATGCAGACGGCACTTATACCTTTACGATGAACGAAGCGACCAGAAGTTCGTTAGCGACAGGTACTCAGTTGACTGCATCCTTCAACTATACATTCACTGACCGTGATGGCGATACATCAACCAATGTGTTGAATATCGAGATTGGTGGCTATAGAAATGTTGAAGGTTCGGCAACGAACAACACATTAACTGGGCAAAATAGCGTGGCAGACATCTTGTTTGGCTATGGTGGCAATGATACCTTGAGTGGCAATAGTGGTGATGACGTTCTGATCGGTGGTACCGGTAACGATAGTTTAACCGGCGGTGCTGGTGCAGATACGTTCAAGTGGGGCTTAAACGATAATGGTACAACTGGAACGCCTGCGGTTGATACGATTACCGATTTTGGCACTGCTAACTACGCCGCGGGTGGCGATCGTTTAGATTTGCGTGATTTGTTGGTTGGTGAGTCTAGTGCAACATTGGATAAATTCTTGCACTTTAATTGGAACGGTACCAATACGATTCTGTACATTAGCACTAGTGGAGCCTTCAATGCTGGTAATGGAACAGCAACGAATCCAACGGATGTCACAAATAATGATGTTCAGCAGATCGTGTTCAATGGTGTCAACTTAACTACCGGCTTTACAACTGATCTACAGTTGATTAATGATTTGATTTCAAAAGGGAAGATCATTACGGATTAAGTTAAATGGTTTGATGTTGAATGTAAAAAAGGGACAAAAATAACGTTTGTCCCTTTTTTATTTTGTATTCATTTGATTATGAATGTGGACGATCGATTCCTTGCCAAGGACACTAAGGGCCTAAATGTCCAATTATCTTGTTTAGAATTTGAGCCGCAAGTAAGTTAAATATGTATTTGTCATTTGTAAGTTTGCGCACGCGCATCAAATGACTAACTAATCAAACATTTCAGTCGATATGAATCCGATGATGGCCACTTTCGATTTAGTTCTGTCCACATTTGTGGTGATTCAAGCCGATTTTGATTGAGTAGTAGATGATAGCTTTATAAGTTTACATTTGAACCAAGCGATTCTTGTTTTGGGTTCAGGTCATTCATGTCGGCATCGTGCTTAAGGGTATTATCAATCGTTTGCTTGTCATCAGGTTTTGCTCAATCGAATTCATCGCTTTCAGAACATAAAAATGTTCTGGCAATTAGGTAATGAGGGCTTTAGTCCACGATGGTTTAATTTGGCAAATTAGCTTCGCAGCAATTACGCTCAATTCTATCGATGATTACGCTAAAGGTCTGGTTTCGGCCATTGATTGGTGATAGTGCTTCTTATTTTTGCAATGGAGACTATGATTTTCATTTCTCTTATTTGCTGCGTAATCGCCATAAAGAAGTAACTTCGGCAGCACGCGCTTGAAATAAAGGATCCTCACGATCTTTTGCTTTTGTGTGATGTGGTTTGATATCCATTTTACCTATCACTTCAAGTCCACCAGCATCAATCCAACTCCAAAATTCTTGTGTGGTTCGTAAACCAAGGTGTTCGGCAAAGTCAGACATAATTAGCCAAGCCTCTCCACCTGGTTCAAGGTGGGTTGCTACCCCTTTTAAAAATCCACGAAGCATCTGACTGTCTTGATCATAGATCGCATATTCAATGGCTGCATTCGGTCTAGCAGGAAGCCATGGTGGATTGCAGACGATTAGCCCCGCTTTTCCTTCCGGGAATAGGTTCGTCTTGAGTAGTTCAATCTGTGAAGTTAGACCCAGCCTTTGTAAATTGTCGCCGGCGCAAGCAATTGCCCGGTCATCTTGATCGGTCGCAATAACTTTCTGGATTCCACGATTTGCCAGTATGGCGGCAATTACCCCCGTACCTGTGCCAATGTCGAAGGCTAAATCAGTTTTGGGTAGCGGTGCTTTAGCAAGTAATTCAAGATACTCACCACGTACAGGCGAAAAAACACCATAATAGGGATGAATTTTGCCCCCTAAAGCGGCGATATGAACACCGTTTTTTCGCCATTCGTGTGCACCGATTACGCCCAGAAGTTCACGTAAAGAAATTGCGAATGGATGCTCAATTTTTCCGTAAGCTTCAACGCATGCAGTTTGTACATCGGGTGCGCGCCGCAAAAAAATAGTGAAATCAGCATTAACAGGAATAATCAACATTCCCAGTGTACGTGCTCGTTGCGCTTGCGCCTGTCTATGTAAATGGAAAGCTTGCGATGGTGTGAGGATAGCAGCATCTGTTTTTTTTGTTTTGACACTTTTTCTGCTATTTTTCTTATCTATTCTGCGGGCCATCGCTTGCAACAAGTTCTTCGCGTTTTGAAAATCACCACGCCATAATAGAGCAGTGCCTTCGCACGCAAGTCGATAAGCGGTATCTGCATCGAGCGTATCATCTGCTAGCTGAGTATGTTTGGGTGCTCCGCTAGCATTTTCTGAATGCCATATCATGCTTTGTGTTTCTTGATTTTCTGTCCACTGTATAGTGGGGGGGAGGGAATGCATTTGAACTGCCCATTCATTGAGGTGAGCAACAGCTCAGGGATAAGCTGAAGACATACTGATTTGATTAAGCCGAAGTGTAGCAAATCAGCACAGAAAATAGAAATATTGCAGGTGTTCAGGACGTGGTTAAAGTCTGCTTGATCGCTTTTGTATCGTTTAATTGGACTCAATCAGCAAGATGATGCTCTGTGATAGACATTGTGTCGCACGTTCATAACCGACAACATGCATTTAATATCCCCACGGTGTTGGCGGCAAGGCAACAGGTTTAGTGAGATCGAAATTTACTCGAAATTCACGTCCTTCTCTTGTCAAACGATAACTGAAATTAGTTGGATAAATAAAGATCTGCCAGACATTGGTAATCGACTGCGCGCCACCTAGGCGAGCAAATAATTCTTTGGAATATTGATCGGCAGGGAAAGACTGTACGTTGTTCCAGCCAGCATCGAGCGTATGTCCGCCATACATGGTTTGTGCATCATGACTACCGTCAGCGTGCCGGTGATCGTGCTTGAGTGAGAGACCAGAACCGGTTTTTGTAATGATCCACGTGCGCGAATGATTGTCGCCTACATGAAACGGGATTTGCAATTGGGTGTCGGTACACTTGCGAACGTGCATCACGAGTCTTCCTTCGAATCCTTCGGATTTCGGATTGTCGACTGCGACTTTTCCTTCAAAAGCTTTGCCACAAAGTTGGCGAAGCTGATCGAAGAACGCATCATGTGTAGAAATTGAGACTAATGGTGCTTCTTGTTTGACTTGGGCTTGCGCTAAATTAGCCTGGCCTGTGAATAAAACCAAAAGCAATGCTGGTAAAAAGTTGATTTTCATATTTTTATTTGGATGAGATTTTGAATCTTAACGTTGAATTCACATGCCGCCCCATGCGGCACTAATCACACTAATCGCAGTGAGTCCGGCGGTTTCTGTTCGGAGTACACGCGGCCCCATACTCAACATGATTGCACCTTGTTTAATCGCAAGTTGTTCTTCACTATCTGAAAAACCACCTTCAGGCCCGATCATGATTGTTAGTGCTTGTGCTGGGTGATGTCGGGTCCAGTCAGCAAGAGATTGATCGGCACGTGGCGATAGCAGAATTCGTTTATGCATATCTTGTTGCATCAGCCATTTTTGCACATCGGTCAGCTCCGCTAAATGGGCGATGCGTTTGCGTCCACATTGTTCAGTCGCGCTTTGTATGATGCCTTGCCAGTGCTGCATTTTTTTCTCAGCGCGTTCTGGATTCAATTTAACGACACTGCGTTGTGCTGCGAGTGGTTGAATATGATTGACCCCAAGTTCGATGGCTTTCTCGATGATCCAATCCATTTTCGACGCTTCTGGCAATGCTTGCGCCAAGCTTAAGTTGAATGGGAGTTCGACTTCTTCAGGTAAAAAAACTTTAACCTCAGCGTTCACTTGTTTTTTGCTGATCGAAGTGAGTGTCGCTAGATAGCTACCACCTTCACCATTAAAGAGTTCAACATGCTCACCTATGTTTAAACGTAATACAAAAATATGATGTGCAGTATCGGCAGGCAGATCAATTTGCGCGCCGATATTCAGCGGAAGTGGGCAGAAAAAACGAGGCATGGGGCGTGTTCGAATAGATTAATTTAATAGATTAGATCAGTAAGATTGGCAGGCTGCGTTCAATATGCCCATTCCTAAACTCAGAGCGCCTAAAAAAATACCAGAAGCGAGTTTATTGTTTGGTACATCTTTGATTAAGTCCGGTAATAAAATTCGAGCGATGACAAATGCCAGTAACTGTATGACCAGTGCAATCGCACTCCAGATCAACATATCTGGCAAATCAACACTATGCGCAACTGAGGATGCTAAGGCGATGCAATAACCTAAAACCGCACCTGATAAGCTGGCAGATGCCGCGGTATTACCTTCACGGATTAATGCAATTTCCTTGTAGGGTGTGATGCGAATATAAATCGCGATAAAGAGAAATAAAAATGCTAGTGCCGAGCCAAAGTGGCTAATAAAAGCAGGGAAACCATAGGCTAAAAATTGTGCGCTCATGATGTACTTTCTAATTAATGGTGGAGATCAATAGTCGAAATCAATAGTAGAAATTTGTTGGTTCAAATAACTTAGTCGATGAAATAATGTGGGACAAAGCGGCTGGTATTTTTTGTAATCAAAGTTTCGTCTTCTCGTATGCCTATACCAGCGGCCTCATCGCCCACCACCCAAGAACCAATCGAGGTATATGCAGGCGTAATCCCATCATCAAACTTCGGTTGAGGCGCATAGGCTTGGTAGATGAAGCCTTCCTGTCCGTATTCGCCTTCAGTATGCATGACATTGCCATCAGCATAGATGGAAATGTTTTCTCCCTCGCGCGATAGCAAAGGTTTCTTTACAAAATTACCGCTGATGCGCCATGCTTCTGCGTAAGCTGGCAACAAATTAGGGTGATCAGGAAATAATTCCCAAAGCACGGGCAGGATGGCTTTGTTAGACAAAAGCATTTTCCATGCTGGTTCGATAATGCGGGCAGGGCGGTTCAACAAATGGGTTGCGAATTGTTCGCGGCATAGCCACTCCCAAGGATAGAGTTTGAATAAATTTTCTATCTTTACATCATTGTCATCGACCAATTCGGCATTCGCTTCATCCCAACCAAGATCACTAATACTATTTTGTTTGGTTGCAAATCCGGCTTGAATCGCGGTGTCGCGTAGATAAGAGAGATTGCCAATATCTTCTTCGCTATCGGCACAAACAAAATGTAGAACACCTTTGCCGTCAAATTTTTTCCATTGATCGATGAGTTTCTCGTGCAAGGAATTAAATTGATCCGCGTTTGGATGAACATCTTGTAGCCAATACCATTGCGCAACTGAGGACTCGACTAAACCCGTGGGCGTGTCAGCGTTGTACTCCAGCATTTTTGGTGCGCCTGTGCCATTCCAGCTTAAATCGAAACGACCAAATAAAGAAAACTCTTTGTCGTGCCAACTCTCTTCAACCTGAGACCAAAATGCCTCCTGAATCGCAAAACGTTCGATTTGCCCTTGGCGAATAACATGCTCAACCGCTTGCAAACTCATTTGGTGTAGATCAATTGTCGCTTGTTCTAAGACATCAATCTGCTCGGCGGTAAAGCGATAGGCGTAACGCTCATCCCAGTACAAGCCATCGATAGAATGGTAGCTAAATCCTAGATCTTCAAATTGTCTTTGCCAGTTTGAACGTGGCGTTAATGATTCGCGAATCATGCGCTTTAGCCCCCGCCAGAAAAACCACGTGAGCTTGAACCAAATCCACCGCGACTAACGCTGCGTGTGATGCTGCGACTTACCGCGCGATCGCTCAATTGTGAGCTGGCGCCTGTAAAGCGATTACCAAGAATATTGCGTTGAGCGACATCACGCTGCCCTTCGTAATAACTAGGTCCCCAATAACGACCGCTGTAAATATAGCCGCCAGAGGTGTTGCCTGTATTTGCTATTGCATTACTATTTGGCGGTGCTGGCTGTGGTTGGCAAGGATCTGTGCTGCCCCAATCTTCTTTGCAATCTTCCAGATTTTTATACTCATCGCGCACGCTCGCGAGATTATTTGTTTCGCCACCGCAGCCGCTTAAACCTGCTACCGCTGCCGAGGTTGCTAAAACCAGTGGCAGTGTTTGCGAACTACGGCGTTTATGTTTTTGGCTTGTGCTCATGAGCACTCCTTTTTCTTGTCATGGAAACTGGTTTGAGTTGATCCGTTATTGTAATGTGTCGATCTTGGCTTGTGATGGTGTTCCCTAATTTGTTTTACCGTTGTTGGCTGCTTGTTGTTTCTTGGATTGCGTTTTTGTTTTTTTGAAGTAAATTAAGTGATAAATAAACTGGTGTGTCGATCAGAGCTGTAGAACTGCAATTGAGAAATGCCTTGCGCATGTAGACGGCTCTGAATTGTTGTTCGATCGAGTAGCTTAGGGTCTGGTGCCGAAAATGCCAGCGGTGATTTGCTGGCCATCGCCATTCCCCACATGGCGCCGTACAGTGGAATAAACACTGAATATGGACGCACAATATCAAATACGTTTTGTAATCGTGTTAGCGTGGTTTGATAGCGCATTTGATGATAGAACTCACTGCCTAAATGCAAGACTATCGATCCACCGTGATTTAACCGCTTATAACAAGCATGGAAGAATTCTTCGCTCATGCATGACTCTGCTAAGTTATTACCATTCGGCGCTATCGGATCGGTCAGGTCTAACAAGATCAAATCATATCGCTGGTCGCCTTTTTCTTGGATGAATGCAAAACCATCCGTGTGAATAATATGGACTTTAGGTGAGTCGAATGCGTGCTGATGAATTGTTGCTAAATGCTGACGTGAAAGCGCAATCACCCGTTCATCGATTTCACAAAGCGTGATGTTTTGTATGCTGCGGTATTTCAATAATTCTTCGGTCGAACCGCCATCGCCGCCACCTATGATCAGTGCAGTTTTTGGATTGCCATGTGTGATTGCGGCCGGATGTACTAAAGCTTCGTGATAATAAAACTCATCTTTTTCTGACGTCATCATGGCGCCATCGATGCGCATGATTTTGCCGAATTCCGGTGTATTCGCAATTTGTATCAATTGAAAGGGACTTTGAACTTCTTCAAGCACTTCGCTAATTTGTGTTTGCATAGTCGAGTAAGGGCTTAAATATTCTACTGCCGGCGAGACTCTATTAACTTGCTGTAAACCGCGTTGCAATTCTTGACGCGAAACATCTTGCGGCTGAAAAATGGCGATCAATTGATTCACGATGTCACGTGCTTTCGCGCTATTATCGTTTTCAAAATTGCAGACATAGACATCTAAAGTGACCGCTTGACGTTCTGGCCAAGTGTGAATCGCGACGTGTGATTCAGCCAAAAGTAGGGTGCCTGTTACGCCAGCGGCACTCCCATCTTGATGCGTAAATGCATGAAACTTCTCACCCACGATCGTCAAACCTGCTTGCTTGGTGTGATGACGAAC
>DLGN01000262.1 GCA_002482715.1 Oxalobacteraceae bacterium UBA7693
AAGCCGCATGTTCAGCAGAAGCTGCGCCAGTATGCGCACCAGCTTCACCTTGCATGTCCATTTTGTCTCCAGCTTTAAAAATAAAAAATAGTGCGACTGCTGCAAAAACTAAAAAACCTACTAGTGCCTTCCACATATTGCTCTCCTTGTTGTTAAATTTTACTAATAACTTATTAAAAAAACTGTGATTCAAATTCGTTTCGAAAAAAAAGGAATGCGCCGATTAAAGTCACATTCCTTTTCTTCATTTACGCGATACTAATTAAGCAGCCAACAATTGACGCAACACGAATGGCAAGATGCCGCCGTGTTTGTAGTAGTCAACTTCGATTGGTGTATCAATGCGCAACAAGACTTTCACTTCTTGTTTGCTACCATCAGCGCGATTGATGACCAAAGTCACTTCTTGTTGTGGCTTGATATCGTTTTCGATACCTTTCAAGTCGAAAGATTCATTGCCTGTGATGCCCAAAGAATCAACGCTGTCAGTGCCGATGAATTGCAAAGGCAATACACCCATACCCACTAAGTTAGAACGGTGGATACGTTCAAAAGACTTAGCGATAACGGCTTTTACGCCCAACAATTGTGTGCCTTTCGCAGCCCAGTCACGGGAAGAGCCTGTACCGTACTCTTCACCACCGAAGATCATGGTTGGCGTGCCTTCTGCAACGTACTTCATCGCTGCATCGTAGATCGCCATTGGCTCGCCAGTTGGTTGGAACAAAGTTTCGCCGCCTTCGACGCGGGAACCATCTTCCTTCGCTGGGATCATCAAGTTCTTGATACGTACGTTAGCAAATGTACCGCGCATCATGATTTCGTGGTTNNTACATTTGCTAACGTACGTATCATGATGTCGTGGTAACCACGACGTGAACCGTAGGAGTTGAAATCGGCTTTCAATACGCCGTTTTCTTTCAACCATTTACCGGCAGGGCTAGATTCTTTGATCGAGCCTGCAGGTGAGATGTGATCGGTCGTGATGGAGTCACCAAATACGCCCAAAGCACGTGCGCCAGTGATGCCTGTCGCTGCTGCTTTTGGTTCCATCGTGAAGTCAGCGAAGAACGGTGGTTCTGCGATGTAAGTAGAACTTGGCCAGTCATAAACTTGACCTTCAGCCACGCCTTTGATGTCTTCCCACAATTTACCTGGAGCACCCTTAACGTCAGCGTAGTTCTCTTTGAATGTTTTAGAATTCATCGCGAACTTCATCAACTTGTTGATCTCTGCGCTAGTTGGCCAGATATCGCCCAAGAAAATGTCTTTGCCTTTGACGCGACCAACAGGTTCCGTCATCAAATCTTTGTTCATGTTGCCAGCAATTGCGTAAGCAACCACCAATGGAGGTGATGCCAAGAAGTTAGAACGAATATTCGGGTGAATACGTGCTTCGAAGTTGCGATTGCCGGACAAGACAGCTGCTGCAACGATGTCGTTCGCGACGATCGCTTCGTTCATTGCTGGTGTCAAATCACCTGCGTTACCGATACATGTTGTGCAGCCGTAAGCCGTTACGCCAAAACCGAGTTTTTCCAAATATGGCAACAAGCCAGCTGCTTCCAAGTATTTCGTTACTACCCGAGATCCTGGCGCTAATGACGTCTTGATGTGTGGAGACACTTTCAAGCCAGCTTCAACTGCTTTTTTCGCTAACAAACCTGCTGCTAATAAAACGCTAGGATTGGAAGTGTTAGTGCATGACGTGATTGCAGCGATCAAGATGTCGCCGTTTTTCACTTTGACGCCATCGGTATTGGTGTACACCGCTGTCAAATCTTCTGCTTTTTTATTGAAGCCACTTTCAGAAGTTGGCTTGCTGAACAAGTCGCTGAAAGTGGATTTGACGTTGCCGATTGCAATACGATCTTGTGGACGTTTTGGACCAGCCAATGATGGTGCAACTGTGGACAAATCTAATGACAATTCTGTCGTGTAATCGATGTCGCCTTTTTTCGGGATACCGAACATTTTTTGCGCTTTGAAATAGCCTTCAAATGCGTCGATTTCTGCTTTAGTACGACCTGTACCTTTGAAGTAATCGATAGTCGCTTCATCAACTGGGAAGAAGCCCATCGTTGCGCCGTATTCTGGTGCCATGTTCGCGATAGTTGCGCGGTCTGTCAGAGATAACGTACGTGTACCTTCACCGAAGAATTCGACAAATTTACCAACGACTTTTGCTTTACGTAGCATTTCTGTAATCGTCAACACCAGATCGGTTGCGGTACAACCTTCACGCAATGCGCCGGTCAAATTCACGCCAACAACGTCAGGTGTCAAGAAGTAAACTGGTTGACCGAGCATGCCTGCTTCCGCTTCGATACCACCAACGCCCCAGCCAACAACGCCGATACCATTAATCATCGTTGTGTGGGAATCTGTACCTACCAAAGTATCTGGGTAGTAGACATCGTTTTTCTTTGCATCAGATGCTTTGTGTACGCCACGTGCCAAGTACTCAAGATTGACTTGATGCACGATACCAAAGCCTGGAGGAACCACGCCAAAAGTATCAAAGGCTTGCATGCCCCATTTCATGAACTGGTAACGCTCGTTATTGCGTTGAAATTCCAGTTTCATGTTCAAATCAAGGGCTTTCTTTTCACGGAAATGATCGATTTGTACGGAGTGATCGACGACCAGATCAACCGGTACCAATGGTTCAATATTCTTTGGATTCTTACCTTGTTTTGCGGCGACATTACGCATTGCAGCCAAGTCGGCTAACAAAGGAACGCCAGTAAAATCTTGCAATACCACGCGCGAAACGACGAATGGAATTTCATCGGTACGCGCTGCAGTTGCACCCCAGTTTGCCAATTGTTTGACGTGTTCTTCAGTGACTTTTTTACCATCGCAGTTACGCAAAACGGATTCCAACACGATACGGATAGAAATCGGCAAACGTGATACTTTCACGCCCAGATTTTTTTCCAATGCTGGCAAAGAAAAGAATTTACCTTTCTTGGTGTCAGTGATTTTAAAATCTTTCAGCGTTTTAAACGCATCTTGATAATTGGCTTGGCTCATGGCTGTTCCTTATATTCGATGATGAACAATGAAGTGAGGTGATACGGATTTGAAACTTAAAGCTAATAAACTAATAATCTAACGAAGTAATACTTTCTGGCTATTACTTCACTTGTGTTTCTGTGACGCTTAAGCTGGCAACTTTTGTACTCTTGCATTCGTTTGCTAATTGATGGCCGCGACGTGAGTCAAGTAACATGCCTTTGGAAGGAATATTGATCCACACCAAACCAATTTTCTGATTTTCAAAACGATGCGCGCCGGTGGATGTTTCTACTCGGGTTAATTTGTACAGGCGGTTTCTCCAACGCATAGCCAAGCTTTGATTGTCTTCTGGATGTGCATACATCACCAGAGAATTGCCGAGCTCACATTTGTATTCTGTATCTACGTTTTGATCAATATTCGGTTCTGGTTCGCTAGTATCGAGCTCAGATTTTTTGCTATCGGCTTTAGCATTTTTTGTTGTTTTTGCTTTGGTTGTTTTTTTACTGATAGGATCTTTAGTTGCATCGGCCGCAATCGCAGATACAGATAAGCCAGTTGCACATAAAGTAATAAGTAACTTTGCCAATAGCTGCGGCTTTAAAGGTGAAGATAATGTAGATTTCATGATGCCCCTCGGTGATTCAATTCAGTGATTCAAATTCGATACAAAACTACGCTTTATTTCTCATGCATAATCTACTTAGTTTAGCTTAACTTAGCTGCCCTAGACCAAGTATTGTGCACCTTCGGGCAAGTTGATGCCACTCATACTAGCTTTCTTCAGAACAGTCCAATAATAGCGATAACTCGCTCTGTCGTGCAGGCGTCCGTGCATTTCTATCGGTCCCCAGTGGTTTTCTTGTGCTGTGCTCAAAATCGCAACCGCTTCATTAATCTCTGCACTGCGCGGTGCCATCGCTTTAATAATTGGTTTGATTTGGCTAGGATGTATGCTCCACATCCTGGTGTATCCGAATTCCTGACCAGCTCTGGTCGCATCGCTGATGGTTACCGATGGGTCTTTAAAATCGGTGGTGACATTGTGTGATGGTACTTTGCCATGTAAATGACAAGCCGCTGCGATTTCCAGTTTTGCGCGTATCACTAATGGATGCGTGAATTGCGACGGCGAGCGCATCGCACTCGCTGGAATAGCACCCCAATGCGATGACACGAAATCCATAATGCCGAAGGAGAGGCATTCAACTTGAGGAATTGCTGCCAAGGCTTGTACATGTGCTAGTGCCGCTTGTGTTTCAATTAGCAAATGTACAGTAATGGATTGGCGCGTATGGCGTTGTGAAAATTGGTTGATGGTATCAATGGCTGTGTTGACTTCATCCACCGTATTCACTTTAGGTAGCACAATGTAGGCTAGTTTTTCGCAGGCTACGCGATTGCTTAAAAGCTGTTGAATATCTTGTTGAAATGCGGGGTGATCGAGATGGTGAACGCGTACCCCGATACGATTAAATTGATTGCTGTCGGACGCAATCATCTGCGTCAACATTTGTATATGCGTCAATTCATTGCCAACTGCCGCGCCATCTTCACAGTCGAAAGTAATATCAAACACTGGCCCGAGCTCATTTTGCAGGCTCAAGGATTTGAGCATCAATTTTTCTGAACCAGCATAGTGATCACATACTGGTAAAAAAATTGGCGCTGCCTGATCTTGAAATAATGCCTGAGAGGGATGCGTCGGCGCTGATGTCATTGATAAATATTGTAGTAAATCGTCGGGCGGTAAATCGGATTACGAATTCATTATTTGCATTTAGACAAAATACAAATAGAGTACAAACTAAAGGGCTTGCCCTGATAGGCAAGCCCAGTTTTAGGTCAATTAGCCGACCAAGTGTTTTACGCCATCACGCTCTTCTTGCAATTCTTTGAGAGTGACGTTGATACGTTCACGAGAGAATTCATCGATTTCTAAACCTTGAACAATCGTGTATTCGCCGTTTTCTGTTGTAACAGGGAAGCCAAACATCGTGCCTTCAGGGATGCCATAAGAACCATCCGATGGAATGCCCATCGTTGTCCATTTGCCGTTCGTTCCGAGTACCCAGTCACGTACGTGATCGATGGCTGCATTCGCTGCGGAGGCTGCAGAAGACAAGCCGCGCGCTTCAATGATTGCCGCGCCGCGTTTGCCGACTGTTGGCAAGAACACGTCTTTGTTCCATTCTTGATCATTGATCATGTCTTTAA
>DLGN01000339.1:0-2105 GCA_002482715.1 Oxalobacteraceae bacterium UBA7693
GGACCTAAACCTGGTGCGTCTACCAATTTCGCCATCCTCGCGGGATGAAAACACCTTCCGGTAGAAAGACCAGCACAAAAGCAAAGGGCGACTTCAAATACATTGTCGCCCATAACTAGTACTGTGGCATTTCAACTTCAACCAACTATTCTACTAGATTTTATCCAGACTTGTCTCGAATTTTTTGTATTGAAATTGAAACTACCGCATTTTTTGCTGGCATCTGGCTTTTTCAATCAAAACCAAGTGCCTAGCAAATATGCAGTATTGTCTTTTTAAACTGGCTTAACAGATTTACCTGGCTCCTTAATTCTGAACCAAGCTGCGTACAAGGCTGGCAAGAATAACAAAGTCAATGCAGTCGCGATAATTAATCCACCCATAATAGCCACGGCCATCGGCCCCCAAAACACTGAGCGTGACAATGGAATCATCGCCAACACCGCTGCTGCGGCTGTCAAAATAATTGGTCGGAATCGGCGCACTGCAGCTTCCACAATGGCATCCCATGCTGGCACACCTGCGGCCCTATCTTGTTCAATCTGATCAATCAATATCACTGAATTTCGGATAATCATACCGAACAGGGCAATCACGCCAAGCTGCGCAACAAATCCAAATGGACGCTGCAATATTAACAGTGCCATTGCGGCGCCAGCCACACCCAGAGGCCCAGTCAAAAATACCAACACCGAACGTGAAAAACTATGTAACTGCAACATCAACAAAGTGAAAATAATAAAAATCACTAAGGGAACATTCGCCGCAATTGACTCTTGCGCCTTACCACTATCAGCTGCAGCACCTGCTAATTCAATTTTATATCCAGGTAACAAACTTGCACGGATAGCATCCAGTTTTGGATTAATTTGTGCAGATACCGTTGGGCCTTGAATTCCGTCGACGACATCTGATTGAACGGTGACTGCCCATTCACGCCCTTCCCGCCAAACCACACCTGGCTCCCAAGCTAAAGAAATTTTTGCGACTTGCGACAATGGCACCGTCTTACCACTCGAAGTAGGAATATTTGCATTACTCAATGCCTGCACCGTCGAGCGCTCATCTACCGGTTGGCGAACAACAATATCAATCAATTTATTAGATTCCCTAAATTGACCAACCGTTGTGCCTGTCAAAATCGTATTGGCAGCGCGCATCACGTTTTGCGATGTCACACCTAGTGCACGCAATTTGTCTTGATCCATATCGATACGAACTGTTTTAACCGACTCATTCCAGTTGTCGTTCACACCGATTGCATTTGGATTTGCATGCATCACAGCCTTAACGCGATCCGCAACTTCACGCACCTTCGCCACTTCCAAACCTGTCACGCGGAATTGAACCGGATATGGCACTGGAGGTCCATTCGGCAGCAACTTCACACGACCACGCACCTCTGGAAAGTCCTCCTTAAATGCTTGATTAATTTTCAAACGTAAGGCTTCACGTGATTTCAGATCCTTTGGCAACACGACGATTTGCGTCACGTTCGTTTGCGGGAATATCTGATCCAAAGGCAAATAGAAACGCGGGCTACCAGTGCCAACATAGCTAGTAACGCTTTCGACACCCTGCTGTTTCTGAATGAAAGCTTCAAATTTTTTCGCTTGCGCTTCTGTCGCTGTAAACGAAGAACCTTCTGGCAACCACAATTCCACCATCAACTCAGGACGACTAGAATCCGGGAAAAACTGTTGCTCAATAAACTTGAATCCAAACACACCCAATCCAAATACCGCCAAGGTGATCGCGATCGTCGTTTTACGCCAAGTGACGCACCAATTGACCAATACTCTGAAACGCGAATAGAACGGCGTATCAAACAATTCATGATGTCCATCGGCACCAGAGTGCGGTTTTACCCGCAATAATAAATAACCCAAATAAGGCGTGAACAATACTGCAGCCAACCAAGAAATAATTAATGCCAAAGCATTTACAGAAAACATCGAAAAGGTGTATTCACCAGCAGCAGACTCTGCCAACCCAATTGGCAAAAATCCAGCGGCTGTAATGAGCGTTCCTGTCAACATCGGCATCGCTGTTGAGGTATAGGCAAAGGTGGCGGCATCGAACCGCGAAAAACCCTCTTCCATTTT
>DLGN01000339.1:2136-5674 GCA_002482715.1 Oxalobacteraceae bacterium UBA7693
ATACGCACCATCATTTCGACGGCAATGATGGCGTCATCCACCAACAAACCCAAAGCAATAATTAAGGCACCAAGTGATATCTTATGCAAATCAATATTAAGAATACGCATAAACAAAAAGGTCACGGCCAACACCAGAGGTATCGTCAATCCAACAACCAAGCCCGGCCAGACGTCCAAGCGCCATGGCTTGGTATGCAATCCCAAGGATAAGAAGCTGACCGCCAATACAATAACCACTGCTTCAATCAAGGTGTTCACGAACTCACCAACCGAAGAAGCGACAATCTTCGGTTGATCAGAAACACGATCTAGCTGAATACCAACTGGCAACTGAGATTTAACGGAAGCGACCTCTTTATCGAGATTTTTACCGAGCTCAATAATATTTCCGCCCTTTTCCATCGAGATACCAAGACCAATCACTTCCTTACCATTAAAGCGCATTTTATCCACTGGTGGATTTTTGTATTCACGCTTAATGTTGGCAAAATCGCCTAAGCGAAAGGTCGTTCCATTTGCACGCAATTGCAAATTTTCAAGATCTTTAACTTTGAGCAGTGCTCCCGATATACGAACTTGTAGATTACTTGAAGACGTTGTTAACACGCCCGTCGCGTCAATCGTGTTTTGAGAATTAATTTGCGCGACGATGGTTTCAAACGGTACGCCCAACTGAGAAAACTTTTTTTGCGAAAACTCAATATTAATTTTTTCTTCTTGTACGCCAAACATCTCCACCTTGGCAACTTTTGGTATACGCAAGAATTGTTGTCTTACGAAGTCTGCGTATTCACGCATCTCTTCATAATTAAAACCATCCGCGGAAATAGCAAAGATAGAGCCATAGGTATCACCGAACTCATCATTAAAAAATGGGCCAATCACACCAGCAGGCAACGTTGCTTTGATATCCCCAATTTTCTTACGTACTTGATACCAAGTCTGCGAAGTTTCTTTCGGTGGTGTTGATTCGCGCAACTGCAAAATGATTAAAGTCTCGCCTGGCTTCGAATAGCTACGAATTTTGTCAACATACGGCGCTTCTTGCAGCTTCTTTTCCAACTTATCAGTCACCTGCTCTGCCATTTGCAAAGCGGTTGCGCCTGGCCATACGGCGCGCACCACCATCGCTCTAAAAGTAAATGGTGGATCTTCATCTTGACCTAACTTCGCAAAACTAAATATCCCACCTAACAACAAGGCGACCATCAAATAACGCGTTAAGGGAATATGCTCTAAAGCCCAGCGAGACAGATTAAATCCGCCTTTATCTTGAAGTTCCTGACTCATTTATTGACTCCTGAGGCTGCAGCAGATGCAGCAGCGTTTGCTGCACTAGCAACTGGTGCAGATTCCATGCCAAGAATGCGCACTTTTTGTCCTGCCTTCAATAAATTGACACCCGCAGTGACGACGATCTGCCCAGCCTGAATTCCGCCAGAAATCAACACATCTTCACCACTCGTTGAGCCGATTTGAACTGGAACAAGTCTGACCACACCGGATTCCACAATCCAAACAGAACTCACATTTTTTTCTTGAAACAATGCAGTTAGAGGTACACGTATCATTGCCATCGGATTTTTCATGCCGAATAACACGGTCGCTGTCATCCCTAAACGCACATCTTTTGCGGTATCTGGCAAAGCAACTTTAGCGACAAATGTTCGTGTGACAGGATCCGCAATTGGCGATAATTCACGCAACTTAGCAGCATAAACTTCGCCACTGTTTGCCCACAATTTGACCTTTAGATCGCTCATCTGGCGAATAGAATTAATCTTATCCTCGGGAACTCCAACAATGACATCCATATCGCCGGCTTTTGCAACGCGCACTACTGGCGTGCCAGCGGCAACCACCTGCCCTACTTCTGCATCAATCGCAGTCACCACACCATCAATGTCCGCAGTCAAATTGGCATATGCAGCCTGATTCGATTGATTAGAAAATCCTGCCTTCGCTTGCTCGTAGCTCGCTTGTGCTGCTTTAAAAGTCGTTTCTTTTGCATCTAACNNCTAACACAGCTTGCGCGACAAAATTCTTGTCACGTAGCTCTTGATAACGCTTCAATTCAGCCTTCGCCAAATCACGATTACTCTCAGCCGCGCTTAAACCCGCTTTAGCTTGCGCCTGCCCCAATAGGAGATCTTGCGGATCCAACTGCATCAGTACCTGTCCACGTTTTACTAAAGTACCCAGTTCCACATGACGTGCGACGATTTTACCTGGTACACGAAAGCCCAAACGCGACTCCACGCGAGCTCGAACCTCGCCGGAAAGTTCGGCAACAAATTCACTAGCTTGCAGTTGTGCCTGAATTGTTCTTACTGGGCGAATATCTTCAGTTTTTTCCGCTTTCTTTGAGCACGCGCTTAACAAAATCAAACTTAACAAAACAAGTATTGAGAATGCGATTGCTCTTGCCTTAGAGGTCTTTGTTGATAGCGCAATGATTTGGCGCGGACGAGATGGTGAAATTAACACGAGAATTTTCCTTTACGATTCCGTCACATAAAAAGCGGAGAATGATTTGTTTAGACGCGATACCAGCACATCAACAAAGCCAAAATACAAGACCAAAATAAATAACAGCATTCGCTGATCTACAAACTCAATAAAAACAATCCAGATTACACTAGCTGAATTGGCAAATAAAATTAGTTAATCCCATTTAATTTGCCGCTGACACAAATACAGCTCGATCAATTTATTTAAATAATAGCTTTTTAATTATATTTTAGTCGAACATGCTTACTGACTCTTGGGTTAGTAATTATAATCAGGAATGTTTTACTTGCCAATGACTTTCGAGTCATTTATTTTTCATTATCTTTCATATTACAAATTTCAATTCTCTTTTATGAGTGTAGATCACTACGAAAACTTCCCTGTTGCGTCATGGCTCATGCCTGCACACTTACGCCCAGCGGTAAAAGTCATTTACGCTTTCGCCCGCAGTGCGGATGATCTGGCAGATGAAGGTGATGCCAGCGACGAGCAGCGATTAAACGCATTGTCTGATTACGAAACGCAGCTACACATCATTCAGTCAAAAAACGCAAGTGAACAGGCGCTTTTTCAAGCCTTAGCCAAAGTAATCCATGAATACCAGCTTCCTATTTCGCCATTCTTCGATCTGCTTGACGCCTTCAAACAAGACGTCCGATGCAAACGTTACGACGATTACGTCTCTCTGATTCATTACTGTGAGCGATCAGCCAATCCTGTTGGTCGTATCATGCTCCATTTATTCCACGCCGATACAGCACAAAATTTGCTCGAGTCGGATCAAATTTGTACTGCACTACAGCTGATTAATTTCTGGCAAGATGTTGCCATTGACTGGAAAAAATCTCGTGTCTATTTACCACAAGAAGATCTGCAAAGGTTTCAAGTGACAGAGCAACAAATTGCAAACGAAGATTGCGATCAAGCTTGGCGAGATTTAATGCAATTTCAAATTAGCAGAGCACGTAAAATGATGCTCGCGGGTAGCCCACTATGCAAAAAATTACCGGGCCGCTTTGGATTTG
>DLGN01000211.1 GCA_002482715.1 Oxalobacteraceae bacterium UBA7693
CACCAGTGTTACCGTTCAAGGTTGGGTTCGCACCCGCCGCGATTCCAAAGCTGGCGTATCCTTCCTGGCATTAACCGACGGCTCTTGCTTCGGCACTTTGCAAATCGTTGTACCAAACACTTTGGGCAATTACGACAGCGAAGTTTTGCACCTGACAGCAGGCGCATCTTTCTCAGCAACGGGCATGGTCGTGCCATCGCAAGGTGGTGGTCAAAGTTTTGAAATGCAGGCTGAAAGCGTGCAAGTATTTGGCTTGGTCGAAGACCCAGATACTTACCCAATTCAACCAAAACCGCACAGCATGGAATTCTTACGTGAAAACGCCCACTTGCGCGCACGTACTAACATCATGGGCGCGGTGGCACGTACTCGTCATTCGATCGCACAAGCCATCCATCGTTTCTTCCATGAGCAAGATTTTTACTGGGTTAACACACCAATCTTGACTGCATCCGATTGCGAAGGCGCAGGCGAGATGTTCCGCGTATCCACATTGGATATGATGAACTTCCCTAAGACACCAGAAGGCAAGCCAGATTTCAGCAAAGACTTCTTCGGCAAAGAAACCTTCCTCACGGTGTCTGGCCAGTTGAACGTCGAAACCTATTGCATGGCCTTGTCCAAGGTCTACACTTTCGGCCCAACCTTCCGCGCAGAAAACTCCAACACCAGCCGCCACTTGGCTGAATTCTGGATGATCGAACCTGAAGTCGCTTTTGCGGATCTCAAACAAAATGCCGACCTCGCTGAAGCGATGTTGAAATATGTTTTCACCGCCGTCTTGAACGAACGCGGCGACGACATGGCTTTCTTTGAAGAGCGCGTAGAAAAAGGCGTGATCGCCAAATTAGAAAACATGATCGCCAAACCATTCGTGCGCATGGACTACACTGAAGCGGTCAACATCTTGCAAAACTGCGGTCAGAAATTTGAATACCCAGTCGCATGGGGCACCGATCTGCAATCCGAACACGAACGCTACCTCGCCGAAAAACACGTAGGCGGCCCAGTGGTTCTGCAAAACTATCCTAAGGACATCAAGTCTTTCTACATGCGTATGAACGATGACGGCAAAACCGTGGCAGCGATGGACATCCTCGCACCAGGCATCGGTGAAATCATCGGCGGCTCACAACGCGAAGAGCGTCTCGACGTATTAGACGCGCGCATGGAAGAAGTCGGCTTGGCGAAAGAACCGTACTACTGGTACCGCGACCTGCGCCGCTACGGCACAGTGCCACACGCAGGTTTTGGCTTAGGCTTTGAACGTGCTGTTTCTTACATTACTGGAGTGGGCAATGTGCGGGATGTGATTCCGTTCCCACGTACACCGGGTAACGTGCGTTTCTAATTTTTTGGTTTGAGTTTGAATGAAAAAGGGCGACTTTGGGTCGCCCTTTTTTACGTAAATCAATGTCTTAGCATTCGATTTTCTTCAAGAAGATGAATGAAACCAAGATTTGCAACAATGCACCTTTTGTCGATTCGGTTATACCTTTGTTTTTCATACTATAACTATTTTGAGTCAGTATTCATGCGGGTTTCAAGGGAGTTGAAACAAATTGCGCTTTTTGACGTAGTCGGGTATCTTTTCATTTTGAAAATTAAATCACGTTAAGCATTAGGGAGTATTAAATTGGATAATAATAAAATTCCAAGTGCGTTAATTTCTTATTCTTGGGATTCCGAAGAACATAAAATATGGGTTCGAGAAATTGCGCAACGTCTTAGGCTAAATGGGGTGGATACCAAGCTCGATCAATGGCATGTACAACCAGGGCAAAGCCTAACTCAATTTATGGAGCGTGAAATAGTAGAGTGTGATCACGTTATTATCGTATGCACACCAAATTATTATGAGAAGTCTTTGAATCGCAAAGGAGGTGTCGGTTACGAGCAGCAAATTATTTCAGGGCACATTGCATCAGGGGTGCCGCGCGAGAAGTTTATACCTGTAGTTCGTGAAGGCAACTTTGAACCTGGAAACAATTGTTCTGTACCACCGCATTTTTCTGGAATATTCGCAGTGGATATGAGAAGTCAAGATTCAATAGAAGGCTCTATAGAATTGCTATTGCGCACTATATTTGGTCAACCGTTGCATACCATTCCTGAAATAGGTAAAAAGCCTGTGTGGGAAGCTCAAGAAAAAATTAATTACTCAGAGCTTCGTTTACCGACAATAGATTTAGATGGTTATGAACTTCGTAGTGGATTAGCTCAGCATCATCGAACTCCCGAAACATTTTATATGCCCAGAGAGGACGAACGACAGGCGCTAGAGGTTGGGGACATTGTTAAGCTCATTTTTATTATAGCCGTGACACCTGATCCAGAAGATCCAGATGATGATGGTACTTTTGGTGAACGCATGTGGGTAATAGTCACGGGTAGAATAGGTCCCTACTATATAGGAACACTAAACAATATGCCTGTAACTTCTGATGAGCAAGATAGCCTAACTTTTGACGATGAAGTAATTTTTTTACCTGAGCATGTAATTGATATCGAAAAAGCTTAACAAGTCGTTGCATCGGACAGTTTTTAAGTCGTGGTTTTATGGTTTGCTGCGCAAAGTATCCCATAAAACCACGACTTAAAAACTGCCGCTGAACTCGGCGTTAAACAACAGAAAAATTTCAGTACGTTACATATAATTAATGAAATTTGCGGTCTTGAAAAGGTCGAAAACAGATGAGTAAATTTTTTAGCCTAGGTTTCTTTATCTCATTGTTTTTTATTGGAAATGCTTCGGCAATCACCAATGATCAAGCATGTTCTGAAGATATATTCGATATTTCGGCGGGCTATTTAAAACTCAAGAATCTTTCAAATAAAGATAACAATGGCGTCGTCATCGCGGCCGCATGTAAG
>DLGN01000263.1 GCA_002482715.1 Oxalobacteraceae bacterium UBA7693
GTCGTTAAAGGCAGGCTGGAATCCATCATGGTATTCATGACGTCAACAAATGGTACGGCTGCGTGCACCGCTTTGAATAAGTCAGGACGCATGTTGACTACTGCACCCATCAATAAACCACCAGCACTACCGCCTTGAATAATTAACTTGTCTTTACTGGTCCATTTTTCTTGAATCAGAAATTCTGCAGCGGCGATAAAGTCGGTGAAGGTGTTTTTCTTCTTCATCAACATACCGTCTTCATGCCAACGCTCACCCAGATCTGTACCGCCACGGATGTGTGCTTGTACGTAAATCACACCACGATCGAGTAAGCTCAGACGACTCAAGGCAAATGTCGCTTCGGTGGAAATACCATAGCTGCCATATGAATACAGAAGCGTAGGCGCAGTGCCATCGAATTTCACGCCTTTTTTATACACAGCCCACAACGGAACCTTCACACCATCTTTAGCCGTTGCCCATAAGCGACGCGCTTCGTACTTGCTGGCATCAAAGCCGCCGACTACTTCTTGTTGCTTCAAGATGCTGCGCTCGCCAGTGGCCATATTCACGTCCATCACCATCGGTGGTGTGGTTGGTGATTGATAAGACATACGCAGTTTTTGTGCAGTAAATTCTGGTGTGCCTGCGCTATTAGCTAAATACACTTCGTCGTTAAACTGCACGCTCTTCCATTGCTTGGTTTTGAAATTAAAGATGCGAGTACGGTTTAAGGCCTGGGTTTTTTCTGTGACGGCTAAGTAATCGCGGAAAACTTCATAGTTACCAACTAGCACCTTGTCATCATGTTTGACGATTTCTTTCCAATTTTTTTCAACCGGATTTGCAAACGGTGCAGTCACAATACGGAAGTTTTTAGCGTTCTTGTTGGTACGGATAAACAAACTGCCTTCGCGATGTTCAACATTGTAGCGATGACCTTTTTCTCGCCCTAAAACGGATTTGAAATTAGCTTGTGGTTGATTCGCAGGCAGTAACCATGCTTCGCTGGTGTCAGTCGCATAGGCTTGTAATTGGATGAATTTTCGATCACGACTGGTGCCAACGCCAATACCGAATTGTTCAACTTTTTCATGATAAATTTCGGTCGCTTTATCGCCCAAGCTAAAACGGAACAGACGATCAGAGCGCTTGGTTGTGGCATCTTCTTGTACATAGAACATCGTTTTGTTATCTGCCGCCCACGCCATGCTGGTCACGCGCTCAGCTGTATCTTTCAGCAGTTCACCGGTTTTCAAATCTTTAATTTGTAATTTGAATTGACGGTAACCCGTGGTGTCGGTCAAGTAGGCGAGATAGCGATCATCGGGGCTCACAGAAGTGCCCGCAACCATAAAGAATTTCTGCCCTTTGGCTAATTCATTTTGATCTAACAGAATTTCTTCAACGGCTTTTTCGTCGTAGTTGAGTTTGGCATCTGCCAGACGGCGGCAATTAATGCCATATTGTTTGCCAGCTTCGGTGCGAGAATAGTAATAATACTTGCCGCGTCGTACAGGCACCGACAAGTCGGTCTCTTTCATACGGCCTTTGGTCTCCGCAAACAATTTATCAGCGAGTGCTTGCACTCCAGAGGTCATTGCTTGCGTGTAGGTGTTTTCTGCATTTAAATAATCGATGACCTTAGGGTCTTCTTTCTTTTGTAACCAACGATAGTCATCGCTTACGGTTTCACCGTGGCGAACTTCTGACCAATTAGATTTGGCGGCGATTGGCGGAACAGGCATGCTGGCAGCAGGCGTTGTTTGTGTTGATGCAGTTTGAGAGTTAACGGTGGTTGCTGAACTCACGGCGATCACGAAAGATGCTCCTAGCACAGACCAATGATTGAGGGACATAAAAATCCTTTTAAGTAGATCAGTAAAAGTAAAACAGTAACATTTACACAGTAATATCTAAGCGATAAGACTTGCATCTTAAGAGAGTTTTGCATTGAATTCTAGTTATTTTTTATGAGTGCATTGCAAGCTGGAATTCGTCTTAGGTCAACCATGCGGTGATCATTACCGTTACAATCTCACCCTTATTACAAAGAGAGTAGCAAATGAGCGATATCCAAAAAAAATCTTTACATCCCTTGATCGCAGTTGCCGCTGGTTCGGTAATCGTATTTAGTTTGGTTGGTGTTGCTGCAATGACAGGGCTTTTGTCGAGCACCAAAGGTGAGCCTAAACCTGAATCAGAAAATGTTGCGACAAATTTAGTCGAACCAACTTCACCAGCATCGGCAAGCAGCTCTGCAAATACTTTGCTTGTGGATACAAATGATAAGTCTAGCGACAAGGAAGTCGCAAAATCTCCTGCAGTGCCGGTAGCAAAAAACAGTGCGCCAAAAACAGCACAGCAAAATTCTTCAAATGCAGTTGCAGAAAAAGTTGAAAAGCCTATTTGTAGTCAATGTGGCGTAGTCGAATCTGTGCGCAGCGTTGAACAGAAGGCAGAGAAGGGTAGTGGCGTTGGTGCTGTTGCTGGTGCAGTTCTCGGTGGTGTCATTGGCAATCAAATCGGTGGTGGTAATGGTCGTAAGTTAGCCACTGTTGCTGGCGCCGTTGGTGGTGGTTATGCAGGGAATGAAATCGAAAAAAGCCGCAATACCCGTATGACTTATGAAGTTCGGGTGAAAATGGAGAATGGTGATATACGTACCTTCACGCCAGAAAATAAGCCAGATTGGCGTAGTGGTGATCGCGTTAAATTAGTGGATGGTCGTTTGGTTAGTAATGACTAAGTTGTTTGTCGAGTAATTTTGAAAAGCGGCGACGTTTCTTAGTCGCCGTTTTTTTATTTGCGTTCGGCAAAAGCCAAATCTTGTATGCTATGCGCAACCAAATCCAAAGCCGGGCGCGCATTGCCCTGCTTGTCTGTCCACACTTTCGGCGTTAAGGCGCCAGATAAACTTAAACTAGCACCATCTTCCAACTGCAGCAAAGTTTCTCGTACTTTGTCGTTAAATGCGATCACATTACAAATAATGCCATCGCCATCATCGGTCATTGCTTTAACTTTGCAAGTCACATATACCGAACCCGCATGACCTGTTCTTTGTTCTGCAATGCCGTATAGGCGTCCAGCGATCAGTGCATCTATCATGTTATTTTCTATGTAAAAATGGATTGAGTCGCATTATAAAGCCTGTGATGAAGACACGCGTTAAGCTTTCAACTCTGACGATAGCTTGAACGCTTCTGTCATTCGACCGTGTATCAAAATAGTGCCACCTATTCACCGCTGGCAAAGCGTAATTCTAATCATCAAAGCTAGTCTGAATAACGCTAGCAATTTAATCGTCTGAATTCGACCATCGGTGCGATGGCGCACAGTCACTTACATGCTTACTATTTACATTGAGGTTTGAAGGTATTGTCAAACAAATTGGCAATTCCTCTTCACTTAAAGGATTAACAGCATGAGTTATATTCGTACAAAAGATGGCACCGAACTTTTTATAAAAGATTGGGGTACTGGTCAGCCCGTCATCCTATTACATGGCTGGCCACTTTCATCCGATAGCTGGGATGCGCAAGCGATGGCAATTGCTGATGCCGGGTACCGCGTGCTTGCTTATGATCGTCGTGGTTTTGGTCGTTCTTCTCCATCTTGGGATGGCTATGACTATGATACTTTGAGTGACGATCTTGCCGCTGTAATTGAATACACGCAGGCGCAAAACACAATCATCATCGGCTTTTCTATGGGTGGTGGCGAAGTCGCCCGTTACATGTCACGTCATGCTGGGAAATCGGTAGCAAAAGCCGCACTGATTTCTTCCGTTGTTCCTTTTCGATTAAAAACAGCTGACAATCCAACTGGCACTGAGCAAACTGCATTCGATGAAACTGCGCAGAAGATTAATGAGGATAGGGCAAAGTTTCTTACCAGTTTTCTCCGTACATTTTTTGGTGTTGATACGCCAGGGAGTTCTATCAGCGATGAACTACTGGGCAATATGCATAACATCGCCATGCAGGCTAGTCTTAAGTCAACGCTGGCATGTCTTAAATCGTTTTCAAGCACTGACTTTCGCGGCGACCTAGAACATTTTAAAGTGCCGACTTTGATTATTCATGGCACAGAAGATAAGACCGTGCCGATCGAAGCATCTGCTCGGCTGGCCGCCAAGGGAATTGATCAAGCTACAATGATCGAATACCCCGGCGCCCCTCACGGTTTATTTGCAACCCACCGGGAAAAATTTACGCAAGATTTATTGACGTTTATTCGTCAAGAATAACAAAGAAAAATTCCATGCAAGTGCATTGCTTGTGTTTAGGTATACGACTAGGCAAGCAATGTGCGCAGTGACGGAATATGGATGAAGGGCATATACTCGTGCCAGTCAAATAAGAACGAAAACACGACATGAATCGCTGGCGACGACAAAAATGCCAGCACCAAATAGTGCAGTAATTCCTTACCATTAAACCGAAAAACAAACGGCGGCAGCAATAAGGTAACAAGTGCCGGAACGGTATAGTAAATCCACCATGGTAATCCGGCATTGTTGCCAAATTTGGCAAACACCATACCACCGGCGACTACCAAAACTGCTACCGCAATTGTGGTGACTAGCCGAGGCCGCTCCTTGCGGTGACGGGTGACAAAATGCAAGGTGGCGATGAACACGACCAACGAAACCAGTACAAAGACTGTGAAACGCCCAGCGACGGAAATAAAATCAGTTGGCATGAGTTAGATGCTCTCTTGTGATTGGGATTATTGACCTAGTGGTGGCTGCCATAATTCGACTTTATTACCCTCGGGATCGATGACCCAGGCGAATTTACCGTACTCAGATTCGTCTATCTTATCGAGCACATGGCAGCCTTCTTCTTTCAGTAGTTTGACCAAGCCATGCAAATCGTCGACCCGATAATTGATCATAAAAGGCGCAGAGCTGGGGGCGAAGGCATCTCCCTCTTGGCTACCGATAGACCAAATCGTGCTGCCTCCGACAAGTTGGCCTTCCTTATCCGCCCAACTAAATGCCGTGCCACCCCAAGCTTGAACATCAATACCTAGATGCTGCTTGTACCAAGCCTGCAATGCAGGTGCATCCTTGGCTTTGAAAAAGATACCGCCTATGCCTGTGACTCTTTGCATGTTGCCTCCTGTTTGAAAAGAAAAATGAATCAATTGCGAAATACCTTGATCGCTTGGCTAGATAGTAAGGTGTATGCAACCTGTCTGCCAGCTTTTCAGATCATGCCATGAATAAGCTGATTAGAAATATTCCAAAAAGAGAATAATCGTACGTTGTCGAACAGACTCTTGCCCATCAATCTCCTATTGTCATCAGTGCGAGGAGCAGCTAGATCGCTTGCTTTTACGGTCAATCTTAGCTCTTTTCATTAACCAATTTAGGAGAATCGAAAATGAATCAAACTATGGCGAGCGATCACACTGCCCACAATAAAGAGATGCAATCATGTATTGAAGCCTGCACGCATTGCCACGCGACTTGCTTGCACACGGCGATGATGCACTGTCTGGAGATGGGCGGAGCGCATGTGGAAGCGACGCATTTTCGACTGATGATGGATTGCGCTGCGATCTGCCAAACATCCGCCAATATGCAATTATCTGGCTCACCATTCCATCAAGCGCTTTGCGGCATTTGCGCTGATATTTGCGAGGCTTGCGCTAAAAGTTGTGAAGCTGTTGGTGGGATGGATGCCTGCGTCAAGGCTTGCCATGATTGCGCTGCAAGTTGCCGCAAGATGAGCGCGAAGGCTGGATGAATTCAGACAACGACGGACAATGCTGGTTATACAGGAATCGCAAATCTGCAGTCCGTCGAAATAGACCTTATTTGAGCTGCTGACTAAATAACCAATCACGCCACCAGTATCCCGGATAGACATCGGACGGTGGCTGATGCTTCAGTCCTTTGTACTCCCTCAGCGTGACTTGCTGCCCACCGTGGTCAGTAATCGCTCGGACGAATCGTCGATCAGCGGTAATCGGGTTTTCCATGTCTGCATCACCGTGAATCACGATGATAGGGAGATTCGTAAAACTATTTGCTAGAGAGTTTGGCGGCGCGATACCGCACATGGGAACAATGCCTGCAAACATACCAGGTGCGATGCTTGGCAAAAGCCAAGTTGCTGAGCCACCCATAGAAAATCCCGAGGCGTAGATCCGTGATTTATCCACGGGATTTGCTGCACTAAATTGCTTGATCAGCTCAACTGTGTCATTCAACATAGCCGAAGGCACAGCATGTTGATCCGGTGAAGCTGGACCGTAGTTCGCGCTTCTGATTGAAAACTGTGGAATCAAAATAAACGCCTGATATCGATCGCGAACATCCGGCATAGCCCAGCTTTTCGCCAGTCGATCTAACTGGCTTACATTGTCAGTCCCAATTTCTCCTGATCCATGCAGTTGCACTACGAGCGGATAAATCTTTCCTGGAATTAGTTTTGATGGACGCAGCAAGCGATAGGGTAATTGCGCACCGCGTGATGAGATAAAGTTGGCGCTTTCAAATTGGTTGGCGGATACCGTGTTGAAAATTTCTCGTGACAGGGGAGTGGGGTTGTCTATCAGTTCTTGTTTTGGGGAGACGCTTGCGCAGCTTGTCAGGGCTGCGCAGAGAAGGAAAAAGAGTGTTTTTGTTTTCTTCATTGTTTGATTGGGGTTGAGTAATGTGAAGTTTTACGTCTGGTTCGGTGGCAACTTCCGAGTAACGCGAGAAACAAAAGAGGCTGGTAATTTTTCCGTCGCAACGACGTGCTGTACTTTGCCGACACGCCAAAGCCACAAGAATACGAATAACAACGCGCCCAGAAGAAATACAAGACGCCAAGTATCGGGTAGCGGTGAATCGAGATATGGGCCAAAAAACCAAATGCCATCGTAAGCTGAATGCAGGGCAATGACACCAAGTAGCGAGCCAGAACGCATATAGATTAGTCCCAACAACATCGACATAATAGCAACTTCGGTAATCGTCACCATTGTAATAGGCAGCGCGCCGTAGTGGTAAACAACAAATAGAACGGTGGAGAATATAACGCTACCCGCCATACCTATCCGAGGTTCCAATAGATTTAATAGCACCGCTCGGTATAACAATTCTTCACGCACTGCAACAATAATACTGGTTAGCGCAAATACAATTGCTGTTCCTATACCTCCACCTGGCGACCAGCCACTAAATAGAAATGGTAATGCAAGTGCAGTCACCGCAGTTGCAAATACAAGAGGATGTTTTAGGGAGCCAGATTGCGGAATGCGGCTAAAAATTAGATCTCGAAACATAATCCAATAAACAGTGGCTGTGAAAATTCTAAATGCGGTAATAAAAAGCTCTAACGCTATTCCTTGCGCGTGTTCACGCAACCATGTTCGCGTAAATACCGCGTACACGATCTCGATGATGATTGCAGCAATGACCTTTACAATTAGTGGTGGTGGCATGAAGTATTCCGTAGGTCCAACGTTGAGCTGACAGGAACTGCGCTTGATGCATTAAAACTGAAAGAGCAAATAGTTATGCCTTACCTTTCCAAGTATCTAATGCGATCGTCAATTTTTCATCATCAATGTTAGTGTCATTTCGAGCTCGCAAAATTTCGAGGTACTTCGTAACCATTCCTCTTTCATTTTGAGAAAATTCATTATGTCGCTCGGCCCAGTGAGGGGCATTTATTTCTTGTGCGCTAATAAAAGTAATGATGCTGTCACCCACCCAAGAATCTGGATTAGAAATATCATATTCAATGCACCTTGGTAAGTAATAGCGTAGCGCCACCGGACTCAAAAAACATAGAGATTGAGCCAACCATTCTACCTTTTCATTTGGAATATTTTGAACTGAGTAAAGTTTGAACGTATCGCGAATGTCATCGCACTCTATGCACCTGTGCAGCGTAATCTCATCGACCGACGGTTGACTCGCGTCCCTAAATGCAAGATAAACCTGGTCAATAAATTGAGTCTCACTTTTAAAGTAAGGCATATCTTATTTAAAATTAAAAGAAACTGAAGTTAACATATAAGTTCAAAAATCACAACGAAGCTTCAGCTGCACTGCAAGTCTTATCAATGTTATGTTCAATTTCATGGTTATATTGTTCATTGCGCATGGGAATCACAATCCTTCTAATCTCACAAAACAACAAAACCTCGCGTTTTTTTGCTTTACTTTTCAAAGCGCTTTGAATTAAACTGCAAATCAATCCAAAGCGCTTTGAATTAACCCCTTAAAAGTTTTCAAAAAATCATTCAATCAGCGCTTTTTAATTTTCCAGAATATGAGTAAGTCTATGAAACCAGCCTGCATTTTTGACCTCGATGGTGTGATTGTGGATACCGCGAAGTATCACTATCTGGCTTGGAAGCGCTTGGCGAATAGTTTGGGTTTTGATTTTACTGAGCATGATAATGAGCAGCTTAAAGGTGTCAGTCGGGTTGAGTCTTTGAAATTGATTTTGCGCTTAGGTGGCAAGCAACTTGATGATGTGGAATTTGATGCGGCCTTGGTGCGTAAAAATGGTTGGTACTTGGAATACATACAGCAAATCGGACCAGAAGAAATTTTGCCAGGTGCTGCGGAGTTTTTGACTTCAGTGCGCGCGCAGGGCATCAAAGTGGCGCTGGGATCAGCGAGTAAAAATGCCGTCTTGATTTTGGAGCGCATACAGTTGCTCGATCAGTTTGATGCGATTGTCGATGGCAATAAAGTTAGCAAAGCCAAACCCGATCCTGAAGTGTTCTTAAAAGCGGCGGAAGAATTAGCGGTGCCTGCTAGCGCGTGCATCGTGTTTGAAGATGCGGTGGCTGGTGTACAGGCGGCACGTAATGCGGAAATGAAAGTTGTTGGTATTGGCAGTGCGGCCGTACTAGATCAGGCGCATTTTGTGCTGCCGAATTTTGCGGGTTTGAGCATCGCAGATGTGCTTGCCAGATTCGCGTAGTTGAAGAAGATAACGAACAAAATAACCAACAAAATAAAACCAAGACGGATGAAATAGCAATGAGAGATTACATCAAAAAAGACCCGTGGAATATTATCGAAGAAGGCTTTGATCCTGCTTTGAATCGTATCTCCGAAAGTATCTTTTCGATAGGCAATGGCAAGATGGGTCAGCGCGCCAATTTTGAAGAAAAGTACAGTGGCAGCAGTTTGCGCGGCAGCTATGTGGCTGGTGTTTACTACCCAGACAAAACGCGTGTCGGTTGGTGGAAAAATGGTTATCCAGAATATTTCGCCAAGGTGCTCAATGCGACCAATTGGATCGGTATTGACGTTAACGTCGATGGCGAAGAACTCGATTTGGCAACAGCTAACATAGCGAATTTTAAGCGTGTCTTGAACATGCAAGAAGGCATCTTGCAACGCAGCTTTGTGGCGACGCTGGCATCGGGCAAGCAAATCGAGGTGCAGTCCACACGCTTTACCAGCATCGTCGATACTGACAATGCGGTGATTCGTTATTCCGTAAAGGCTTTGAATTTCAGCGGTAAGCTCACGTTCACACCTTTGCTGGATTTGAATGTAGTAAATCAAGACTCCAACTACGACGAGCAGTTTTGGGTAGAGATTTCACGTAGCGCAGAAATGGGTGTTGCCGCGATTACTGGTGAGACTAAGAAGACTGCGTTTCATGTGGCGACGGCGTTTGCTTTGTCATTGGAAACTGATGGTGCGCCTCAGGCTTTACAAGCGGAACCCGTATCAAAAGAAAAATTTGTCGCGAATGTCGTGCATGTTGATATCGTGCAGGGAGACTCTGTTAGCTTGATTAAATACGTTGCGGTCGTTTCTTCGCTCTACGCTGAGAAGGCGACGATACAGGCGACAGCGCAAGCAAGTGCTGCCGCGGCGCAAACGAAGGGCTTTGAAAACATGTTGAGCGAGCAGCGCGCGGCATGGGCAAAAAAGTGGGCGGAATGCGATATCACGATTGATGGCGATGTCGCAGCACAGCAAGCGATCCGCTTCAATATTCTGCAAATGAATCAAACCTATACAGGTGAAGATGAGCGCTTGAATATCGGCCCGAAAGGTTTCACAGGCGAGAAATATGGTGGCGTGACCTATTGGGATACCGAAGCCTATTGCTTACCTTTTTATCTAAAAACTGCCGACCCAACAGTCGCACGTCAATTGCTCGTATATCGCTACAAGCATCTCGGTCGTGCTATCGAGAATGCAGCCAAGCTTGGCTTTAAGCATGGCGCGGCTTTGTATCCTATGGTGACGATTAATGGCGAAGAGTGCCATAACGAATGGGAAATTACTTTCGAAGAAATCCACCGCAATGGTGCGATGAGTTTTGCGATTTATAACTACATCAATCACACAGGTGATGTAGGTTATCTCGCAGAGTATGGCTTGGAAGTCTTGATCGCGATTTCACGGTTTTGGCGTCAACGCGTGCAATGGTCAGATCGCCGCAATGGCTACATCATGTTGGGTGTGACGGGTCCGAATGAATACGAGAATAACGTCAATAATAATTGGTACACCAATTTGCTGGCGCAATGGACTTTGAATTACACCCGCGAATCTTTAGCGCAAGTGAAAGCTAGCGACCCGGTGCGTTACGCCGAGATCGTCGCCAAAACGCAATTAGGTGGGCACGAAGACGAAGAAACGATTTGGGCCGATGTCGCAGAAAAAATCGTCTTGCCAGTCGATGCGCCAACAGGTGTGTTTATTCAGCATGACGGCTTTATGGACAAAGAATTGTTGCCGATGTCAGCGATTCCTAAGGGCGAATATCCAATTCATAAAAACTGGTCATGGGATAGAATTTTGCGCTCTTGCTATATCAAGCAAGCCGACGTTTTGCAGGGGATTTATACCTTTGAAGCGAACTACGATAAAGAGACGCTCAAGAAGAATTTCGACTTCTATGAACCTTTGACTGTGCATGAATCTTCATTGTCGCCGTGTATCCATTCCATTTTGGCGTCGTCCTTAGGCTATGACGATTTGGCGTACAAATTCTATCTGCGTACCGCGCGTTTGGATCTGGATGATTACAATCACGATACGGATGATGGCTTGCATATCACCTCGATGGCTGGCACCTGGATGTCAGTGGTGGAAGGCTTTGGCGGTGTGCGCGTACAGCAAGGTGTATTGCACTTAAATCCGAGTTTGCCTATGCAGTGGCAGGGTTATTCATTCCGCATTACTTTCCGTGGTGCCTTATTGAAAGTGTCTGTTGCGGCAAATGCAATCATTATTGAAAACGAGTCGGATATTGAATTGAGCTTGTGGGTTTTGGGCGCTGAGAAAAAATTACAAGCGCGTCAAATTTCGACTGTTGCTCGTTAAATTTAGAATTGCTTTCTCAAGAATTGAGTGATAAGGTTAAAAGTGAGGAAACAAATTTGGTGTAATTCAATTACATGCGATGTTTTTTCTCGCTGAATGACGGAAATAGGTAGCCTGCAAAAAGCGATGATTTTGTGTTGATTTTATTTGAAGTCTAGTACTGTATTTCTTGCTCACATCGGAGGGGTAATCAGCTCGGTGATGAGTTTCGGCTCCCTCCTTACGAGAGTAAGTGAGGGGCTTTTTTTATCTGGTATCTGCCTAGTTGTTGCGGGAATGAATTTAGCAAACAACGGTCTTTCGTATTATTTTCATTTGTCGAATCGCAATGCATCTTATGTCTGCTCACAATCCCAACTGGTGGCGCGAAGCCGTCATCTATCAAGTTTATCCGCGTAGTTTTAAAGACAGTAATGGTGACGGCATTGGTGATCTGCCTGGAATTACTGAGAAATTAGACTACATTGCCAGTCTTGGCGTGGACATCGTTTGGATCTCGCCTTTTTTTACTTCGCCGATGAAAGATTTTGGCTACGATGTTGCAGATTATTGCGATGTTGATCCTTTGTTTGGTAGCTTGTCTGATTTCGATATCTTGATCGCGCGTGCGCATGAATTAGGTTTGAAGCTGATGATCGATCAAGTCTTGTCACATACAGCAGAGACCCACCCTTGGTTTATCGAAAGTCGCAGCAATCGCCACAATCAGAAAGTAGATTGGTATGTCTGGGCAGATCCAAAACCCGATGGTACTCCACCAAATAACTGGTTATCGATTTTTGGTGGCTCCGCATGGCAATGGGATACGCGTCGCTGCCAATATTATCTGCATAATTTTCTCACGAGCCAGCCGGATATGAATTTTCATCACCCAGAAGTGCAGCAAGCGCATCTGGAAAACATGCGATTCTGGCTGGAGCGTGGGGTTGATGGTTTCCGCATGGATGCCTGTATTTATCATTTTCATGATCAGCAATTGCGGGATAATCCAGTCGCAGAGAAACGTAATACCGTGAACGTCGCCGCATCGAATCCGTATGGCATGCAAGCCCATGTGTTTGATAATTCTCGTCCAGAGAATTTAGCATTCTTAGAAAAAGTCCGAGTCTTGCTGGACGAGTATCAAGCGATTTCGATTGGTGAAGTCGGTGCGGACGATGCGCTCGAAGTGATGGCGCAATATACCGAAGGTGATCAACGTTTGCACATGGCGTATAGCTTTAATTTGTTGACCGCAGAATTTTCTGCCGCGCACATACGTCGCCAAGTCGAAGCGTTTGAGACTCGTGTTAAAGATGCTTGTGCCTCTTGGTCAGTAGGCAATCACGATGTGGTGCGTGTGAATACCCGTTGGGGCGGGCGCGATGCAGGGCCTGCATTTGCGAAGATGATTTTGACCTTACAATTGGCATTAAAAGGCACGCCTTGTTTATATCAGGGTGATGAACTTGGATTGACCGAAGCTGTGCTTAGCTACGAAGATTTACAAGACCCTGTTGGTATTACTTTTTGGCCCGAATCCAAGGGCAGAGATGGATGCCGCACGCCGATGGTTTGGGATAGTGCCGAACAGAATGCTGGATTTTCTGTCGCCAAGCCGTGGTTGCCAGTACCAGAAGAGCATCTAGCTTTGGCTGTTGCAGAGCAAGATAAAGACCCTGATTCTGTCTTGCATTTTGCGCGCCGCGTGATGCGCTGGCGTAAGAGTATCCCGCAACTTTTGCGTGGCGATATTCAGTTTCATGATGTGCCAGAACCTTTGCTGGCATTGAGTCGGCAATCTGAAGGTGCACCAGCTTTGATTGCGGTGTTTAATTTATCACCGCAAGAGCAAAGTTTTGATTGGCCCCTAATTCAAGATGCAATCGCTTTGTCCGGTCATGGCTTAGCGGGACAGAAGGAAGATGCACGCTTATCCTTGCCTGCGTATGGCGCGTGGATAGGTGTTAAACGTCACTCTTAAGCCCTGACCTGAATCGGCATTTGCGTTTATACTGACTTTTTTTGTTTGCTTCTATGGATAAAAATATGTCGCCTATTCAAATCAACAGACGTCGCTTTTCACAATTCATGGCTGGAACAGGTTTGGGTTTGCTGAACCTGACTACCCATGCCAGCATTCTTAAACCAGAAGCGGGTAAGGAATATCGATTGCTATCGCAACCGCAAGCAGCCAATGCGGGGAATAAAATCGAAGTCATCGAATTTTTTGCTTACTATTGTCACTTCTGTCATCACCTGGAACCTAGCCTTGCGGAATGGGTAAAAAAGCAGGGCGATAAAATTTTATTTAAGCGCATTCATGTTCTGAACCCGGGTGCGGAAACGCAGCAAAAATTATTCTTTGCGCTTGATGCGATCGGTAAGGCGGATGAATTACAAAATCAAGTTTTCGATGCTTATCACGCACAGCGCAATCGTCTAATGACCGATGAGCAAGTGCGTGATTTCATCAATAAAACGTCGATTGATAAGGCTGCATTCTTCAGCGCCTACAATTCTTTTACGATCAAAACGAAGCAAGCGCGTGCTCCACGCGTGATGTCCGATTACGAAATTAACTCTTGGCCGACGTTGATCGTTGATGGACGTTTTCAAACTTCGCCATCAATGGCTGGTAGCGAACATGGACGCCCTAGTGAAGAACAAGCGAATCAAGCCTTGTTCCCTGTTTTGGATTGGCTAGTCGCTACTGCACAAAAAGATAAAGCGACTGCAGCGAAATAATCTGACGCTCTAAGAAAAAGCGCCAGCCTTGAAGGGCTGGCGCTTTTTTGTTGATGAATTAAAGTAGACCTTAGCTGAGCTTTTTCACCACGACACAGCCTATCGAATAGCCGGCACCAAAAGAGCAAATGACACCGACAGCCTCTTTCGCTAAATCATCTTGATGTTTGTGGAAGGCGATGATAGAGCCAGCCGAGGAGGTATTGGCATAGGTATCGAGAATCGTTGGTGATTCTTCTGTTGTTGCATCACGCCCCAAAATCAAACGTGCAATTAAAAGATTCATATTCAAATTGGCTTGATGTAACCAAAAGCGTTGAACAGCATTCACATCTAAGCCCGCAGCTTGAACCGTTGTGGTAATGGTTTCGGCGGCCATGGGACAAACTTCCTTGAATACTTTGCGACCTTGTTGGCGAAACAATTTGTCCACTTTACCAACGCCAGTCTCATCAGCACGATTTAAAAAGCCGAAGTTGTTACGGATATTATTTGAAAACTGGGTCTTTAACTTCATTCCTAAAATCGCAAATTGATGCGAAGAAGTTGCTAGATCCGCTCGTTCTAATAAGATCGCTGTACAAGCGTCGCCGAAAATGAAATGGCTATCACGATCACGCCAGTTTAAATGGCCGCTGGTAATTTCTGGATTGACGACTAGGACTGCGCGCGCTTGCCCGCTTTGGATGGCACTCATCGCAGCTTGAATCCCGAAGGTGGCAGAAGAACAGGCGACATTGATATCGTAGCCGTAGCCATCGATACCAAGTGCGTTTTGGATTTCTACTGCCATCGCTGGATAAGCGCGTTGCATATTGCTTGCTGCACAAATCACAGCATCGACATCGGCTGCGGTTTTACCGGCACGTTCCAGCGCTTGCTTGGCTGCGGCGACTGCCATTTCACACATAATCGATGGTTCGTCATCGCTGCGTTCAGCGATATGCGGCACCATGCGGTTGATATCCAGTACGCCCGCTTTATTGATCACATAGCGTGATTTGATACCAGATGCTTTTTCAATAAATGCTTCGCTCGATGGCTCTAATGCGGCGATTTCGCCAGTTGCGATTGCTGCTGCATTGCTTTGGTTGAACTGCGCAACATAAGCGTTAAAACTGGCGATTAATTCTTGATTAGAGATCGATTCGGTGGGCGTGTATAGACCTGTGCCGCTGATGACGACTTGATTCATCTGGGTTTCCTCGGTTGGAGTGATGGATTGCAGCGCTTCTGTAGGCGGTGCTTAGCACACCGATTTTACACGGGTATTTTGCCACTGCTTTAAATATGGGCAAAACTTAGAGGAAATATTCCAACGAATTTAGATGAATTTAGATGAATTTAGATGAATTTATATCCGTGAATTGATGTGATCAGCATCAGACAGCCAAGTATCTACCCGGGCGGTGATTCAACATAATTGCCAGATTTAACACGACGGCGCCAAGGACGGAAGCTAACATCGCGATTGGTGATACAAGTAAGAACGATGCCAGTACGATGCAAAGATCAATACCCATTTGCATTTTTCCAGCGCGTAAGCCGTGTTTTTCTTGCAGATAGAGCGTTAGGATATTAATGCCACCCAAGCTAGCTTGATGGCGGAACAAGACGATAAAGCCGACACCCATTAAGGAGCCACCAATTAAGGCGACATAGAATGGTGTGAGTTGACTTAGTTGAACCATTTTAGGATGCAAGCCTGACATGACAGACACCAATCCAACCGAGATAAAAGTTTTGAGCGTGAAGCGCCAACCCATGCGTTTCCAGGCTAGCCAATAGAACGGCAAGTTCAATACGAAAAATATGCTACCAAATGAGTAATCGCTGGCGTAATGAATTAAGAACGCAAGGCCAGCGGTGCCGCCTGTGAACAATCCAGCTTGATTAAATAGTGCGACACCAAGTGATACCAGCAAGGTTCCGGTAAAAATTGCCAACACATCTTCAAATAAATTATGTGGAACAGCAACAGGTGGACGTGGTGGGGTAGACATCGCAGATTTCATAGCAAGGCAAACACAGTGCAGATGATGGCAGAACACGCATTGTAGATTGCTTGCTGCCTGAAAAGTCGCTTGAGAACGTCTTTTCAGGCTTTACTTGATGCTTGTCAAACTACTTTTTTAATCGGCAGCTTGAACGGGCAAAATTGCTTTGCTAAATATTGATCATTAGCCGCGCAAGGCTTTTAGTTGCTCTTCAGCGTCTGCTTTGGTTTTCTTGGCTAGTTCAGGCTTAAAGCTCAATGCTTTTTCAAATGCAGCAATGGCTTTCATTTTATCCCCCAAACTTTGCCAAGCTTTGCCTAATCGATACAACACATTGGCATTGGCTTCGATTGCTAATGATTTTTCTAAATGTGGCAATGCGTCTTTGACTTTGCCTTGCTCTTGCAAGGTTTTACCTAAACCATAAAAACCATGAATTGAGTCTGGAAAACGCTGACATAATTCTTGGAAGATTTTTTCCGCTTGCGCCATCTTTTTTTCGCTAATGAGTGCGTGGCCGATATTCGACAAAACATTTCTTTGATGCTTAGCCAGTGATTCGGATTGCGAGGTGTTGACGGCTAATGCAACCGAGCTTGCACGATCAAAATTATCTTCATACAGATCTAGTGAGGCT
>DLGN01000078.1:0-647 GCA_002482715.1 Oxalobacteraceae bacterium UBA7693
ATAAAGGAAATCCAGTAAATTGACGTAAGCAGGAAATAACTTGCTAAAATTAACTAGTAATTCAAATACACACTTACCTAACCGATATTCATATGAAAAAAATTCTCGGCTTTTCACTCCTGGAAGCGATGGTCGCTGTCGCGATTATTGCGATTTTGGCGGCGATGGCGCTGCCATCTTATTTATTTAAAATTATTCGCGAACAGATTGAAACTTCAATTCCTTTAATCGACATCGCCAAAACACCGATTGCTACAGCATGGAAGACCGAACAAATTTTTCCTATCGATAACAATGCAGCGGGTCTGCCTCCGCCGGAAAAAATCGTTAGCAATTACGTTGCCAGCGTCACGGTTGAAAACGGGGCGATTCACATGAAATTTGGTAATCGAGCCAACAAATCTTTGGAAAACAAAATTTTGACCTTCCGCCCTGCCGTAGTCGACGATGCGCCAGTCGTACCTATCACTTGGGTCTGCGCAAATGCTGGCGCACCTGACAAAATGACGGTAAAAGGTACGGATAGAACCACAATTGATCCACAAAATTTACCGCTGATATGTCGTTCACGTGATAAACCGAAACCGTAATCGACAAAACTCATCTAAATTCAATCAGATATAAAAACAAGGGGGAGAAAAATCTAG
>DLGN01000078.1:684-15984 GCA_002482715.1 Oxalobacteraceae bacterium UBA7693
GGAGAAAAATCTAGATTTTTCTCCCCCTTGTTTTATGCAGCGAAGCGATTTCAATAGGAAGTGAAATCGCATCTACGACAGCATAGAATTAAAACTTGTGCTCAAAATTCACGCGCAGAGCCACGTTTGTCTTCGATGTATTTGTACGAACCAAAGAACCGCTCGCATCTGTGTAAGTGCTTGAAGAGTAGTTATCTTGATGCAGCGCGTTACCCAAAGCTACACGCACGTTCGACTTGTTATCAAACTTCCATAATGCATACACATCCAAAACACGCTTAGGAATACCGTAGCTACTTTGGTTGACAGAGATACGCACAGGTCCCGCATTTTGGAAACTCAGATTACCACCCAAAGTCAAAGGCACATCGTCTAACTTGTAATCAACGCCAAAATTAGCACTAACAGGCGTTTGTGAATCTAAACGGTTGTTTGGACCTGGTACAGAATTCACTGTGGATGAATTGAAAGCAAGATTCGCACGGAAGTCGATTGCTGGCGCATCTTCCATCAAACTACGCAGTGGAAACTTCGCATCAAACTCGACACCGCGTGTAGTCGCCAAACCATCGTTGGTTGGCATCGCCACCCAGCGACCGTCGTTCACGATAGATGTACGCGTAAAATCTTCAATCCGGCGCAAGAAGAAATTCACGCTCAAAATACCGCCATCCGTTAAATAATGTTCAAAGCCAGCATCAAGACCCCAAGCCAATTCTGGCTTCAAATTTGGATTACCCATATTGTCTGGGCTAGTCGCACTATTATTCGTTGATAAGAAACGGCGAGGTACTAAACGACCTGTGTCTGGTGCTTTGTAAGTACGGGTAATACCCAAACGCACCTGATCATTTTTACTGCCTGGGATCTTGTACAGCGTTTGCAAAATTGGGCTCAATACACTGGATCGATTTTTGATTTCCGCGTAAGTATTGCCTTTGCTGCTGGTATCAATACCCTCCCAACGCACACCAGCGTAGATGGATAAATTTTTGGTGTAGTTCCATTCATCTTGCACGAACAAAGCCAAGCGATTGACGTTTGCTGAATATTCTTCATCCGCATTAAAGGCGGTAATCGGACCAGTTCCTGTGATTACATCTCTGCGAGTATTGCTGTCACTACGCTTGCTGTAACCACCATCCCAACCTGCTGCCAATGCATGATCTTCAACGAATGGCGCGGTGTATTTACCACCGTAGGTGAAACCATTATCAGTATTTTCTGAACTATAGGTACGAATCAATGTTTGAGAAACACCTTTTGCGTTGGATTTATTATCGCCTTCACGCTGATTATAATTCGCACCAAAACGTATATCGAGTTTGGCACTATCCGCCAATTTACGCATATAAGACAAGTTGGTTCGGATCGACGTACTGTCAGAGCTATTGTTCGAATTTTCATCCAGAAACAAAGGTTTTTCACCAATCAAGGTCGCTGTAGATTGTTGATTGCGATTGGTGAAACGGTTCGCATTGACAAAACTTTGCGAGGTCAACATATCACCGTTTTCTAACATCCAATTGATACGTGGTGAAATACCGATGGATTGAAATTTACCTTCGCTTTCGGTATTGGATTTACGCGACAAAGTCACCAGACCTTTGTTATCGGTGAATACCTCTGTACTGGAATCTGGACGACCGAATTCACCATGATTCAAGTTACCAGAAATCGAATAAGACATCTTGCCGACCTTATCAGACAACTGCAAACTAGCGTTCACACCTGGCTTACCATTTTCTTCGCTGAAACCGAATTTCAACTCACGCTGGGCAGTGACGATCGCCTTTTTCAAAACGATATTAATTGCACCAGCAATAGATTGTGTACTTAATTCCGCCGTCGCCGCACGAATCACTTCGATACGTTCGATATTGTCAGGGGCGAGAGAATCCAAAGAGAAACCTGGAGGACTAGGTTCACCGTTGAGCATGATTTGCGTGTAGCCAGCACCGAGACCACGCATACGAATCGCACCGCCACGTCCTTGCACACCACCGATGGTTACGCCAGGCAGACGTTTCAACACGTCACCAATATTCGTGTCACCGTAACGCACGATATCTTCTTGCGTTACAACGATCTTACTTGCCGTGTCTTGACGACGTTCGTCATATCCCTTTGCACCGCTAATCTGCACTTTTTGTACAGCGCCGGCTGGTGCCGCTGCTGGCGCGGTTGTTTGACTAACTGGCGCATTGGCTGGCGTACTTGCAGGCTTTGCAGGTACCGCTTGCTTTTGTTTCGTTTTATCAGCTTCTTCTTGAGTTTGTTGTGCATAAGCGGTTGAGCCGTACGCCAACAACACAGACAAAGGAATTAAAGCCAAACGAAATTGCGATGGAACAGAGAACATATAAACACCAAGAGTTAATGAAAGATGGGGCTTCGACTTGAGGGGTGTTGAGAAAGTTCAGCACAATACCCAAAAGGAAACACTTTGATACAAAAGCTGAGCAGATAGAAACATATGAAAACCTAATGAAACATAGGTCTGCAGTTATCGATGCATGCACACTTTGCAGGATGACTAGCGACAAAACGCAAGTACATCCATCGAGAGCCGCGCATTATACCTTGATGCGCGACCGTTTCGCTTTTGGGAGAATATGGAGGAAAATACTATGAAATTAACAAAAATATCAATTCATACGCTGCAAGGCATCAAGCAAAGGGATGCAAGCATCGGCAACACGATCAATACTTTGCTCACGTAAAGCATTTAAATCGACAACAGCCTCACTTTGCAAGCCAGCCCAAGCCAGCAAGGCCTGGCAAGCTTCAGGATGATCAAACAAGCCGTGCAGATAAGTTCCAAGGATTTGGTCATCTGGCGAGCGTGTGCCCTCTTCTTGCGGTGTGCCGTCTTCATCAATCATAAATGCTGGCAAGGTTTCACTACTGGCATAGGTCACGCCCATATGGATTTCATAACCAGCCACTTTGGCACTTTGATCGTGACCGAACAAGCAATGTCCGTGCACTTGCTGCAAGCGTTTTTCTTTGGTGAGCTCCGTTGTGATGTCGAGCAAACCTAGAGCCAGAGAATCCCCGACTTTGCCTTCGACACCATGCGGGTCACTGACGATTTGACCCAACATTTGATAGCCGCCGCAAATACCAATCACTTTACCGCCATATCGCAAATGCTTTTCTAGCACTTGTTGCCAACCACGTTGCTTTAAAAACTCCAGATCGTCGCGAGTATTTTTACTACCGGGAAGGATAATTAAATCTGCGGATGGAATCGGATGGTCAGGTCCGATGAACTGCAAATCGACATCGGGATGCGCACGCAATGCGTCAAAATCCGTGTGATTCGCGATACGTGGAATCGCTGGCACGATGATTCGAAACTTACCGGTATTATTCTGTTTCATTTGAATCGCATCTTCTGCGTCCAACATCAAACCATGCAAGTACGGCAATACCGCTAGAACGGGTTTACCGGTCTTTTGCTCCAACCAATCCAGACCAGGTTCGAGCAGCGTAATATCGCCGCGAAAGCGATTGATGACAAAGCCGATGATACGGTTTCGTTCTGATTCAGAAAGGCATTCAAGCGTGCCGATAAAATGCGCGAACACGCCGCCACGATCAATATCCGCAACCAAGATCACTGGGCAATCAACTGCTTCGGCAAACCCCATATTCGCAATGTCACGTGCCCGCAAATTGACCTCGGCAGGACTTCCGGCACCTTCGACAATAATGCAGTCATATTGCTGCTGTAAGCGCGCATACGACTCCAACACCGCAGACATTGCGACAGTTTTATACTGATCATAGTCGCGCGCATCCATATCCGCACGCACTTTGCCATGCACAACAATTTGTGCCCCCATATCCGACGAGGGTTTAATCAAAATCGGGTTCATATCCGTATGTGCTGGCAATCCCGCAGCCTGTGCCTGCAAAGCTTGTGCCCTGCCTATCTCACCACCATCTTCTGTCACCGCGCTATTCAATGCCATATTTTGCGGTTTCATCGGCACCACATTGACCGCTTGACGATGCAATAAACGACACAACGCAGCAACCACCGTCGTTTTACCTGCATCGGAAGTCGTACCTTGCACCATCAGAGTTTTTATCTTCATGATTTGATTATGAACTTATTGAAGTTGGTTTTTTAGATCAGCTATGTGTAAAAAGTAGATCTTACTGGCATTATTTTTGACAAACGCGCGCTAATTATCTGAATGCAAAAACAGGCGCGCGGTGGCTACATAATTCGATGGAAAATACGCATGAAAATACGTTGCTTGCAATTGCCCAATCCGATAAATTGCCTCGCCTTGATCTGGCGTCTTCTGCTTAAGCGTATGTGAGAAAGCAGTGAGCGGACAATCAAAAGTCGAATAATGGAATGTATGCCCACGTAACTCGCCATGTTCAGTGATCCAGCTTTGCATACCCAAGGCAGCCAAGCGTTTTTGCATCTTAATTTGTCCTTGAATTAGGCCGGCCATTTTCCATTCTTTGCCGTTTAAATCCAGTAATGACTCAGCCAAACTGATCATACCGCCACATTCAGCGTAAATGACTTTTCCCGCTTGTTGAAATGCGTGCAACGATGTCAACCAAGTGTGTGCCTGACTTAAAGTTTCTGCATGCAATTCTGGATAACCACCAGGCAAATATAATGCATCCGCTTGTGCTGGTATCGCTTGATTAGCCAGAGGGGAAAAATAATCGAGCTGGGCGCCCATCTGCTCCAATGCGAGCAAATTGGCCGGATAAATGAAGGCAAACGAAGCATCGCGCGCAATTGCGATACGCTTACCCGCTAATAGCTGAGGCACGTCAACCGCCAGCAATTCATCATCGGTAAATCGCATTGTAGGTATCGCTTGCCAAGCATTGACATCCAAGGTGAGGCTATCTGCCATACGATTTAAGATCTCATCGACACCACCAACTTCGTCTGGCAAGACCAGCCCAAGATGACGCTCTGGCAGTGCCTGTTCTTGCCGGCGCAAACTTGCCAAAACAGGGATGTCACGCAAGGCGCTCTGTATCATCGCTAAATGTCCATCAGACGCGATACGATTGGCAACAACACCAGCCAACTGAACTGGACCAAAATCGCGCAAGCCCATTGCCACAGCACCGACAGTTTGCGCCATCGCAGATGCATCAATCACTGCCAATACCGGAACACCAAATGCATTGGCCAAATCAGCGGAAGATGGTGTGCCATCATACAAACCCATCACACCTTCAATCAATACCAAGTCAGCCTGTTGTGCAGCTTTCATCAATAAAGCACGACAAGCAGGCAAGCCTAACAACCACAAATCCAATGAGAAAACCGCGCTACCGCAAGCCTGTCGGAGCATCATGGGGTCGATAAAATCAGCACCCGTTTTGAATACGCGCACGCGTTTTCCGTGCTGCGTAAAATGACGTGCAATTGCTGCGGTCACGGTCGTTTTTCCCTGACCAGATGCAATCGCTGAGATCATGAGTACGGGTGCCAAAGTTTTAGCCTTAGGTGGAATCATATGATTTTCTTCAAGAATTTGAGCGCTGAAAAATGCAGCAAAGTAGCTTCAGGTTAAGGTTTAGCAATACACCTCAACACTAAGCCTTCACACTAGGCAAAAACAATACTTGATCGCCATGAACAAAGCGCTCAATCGGGTGGGCCAAGCAAAGACTGAGGTTTTCAACCGTCATGATTTGCGCTTTATCACCACATAAATAGGAGCCATCGGGCATCATCAATAAGGCGTGCGAAGCAACGCCATAAGAAAGGTTCAGATCGTGACTAACCATCACTACCGCCTTATTTTTTGCCTGGCACTCGCGTGCCAAAATTTGCATCACACTGACTTGGTGACTTAAGTCAAGTGCATTCGCTGGCTCGTCCAGCAACAGTAGACCTGCGTCCTGCGCCAATAAGGCGGCGATCGCCACGCGTTGACGCTCACCACCAGACAAACTACGTACATCGCGTTGTGCAAACTCTTCTACATCGAGCAAGCGTAAAGCTTGTAAGGCAATTTCGTGATCTTGGGCAGATTCCCAATAGTGAGTATCATGATATGGATGGCGCGCACTCAGCACTGTTTCAATCACGCGATAAGCAAATGCATCCACTCGCGACTGCGATAAATAAGCTCGCTCTCTGGCCAATTCTTCCAAGCGCCATTCAGGTAAATCTTTGCCGTGCAATTGAATTGAACCTGATTCAATTTCACGCAAACGCGCCAAGGTGCGCAGTAAGGTGCTCTTACCTGCGCCATTGCGTCCAATGACGCACCAACATTCACCCGNNCCCGACTGAACCTGCCAATTCAAATCAGCCAGTAGCGTTTTAGAACCAACCGACAGGCTTAGCTTATGTGTCGTCAATAAATTCTCAGCCAGCATCATCTTCTCCGTAGTTGATGTAGCTGTATCAAAAACACAGGAACACCGATGATTGCAGTAATCACACCAACCGGTAATTGCTGAGGTGCGACAACAGTACGCGCTAAAGCATCGGCACAGACTAAAAAGCTACCGCCAGCCAAACTCGCTACAGGAATCAATAAGCGGTGATCAGGACCGAGCGCAAAGCGACAAGCATGCGGAATAATCAAGCCAACGAAACCAATACTGCCTGCCGCACTAACTGCACTGGCGGTTAACAGTGCGGCACAAACAAAGAGTATTTTTCTCAGACGTCCGATATTAATTCCCAAAGTGCTGGCGTTATCAGCGTGCATCGCTGCGATGTTAATCGCCCGAGCATTTTTCATCATCAAAGCAGCGATCAGCAACAAGATGATCCATGATAAGTAACGTGGTTGCGTGTTGGATAAATCACCTATCATCCAAAACACCATTCCTCGCAAACTACTATCAGGCGCAATCGACAACAATAAAGTCACAACTGCGCCACAGCCAGCAGCGACGATCACCCCCGTTAGCAGCAATAGAGGTGCACTTCCTTCCGAACTACCAGATCCGCGCAAGTCTCGATACGCCAACATAAACAAGAGTGCCGCAACCGAAATAGCGCCGCCAAAAGCAGCAACATCGACCATTACGCCAGCACCAAAAAATAAGATGGTCGCCAATGCACCCACCGAAGCACCGCCTGATAGACCTAGCACATACGGATCTGCCAAAGGATTACGCAACAAGGCCTGCATCAAGACGCCCGACAAAGCCAGCGTCGCGCCAGTCACGAAACCCGACAAAGCACGCGACAAACGTAAATCCAGCACGCTGGTTGCAAGATTTGACGATTGTCCCTTCAGCAAATCAAAAAGCGCTTGCCACAATTCGCTGAACGTTAAGGAAACCGAGCCGATCAGGCAGGCAAACACAATACTCGCCAAGGCGAGCACACACATACCCAGTATTAAACTGTTTGCGCGTTTTTGTGTTTGTATTCTCACCAGTTGTTTCCTTTTATCGAGATCTGGGACATCAAAAAGTCGATGTCACAACTTATTTAAAGCCGTAACTCAAGCCCAAATAGAAATTCGATTCTGGCGTGCGATAGTGACGTGCCAATTCATATTCTTTATCTGCGACATTATTCCATCGTGCTAGTAACAACCAAGAAGGGCTGACTTTATATGTGGCAATTAAATTTAAAATACCGTAACCCGCTAAACGATTTCGGTTCGCTGCATCGTCATAACGCTCACCAGAAAAAACACTTTCTGCGCCCAGTGTCAAATCCCCCATACGATAGTCAACACCTAAACTGCCGTGTTGTTTGGCACGACGCGCTAAACGTTTTCCAGTCGTGTCATCAGTCGGATCTTGAATATCCATGGTGCCACGCACATTCCACTGTCCTAATCGAGCAGATGCCCCTAGTGTGAAGCCAGACAATGTTGCCTTATTCACGTTGTATGCACAACCATATCGATGGGTCGCGACTTCCACTGGGCACGGATTCGTACTGACTAATAAATCGGTGATTCTATTTTGGTAGTAAACCGCACTCAACTGCCAGACATTATCGTCATAGAACAAACCTGCTTCAGCATTTTTACCTAACTCAGGACGATTCGATGCGACACCAAAACCTGGGTAATACAATTCATTAAATGTTGGTGCACGGAAGCTGGTGCCATAGCTGGCATTCACACGCAAAACCTCAGTCAATCTATAGCCATACGCAATGCTGCCGGTTGTGTGTTTGCCGTATTGAGAACTATCATCTACCCGACCACTCAAACTCGCCAGATGTGCATCTTGTTTCATCGTGTAGGCCAGAGCATAGGATTTAGTATCACGCTTGCCGCTGATACCTGCAGTATTAGTGCGGACATCTTCTTCTCTGTCTTCGAATACAAACTGCAAAACATCTTTACCGAATGTCACATCATTCTGCCAAGTCCAACCACGTTGTTTTGTATCGGCATTACCCTTACCATAAGAAGCATCGGTGTACACACGATCGGTGTTGCGCGACAGCTGCAAACTGGAATTCCAATTCGGCGCAAACTTTGCTTTCGCGAATGTCGCGACATTATCAAATTTTTGTTGGCCACGATCTTGATAACTTGGCCCTGCATCAAAATCCACATCCAAAGTGCTTTGTACAAAATTCACCCCTAGCGTTAATTCAGGCATCAATTTCCACGCCAAATTACCGTTGAAGCTTTTTTGTGTATAGCCATCTTTATCGGCGTTATAGGTAAATGCGCCAGCCCCTGGTTTAGATGCAGAGAAACCATCGCTGCTTTCTTTTGCCGTATTTAAGCTATATTGAAAATCATTTGCTGAAGAACCGAAAATACCCGCTTCAAATTTACGCAAATGATTGCTGCCGATACCAAAATTCAAACTAGTCCGAGACTGTGGGCCAGATTTTTTAGTGAACAATTGAATCACACCGCCCATGGCATCAGCGCCGTATAAACTGGACAAAGGACCATACACAATTTCTATACGTTCGATTTGCGATAAAGGAATACTGCTCCAGGTCGCACCACCTGTCGTGGATGAGCCGATACGAACGCCATCGACAAACACCACGCTTTGTGAGTTCGCCGCACCACGAATGAAGACAGATGCAACAGAACCAGAACCACCAGTACGAGAAATTTCGATGCCACGTTGTTGCTGCAATAAATCAACGATGCTAGTCGCACCGGATAAATGAATTTGTTCCACAGTAATAACCACGTTGTCGGCTAACACATCTTTCGCAACTTGCGGTTGGCGCGCTGCGGTAATCAGCACTTGCGATTGTGCGTCTTGAGCATGAACAAGAGGAGAAGAAGAAAAGCAGGCTGCCACAGCCAATGCCAGACAAAGAGGTTTGCAATATTGAGTCATAATAAATTACTTGATAGCTAAATGCCGATCACTTCCCGTGATGACAAATAGCAGGTCATAAGCCACCGAGATCCCCGTTGGGTGCTTAAATACAAAGTATGATGTGAATGAGTTGTAGCAAAACCAAATCAATTTTGGCTTGCAGATTTCAGCTGAAATTATTAATTCAAAGACATAGTTTTTACAAAAAAACTAAGGCAAGAAAAATCATCGCCGAACATCCCCGTTCGCAATACTTCACTTATCTTGGCCGGTATCCGGGCTGACAAACATCACCATCACACCTTCCCATGCACAAGCACAGTGGCGATGAAGGATGGCTGGTTTGATTCTGACGAGACTAAAGAGCGCGAAAAAATCAAACGTTTGTACACCGTTGCGGGGGCAGCACACGTATGCAAATTGCATTGTGTTTCCCGTTTAACTGCTGACATGACTATGTCGGCGGGCACCAAAACAGCGGCATTTTAGCCTTTAAACGATCGCAGGACAAGGACACAAATTAATTCCTTAAGCCGCATCAACTCCATGCAATAGAGGAAATAGTCGGCATAGAAACATTAAAGGAAGTCGCACAAAATCCAACATCCACAAACAATTGCTATTGCAACACCCAACTATTCCTCAAATTATTTTTCAATTTATTTCTCACTAAGTTGCACTCTGGTTACTCAAGTCTGACTTTTCCAGCGATAGATTTCGTCATTGATTTATCCATTGATTTTTCAACAGGAAATTCAATCCTTAGCAGCGTGCACCGCCGACCATGTTACTTCGCCTTATACAGGGTATGAATGTAGCCAATTAATGTCGCTACAGCGGCGATTGCCCCATACATCACTATCGTTTTGATATTCGCCACACCATTAAATCCAAACAAATCCAATTCAGCAACACTATTCGCCTGAGTAGAAATATACAAAGTGAACAGATACAAAGACATAAATGTTTTTGAGGTATTCGATATCTTCCCAAAACTGGTCGCCAATGCACTCACACTCATGATCCCTACCGCCAAGGCAAGCGCAAACAAGGGGGCGGCAAAACTCAAACGAAAAATGATGACACCGCTAAATAAAAATCCCAACATCATCGTCGCCAATAACTGTCTGCAATAACGGCGCACCGCACCACCTTTGACGGCGGCCGTCATACCTTCTATCGCAGCTTGAAAATCACGAGTGCTAACATCACTAATTAACACGCCCCAAAACGCCACTACAAAAACCGTTAGTCCAGGCAATACATTGAGCTTGAGTAGCGATGCAAACACCGTGAACACCACCAAGACAATGATCGCAAATGGTGCATTAACGAAAGTTAAAGCGATATCCGCCACCACCTGTCCAAAAAAATTCGCCAACTTCGCCGACCAAATCAACAATGGCTGCACTTGCTTCGCCAGTGGCCTGGTCCAACCATTTAAAATTTCCAAAGGTGAACGACGTTTTCTAGCATGCGACTGCTTTACTTTATCGGGAGAAAAGCGATGGAATAAAACAATGGCTGGCAATAACAAACTCAAAGCCAAACCCGTCGCACCAAAACGTAACATAGCCATGGGAATCGTCCACATATTGCTAGGCAATGTAATTGGCGTCAGCAAGGGATCAAAGGTACTTGCACCGATAGAAAAGTTATTCGTGAGCAAATGGGTTTTCAAGATCACTATCGTACTTACTAAGCCACTGAAGTCGAACATGAGCCATAAGGATAAAGAGCCAGAACTCATCTCTTCAATTTTTGAAACGATGGCAACTTGAAAAATCCAGGCAATAAAATATAGAAAGTCACCCGCTTTCCCCATCAACAAGGGAACACTATCAAACAAAATCGCCGCACTTACCGCAAACACAGACATCGGCCCAAGCACCAACAAATAGGTTTGCAAATACACCCAAAGCTGAATTGGCCCATCACCGCGTAGCGCATGCAAAACCATAATCGAACACATCGCTACCAAGGCTAGGGCAAGCATGTACGCGACACCACCTAGCCAGCGGCTAAATAAAAATAAACTATTACTCACTGGTGTCGCCGCGATCACGCAACCAATGCCGCTGCGAATGTCTTCCACGATCCGACCGCGTACCAGAAAAAAACCGATCAAGGCCATGATGAAGCTTAGCAAGCTCGCACTTCCCATTGCCAATGCAGAGCTGGTGTAGAGTACGCGCGATTGATTGATCGCCATTAAACTAGATCCAGTTTTTGGATCTACGATCATTGCCCAACTGATTGCCACCATCGCCATAACCGCTAGCAAAGTGCTCAAGCGTCGCATACGCAATCTGACTTCGTTCATTGCCAATACCTGCAACAAATGCAGTGTTTGCCCAAAGACCTGAGATTTCCCAGCGCTGGAACCAGCATGTAAGCCTGAGTTTAAGATGGAAGTTGTGGCGTCAGTTGTAGCGCCATTAATGCGCGCATTGGTTTTCATTGAGAGTGGGGAATCTCGCATCATGCTACCTCTTGTAAAGAATACCGCTGCGCCATTAAAGCATCCTCTAAATTTGGTAACACCATCACCGCATCTGCATGCGGCTGCACCGGATGCGCAATGCGCAATAACATCATATCTGCTTGACGTTGCGCATGTAAGATTTGAAAGCGCTGACGTAACAATTCAGCTTCGGCGATTGGTAACTGTACCGACCAGACTTGACCATGAGCATTCGCGATCATGTTTTCAGGTGTATCAAAACCAATTAATTTGCCGTTACGCATAATCGCCAATTCACTTGCCACACTCTCGACATCGGAAACGATGTGGGTAGACATCAGAACCAATTTTTCATTGCCTAACTCGCTTAACAAATTTCGGAAACGTAAGCGCTCTTCTGGATCTAAACCCGCAGTTGGTTCATCAACCACCAGAATATCGGGGTCATTGAGCAAGGCTTGCGCAATACCGAGACGACGTCGCATCCCGCCGGAGAATGCCGATGCAGAACGCTGTGCATGTTCAGTCAAGTTGACCAACTCGAGCAAATATCGAATACGCTCAGGGTCACGTACACCTTTGAGTGCAGCAAAATACTGCATAAATTCAAGCGCACTTAAATTCGGATAAACGCCAAAATCTTGCGGTAAAAAACCGAGTCTGGTACGAATCGCATCGGGGAACTTCAAGATGTCTACACCCTGAAAAATGATCTGCCCACTACTCGGCTTCGTCAAGGTTGCAATCATCTGCATTAGAGTTGTTTTACCCGCGCCATTGTGCCCGATCAAGCCAACGACACCACGTTGCAATTGCAGGCTGACGTCATCCACTGCGGTGACATTTTTGCCAAATTGTTTAACAACATTGCGTATTTCAAGCATCACACATCCTCCTGTAAATTATGCGTAGATCGCTTTCGAAAGACAAAGCAAATCAAGCTGATGAATACACAGTAAAGCAATCCAAACAAGCAGGTAGCGGCTTTCAGACAGACTGCACAAAACAAGGAATAGGCCGCCCATTCACTGTATTTAAACCAAGTTCAGTCACTGTCATGTAGTCGATTTCGTCGTGCACGCCGAAGATTCTGCATGTCTGTCCACAACAGTGCAAGAAGGATCACTAAGCGCGCCGAAATAGAACAAGCGCTGCCTATTTTTTCCAAAAGAACATCGAAGCCTAAGAAAACCGCGCATTTTTTAACTCGACATCGTGCCTTTACAACATTCCACAGAAGAAATAAGGCAAAATCAAGACAGAAGTCCTCGAATATGTTTGAATCAAAAGAAATCCTCTGCCGATCCGACGAATGTCACTACCTCCACTCAGATTTTTAGAACATGAATCCTTTGGCCGCCGTCTGCTGGGACGTCTGTTGCCATTGATTGTATTTATCGGGACTGGAATCGCCACCGAACTCATTTTATTTGAGGAACACAGTAGGCAGGAAAGCCTAGATCGGCAAAAAATCATTAGCCACGCTGGCGAAGTGCGTGCGATTCTCGAATCAGAATTGAATGCAACTATACATCTTGCTTCTGGTTTGGTCGCATTTATTCAAGTAAAGAAAGGTGATTACAAACTCGCTGAAATTGAGCCTTGGCTGATTAGCCTGCAAAAACAAGAATCCAGCATTCGCAACATCACTCTGGCTCCCGACAACCGGATTCAAACCATCGTCCCACGTTTAGGAAACGAGTCGGCATTAGGCATGTATTTTCCTGAGAACAAAGATCAATGGCCAGCGGTAGAACGTGTCATCAGCAGTCAACGCCCTGCACTTGCCGGGCCGTTTGAATTGAAGCAAGGTGGTATTGGCTTAGCCTATCGTGTACCAGTTTTTTTAGAAAATGGAAAATATTGGGGTCTAGTCAGCACCGTGCTGGATGCTGAATTAGTTTTTGCCAAAGCAAAACGACGTGGCGAAGAACTGCAATTGCGATTTGCGATTATTGACCTTGACCTCGCGCCAAACGCCAAACCGCTCTATGGAAAGATTGATGCACAACATAGTATCGTGAGCCACTTAAAGGTGAACGCCCCCGGTCGTCGAATAGAAATTCAGGCGATGTCAGCATCCACCGACCAAAATCAATTATTTACCCACATACAAAGATTGGCAGGTTGGTCAGTGGCACTCATATTGAGTATTCTGATCGCAAAAACTTTTCAATTTTATCGGCATCAATCTCGCTCTTATTTTGCGCTCAACGAAAGCCAGCAACGCTTTATGCGGGCCTTTAATACCGCACCGCAAGGTATGGCCTTAGTCAATGAAGATGGTGAGTGGATCAGCGCCAATCCTATGCTGTGTCAAATCTTGGGGTACAAGGAACCCGAGTTAAGAAAGATTTCATTAGCAGAAATCGCGCCGAACTTAGCAATTCAAAATCTGCAACAAGAGTGGCAAGCACAGAATGAAAATAGTTTGCAATACGAACTAAATTTAAAACATCGTAACGGACAAGATGTCACCTGCTTGCTCAGCCTTGCGTTCATCAATTATGAAAAGCTAGAAAAAGCCTATTGGATTTTTCAAATCATCGATATCAGTCGACGTGTTGCCGCGGAAAAGCAAATCAGCGCAAATGCCGAATATACCCAGGCGATACTCAATAATGTCGCGGAAGGAATCATTTGCACCACGATCAACGGTGTCGTGCTAAGTATTAATCCAGCGGCAGTCAGTATCTTAAAGTTCCCTGACGAACGTTTTCTCAGTGTCGATTTTTTCCAGCTATTGTGCGGAGAAGACAATCCAGACTTACTGGCTGAAGTCGAGCACTTCATTCAATCATCAGCGACACAACAAGTGGCGCAGTCGGTCGCGGACTCCGCTTACTTTAAGCGTGAAAATATCATTAAAGATTATTTGGGTAATGATATTCACATCGAATTTAGTATTTCTTTCACCCAGCAAAAAAACCAGACCGATGTCATCTTTGTGTTGCGCGATATTAGCGAACGCAAATATCTGGAGCTAATGCAAAGTGAGTTTGTCTCTATTGTTAGTCATGAACTGAGAACACCACTCACCTCGATCATCGGCTCTTTAAAACTAATAGAGGGTGGTATTTTCGGTCACTTACCAGAATCTCTGGCACGCATGATTCACATCGCATTACAGAATGGACAGCAACTTGCACTAATCATCAATGACATTTTAGACATGGATAAATTAGTTGCGGGAAAAATGGAATTTAAGCTGCAAGAATTGGAGGCTAGCTCCCTGATAACGACAAGCATAGAAAATAATCAAAGCTTCGCCCGACAATATCAAATCAGCTTTGAATTCGATCAGCCAGAACAAGAATTGACGGTGAAAGCAGATCCACAGCGCGTACACCAAGTCATGTCAAATCTATTATCGAATGCCGCAAAATTCTCTAAGTCGGGAAACAAGGTTGAGATTAGCATCGCTAAGCTGGCTAACAGCGTCAAATTTACGGTGAAAGATTATGGCGAAGGGATTCCACAGCAATATCAAGATCGCTTATTTAAGAAATTTTCTCAAGTTGATAGCAGCAGCACACGACGCAAAGGTGGCACGG
>DLGN01000078.1:15998-18306 GCA_002482715.1 Oxalobacteraceae bacterium UBA7693
GATTATCGATTTGTAAGGAAATGGTCGAGCGCATGCAGGGCGAGATAGGATTCAATTCCATTGAAGGACAAGGTTCCAGTTTTTACTTTACCTTACCGCTGGCAAATTCTGGCAACAAATCCCTTGAGTCTTGAAGATAACACGAGCTAACTTAGCACCACTAGGTGAACATCGTTCATCGATGCTCACCCGCACATTTTTATAAACCTGTATGCGCAGCAATCAAGGCCTTCATTTTGCTGACATCAGCATCCATCACTTCAAAGCGTTGTGGCAGGCTTTCGATATTTTCAAAACCCGCTGGTCGCTCCGCATCACGTCCCAAGGCTTCACGTATGGTTTCGTTAAACTTTGCTGGCAATGCGGTCTCAAGCACGATCATGGTCACACCAGCTTGCATGTGTTCACGTGCCACTTTAATACCGTCGGCTGTGTGCGTATCGACGGTCACGCCATAATCTTGCTCAACTTGGCGTATGGTTTGCAGACGATCAGCATGTATAGATTTACCCGAGACGAATCCAAACTGAGCAACTTTCTTAAACTCATCACCATCACTACCCGCTTGGCCTGACAAATCAAAGCCACCTTCGGTGTCAACCTTCTTGAACAAGGCGGCCAGACGTGCAGTATCGCCATCAAGCAAGTCATAAATAAAACGCTCAAAGTTTGAAGCTTTAGAAATATCCATTGATGGACTAGTCGTATGATAAGTCTCGGCAGACTTACGCACGCGATAAACACCAGTACGGAAGAATTCGTCCAACACATCATTTTCATTCGTTGCGACGACTAACTGTGCAATCGGCAAACCCATCATACGTGCAATGTGACCGGCACAAATATTTCCAAAATTACCAGAAGGAACCGTGAACGAAACTTTTTGATCATTGCTACTAGTCGCCAACAAATAGCCGCGGAAGTAATAAACGACTTGCGCAACTACACGTGCCCAATTAATCGAATTGACGGTGCCAATTTTTTGACGACGCTTAAATTCCAGATCATTCGACACCGCTTTTACCATGTCCTGACAATCATCAAACACCCCATTCACCGCGATATTGATAATGTTCGGGTCTTGCAGGCTAAACATTTGCGCAGTTTGAAAGGCGCTCATTTTCTTATGTGGCGATAGCATGAAAACCCGTATGCCTTTTTTCCCACGCATAGCATATTCTGCCGCACTACCGGTATCTCCTGAGGTTGCACCAAAAATATTCAGTTCAGAATGATTCTTTGCCAATGCATACTCGAATAAATTACCCAGTAACTGCATCGCCATATCTTTAAATGCTAAGGTAGGGCCATTTGACAATGCCTGCAAGACGAGCTTAAAGCCATCTTTTTCTTGCAAGGTTCTGAGCGGCGTGATTGCCAATGCAGATTCGTCTTGACGCGCATTCTTATATACCTCAGCCGTGTAAGTTTTAGTCGTAATCGCTTTCAAATCTGATTCTGGGATATCGCTTGCAAACTTACGCAGCACCTCAAAGGCCAAATCAGCATAGCTTAAACCGCGCCATGCATTTAATTCTTCGGCGCTAACCTGCGGATAAGACTTTGGCAAATACAGGCCACCATCTGGTGCTAAACCGCCAAGTAAAATTTCAGAAAATGAAACAGTGGAATCAGAAGATGCTGCGTAACCGCGAGTGGACAGGTATTGCATGATTGAGATTAAAGATAAAAGTAAGCAAAGAAGGGATTCAGCTTAATTATATCTTGCATTGCAGCAGGAAATTCAGCGCGAAGCGAATTTCCTTCAAAGAAGCGGCAAATTTTCCATGGAATCTACCAAGGCCGATCAAAAACAAACTAGGAATGAAAGAAATTCACCTAAATAAAGAGTCATCACGCAAAAATTATTACAAAGAAAAGCAGCACCAAACTATCTATGCGTCACTACCATCAATGCTTTGGCTTCCGTCTTACCCACATTACGAATCGCATGAGTACGATCCGCATCATAACGAGCAGTGCCACCCACCTTGAGTTTTTTCTTTGCCCCATCGACTTCGACCTCGATACTGCCAGCAATCAAGGTTAAGTGTTCCGATGTACCCGGATCATGCGGATTAGACACCAAGGCACCACCGGGCGCGAGAATTAACTCATACCATTCGAAACGTCCGGCCAGTTCCATAGGACCTAATATTTTTAATACATAGCCAGAATGTTCGCCCGGCAAGGTCGGGGTCTCATGCGGTTCTAACATGCGAATCAAATCAATTTTTGGTGCTTCGGATGTCAACAACTCAGCCATGCCGATGCCAAGCGCATTGGCAAGACGCCAAGCGACCGCAAT
>DLGN01000078.1:18332-18932 GCA_002482715.1 Oxalobacteraceae bacterium UBA7693
CAAACATTGACTTTGACACTCCCGCAGTGCGGGATAAGTCTTCCAAAGTTAGCCCTCTTTCTAGCCGTAAACGCTGTAAGGTAGCCCCAACTTCAGGTGGCGCTGCGGGTGTTGTCACTGGTGCAATCACTTTTTTCATAGTTTCGCTTGCAAAATTAAATAAGCATAGATAATATTCGTTATATTGAATTTTAGTTCGATATATCGAATTTTAGAAAAAATAGTATATTTTCAAAATTTCCAAGAAAATATAATCGAAAACAAAGTTCTTAATCTTTTCCATCATACCAGAAGCCCCTTTCCTATCAGGAGATAAACATGAGCACCGACCTGAATACAAGCGTGAGCGCCAAAAAGAATTCTTTTTTCACTGGATTAGCCAGCAATCTGGATAGTTTGCGTGAACAAGGCCTGTATAAGCCTGAACGTGTGATCTCATCTCGTCAGGGCTCCTTAGTGCAATGCGATGATGGTCGTCAGTTAATCAATCTGTGTGCCAATAACTATCTGGGCTTATCTGGCGATGAAGCAACCGTACAAGCTTCGATCAAAGCAACTGAGCAATACGGCTACGGCCTGTCCTCTGTGCGCTTCATCTGC
>DLGN01000238.1 GCA_002482715.1 Oxalobacteraceae bacterium UBA7693
GGCATTCGGCAAAGAACCAAATAAGAAAGCGGACAGCCGGCTGCTCCCATTACGCAATAAAGTATCGCTCGCATGGGCATCGCTACTTTCCAAAATCTCCGCATAAACCTTGCCCAGCATGCCAGCGTAGGTCAGGGCTATTGCGAATACGCCCGCGGTTGCGCCTAAGCCGACAATGCGAACAAACAGCAAGGCCCACACTAACTCGGGCACGCTACGTAAAATTACCAAGATCCAACGCACGATTTGCCGAATCAGTCGAGATGACATTCGCGTCTGCAAACGTCCGATGCGCGAAATCGATAAATGCTCAGAAACAATGAAGGCAGCAGGTATCGCCAGCAACAATGCCAAGACCAGGCCCGCAGTGGCAATCGCGATTGTCTGCCAAGTCGCAAGTAATACAATCTGTAAAAAATCGGCAGAGAGTTCGGGCGGAAAAAAGTTTAAGACAAAACGCCAGCCTGCTTGCAAACTCTGTTGATCGAACAGTATCCAAGGTTTAAATTCTGAATACACCAACATCGGCCATAGCAGGATCAAACCGAGGATCGTCCATGTGATACGACCTCGCCAAGCTGGGTCACTTGGCACATCATGTCGAACCACATCGGTTTTGGATGAAGTTGATTGAAAAAGTTGTGAAGATGAAGAAAGTAGCGGCATCAAAAACACCGTACATGCTCAATGGTAGTCGCATCCTTGCTCGTGATGTCCACAACTTGTGTGCCAGATTCCACATTTTCATACAATGCCGCAATCATCGAATCAGTGACTGGCTTGCCATCAATCGTGTCAAACATGATTTTTCCATCACGTAAGCCGATAATGCGCTGAAAATGTGCGCGCGCCAATTCCACTTGATGCAGGCTGCAAATCAAGGTCGCATTCGCTTGCTGCGCCTCTTGCTGTAGTACCTGCAAAGTCTGTAGCGCCAAGCTAGGATCTAAAGCCGACAAGGGTTCATCAACGATCAACAAACTAGCATCAGACACCAATAAGCGCGCCAGTGCACAACGCTGGCGCTCACCACCGGATAAGCGATCCACCCGCGCATACAATTTATCTTGCAATTGAAAACGCGATAAAGCCTGCCATGCCAAAGCAGGATCGACCGGCTTAATGAGATTACGAAACGCTTGCCATAAATTCCAATGCGGCAGGCGCCCCGCCAGCACCGACGTGACGACACGTTGACGACTAGGCAAAGGCGGTGTTTGTGGCGCTAAAAATAAATGGCGACGCAAGATATGTCGCTCGCGATGTGACAAGCTCCACATGCGCTGCCCCATGAAATAAAGCGCACCTTCGCATGGCTGTATCGCGGCTGCCATCGTATGCAACAAAGTGGTTTTGCCCGCACCAGATGGACCAATAATCGCAATCTGTTCACCCGCGTTTACCTGCAAATGAATCGACTGCAAAGCAGGCACTGCATCGCGTGCGGATGCCAAATGACGCACCGACACATTATCTAATTGCAGTAGGTAAGACGTATTTTCTGGCGACACCAAATCCGACATTATTTCAACAACCCAGCCTGCTGCGCAGCGACTTCAATGGCTTTGTAATTGTCAGCTTTTGTAGGAATAAAACGCAAAGTTCTTTGCAGATCCAAAATCTCTTTATCTTTCGGATTATTACTATCTAAACTTAAAAAAGCATCGCTGATTTTTTTACGCAACTCAGCGGGCATATCACTGCGCACCGTCCAGTTGTAATCAAAGTAGCCTGGCGTTGTATAGAACACGCGCACTTGCTTAGGATCGACTTTATTTTGACTAACTAACTTTTCCCAAACTGAGATATTCAGTGCACCAGCATCGACTTTACCGCCCGAAACCGCGGCTACGGTTGCATCATGCGCACCAGAAAAAGCAATGCGCTTCATGTCGGTATCTGGATTGACTTTAGCATTAAGCAAAAACGAGCGCGGCATTAAATGTCCTGAAGTCGAAGATTCTGAGCCAAAACTAAACGTTTTGCCTTTAAGGTCTTCTAATTTGTTGATTGCAGGATTTGTCGTAATAAATACGGATTTAAATTTCTCGTCCTCTTCGCGCTGCACCAAAGGAATCACTTGGTCTTTACTGCGAATTTTTGCCTGCACAAAAGTAAAGCCACCAAACCACACCATATCAAGTTTGCCTTTAGTGAGGCCTTCGACCGATGCAGCATAGTCAGTGACAGGTGTGAACTCCACTTTCATTCCCAGTTTTTTCTCTAAGTATTCACCCAGTGGCTTAAATTTGCGTTGCAATTCAGTCGGTGCTTCGTCAGGAATTGCGGATACACGCAGAACCTGCTGGGCATGCACATTGCCAGCGCCAAAACAAGTCAGCGACAATAATAAGGCAAGAGAAAGACGACGTGAGTTTGAGATTTTCATGATTTTTTGCAATCGAAGAGAATGAAGAAGAAGCCCGCATTCTAAGCGAAAAGCGGGCTAAACGAAGGATCAAGCGCGATCTTTTGTGGGTCAGTACAAAGCTTCAAAAACATTTACAAATACAACATGCGCTGACGCTCTTCGTCTGATGGTTCAATATCGTGCGCTTCATAGAAGGCAAAAATCGCATCAACAATATTTGCAGGTTCATCAATTACTTGTACCAAATTAAGGTCGCTATCTTCAATCAAACCCATGCCTGCCATTTGTGACCGTATCCAATCCAAAAATCCTTGCCAGAAATTAGTGCCAACCAAAATCACTGGAATACGCTTGCTTTTGCCGGTCTGCATCAGCGTCAACACCTCCATCAGTTCATCCATAGTCCCAAATCCTCCTGGGAAAATGATATAGGCATCAGCGTATTTAACAAACGACACTTTGCGTGCAAAGAAATGCCGAAAATTCAAAGAAATATTCTGCCAAGGATTGGTTTTTTGCTCGTGTGGCAATTCAATATTCAAACCCACCGACGCCGAAGCGCCCTCATAGGCACCGCGATTGGCGGCCTCCATAATCCCGGGGCCACCACCAGAAATCACCGCAAAACCCTCATCTGACAGGCGTTTTGCCACATCAACGCATTGCTGATAATACGGATTTTCCGGCTTAATTCTGGCAGAACCAAAGATCGTGACCGCTGGCCCTAAGGCTGAGAGACGTTCGGTAGATTCGATAAACTCTGCCATAATCGTGAACATATGCCACGACTCACGGGCTTTTAAGGCAGTCGCCTTATCTTTGTCTGTGATCTGGCGCAGTTTCAAAATTCTTTTTCCGCTGTCATTCATACCTAAAATCCTTATGCAAAAAACTCTGTTATTAGTCGACGGCTCCAGCTATTTATACCGCGCTTTCCACGCCCTGCCCGATTTGCGCAATATGCGCGGCGAACCGACTGGCGCGATCCATGGCATGGTCAATATGATGCGCAAGCTGCGGCAAGATTATCCCGCAGCTTACATGGCTTGTGTGTTCGATGCCAAGGGCAAGACCTTTCGCGACGATCTCTATCCAGAATATAAAGCACAGCGCGCGCCTATGCCAGACGATTTGCGCTTACAAATCGAACCAATACATCAAGCCGTTGCGGCGATGGGTTGGCCTATTTTGATGGTAGAAGGTGTCGAAGCCGACGACGTAATCGGCACGCTAGCAGTCGAAGCCACGGCACGTGGCATGAACACCATCATCTCGACGGGCGATAAAGATCTGGCGCAATTGGTCAATGCCAACGTGACTTTGATCAACACCATGAGCAATGAAAAGCTCGATGAAGCGGGCGTACTCGCCAAGTTTGGCGTACCACCGAATCGCATCATCGACTATCTGACCTTAATTGGCGACACCGTCGATAACGTCCCCGGTGTCACCAAATGTGGTCCAAAAACAGCGGTTAAATGGCTGACCGAATACGATAGCTTAGATGGTGTGATCGCTAATGCAGACAAGATCAAAGGCGTGGTTGGCGACAACCTGCGCGCCGCTTTGGACTGGCTGCCACAAGGCAGAGTCCTAATCACCGTAAAGACCGATTGCGATTTGGCGGATCACCACATTTCTATCGATGAATCTCTCAAAGCAAAAGAAGAAAATCGTGAAGACATGATCGCCTTCTTGCAACACCAAGGCTTCAAGAGTTTATTGCGTGAGTTTGGTGTTGATCCGGTGGCAGGTTCGGCACCAAGCAAAGCAGCGTCAGCGCAAGGCGGTTTGTTTGGAGAAGAATCAAACAATGTTGCTAGCAATACGCCACCAGCAATTCCCGCAGCTCCTGCAGTCACGCATTACGAAACCATTTTGACCGAAGCCCAGCTCGATACATGGTTAGACAAAATCAATCAAGCCACCCTCACTTCAGTCGATACGGAAACCACATCACTGGAACCGATGAACGCGCAAATGGTCGGTATCTCTTTGTGTTGCGAAGCAGGGATCGCAGCTTACATTCCGCTCGCCCACAATTATCCGGGCGCACCAGAACAATTGAACCGCGAATTAGTACTCAGCAAAATGAAGTCGTGGTTAGAAGACCCAAGCAAAGCCAAGGTCGGACAAAATCTCAAGTACGACACCCACATTTTCGCCAATCATGGCGTACATCTGCGCGGCATTTTGCACGACACCTTGCTGCAATCCTATGTGTTCGAATCACACAAATCGCACGACATGGATAGTTTGGCGATGCGTCATTTAGAGCGTAAAACCATCAGCTTTGAAGAAGTCTGCGGCAAAGGCGCTTCGCAAATTTGTTTCGATCAAGTTGATCTAGAACGGGCCACTGCGTATGCGGCTGAAGACGCCGACATCACTTTGCAATTGCATCAGGCGATGTGGCCGCAAGTCGAACCTTACGACAAACTACGCTTCATTTACGACAAAGTCGAATTGCCTACGTCTGTCGTTTTACAAAAAATAGAACGTAACGGCGTGCTGATTAATCGCGATCTATTAGCGACCCAATCCAACGAAATTGGAACGCGTCTTTTGGAACTAGAACAAAAGACGCGTTCCAATTTCGTT
>DLGN01000372.1 GCA_002482715.1 Oxalobacteraceae bacterium UBA7693
TAGCAGCGCGATGTCGTTCACTGAACAACTTCCCATCATTATGCGAGGCGATGCGAAGGTGGCGAATGTCGCATTACAAAAAGCCAGCAAGAATAGTTTAGACGACAGACAGAGCAAAATCATCGCGCAGATGTATGGAAAAACTGCTTTAGAAAAACAAGTAGAAGACGGGTTCGCAGTGCGTGGCGAAGTGGTGCAAAACATGAAAGCCGAAGAAGCCACGATGAATAATGATGGAAATCGTGATGCAATCTCGACCAAAGGCTTTGCCTTAGAAGCCAAGCGCATAGGAAAAATGATGCGTGACAAATATGCCTTGGGATTTATTGATGTCGGTGGCTGGGATACGCACGTCAATCAAGGCGGTGCGAGTGGTGTATTGGCGAATAAATTAGAAGAACTTGGACGCGGCTTGCTTGCTTATAAAACGGAAATGGGCAGTATGTGGAAGAACACCACAGTGGTCGTGATTAGCGAGTTTGGACGGACTTTCCGCGAGAACGGCAAGCGCGGTACCGATCATGGACATGGTAGCGTGTATTGGGTTTTGGGCGGAGGTATCAAAGGTGGTCGCGTGTTGGGTGAACAAATCGCCTTGACGCCTAGCAGTTTATTTCAAAATCGTGATTATCCCGTGTTGAATGAATATCGTGCCGTGCTGGGTGGTTTGTTTGCGCGTAGTTACGGTTTGAATGCTAAACAGATGAATCAGATTTTTGCTGGTGTGACGCCAATTGACCTTGGATTGGTGTAAGTCCGACGATTTTTTCTGTTGTGTTTTTGCTTAGGTGATTCGCCGCTAAACTGTTACGATAGATGTTCTGACAGCGCTAAGCGCTCATAATTCTATTGAAAATGACAGCATGCAAAACGCACTCCATCCAACTTATCGAAAGCTAAGAACCTTGGTGAATATCGTCGCACTAACCACCTTAGGGCCTATCGCCATGTCAGCGTCTGCACAACAAAACCCGCCAGTTGAACTCAAAGATACGCATCCACTGGTCAAAGTTTTTCAGCCTTGTGTCAATGCGACTGGCTTACTGGTCGATTTACCTGTCGCAGATCCACAACCAGCATACGAGTCCAGTGGTCATTTATACCAATTAAATGAGCTCGGACACATTATGGATGGCTATAAACACTTCTTACATATCAGTGCTGATGCCAAACAATTTTATATTGTGCAAGTTGGTGGCATCGCGGGAACGCAAAAAGTTTATGGTCCGCTAGACCCGAATAATCCTTGCCCGGCTAAGTCAAGCAAGAAGGCGAAGAATTAAAACTCGCGCGCACGCATAGTTTTTAAGTTGTCTGCCTGAGATAGAATCTTCTGAGCGAATCCGGTAAGATCGTTTGGTCTTTGATTATTTCGCATAGCAAAGTTTGCTTTGCGTCTTCCAGTTATTTGATATGCATCCTCAAGCCCCAGTGCTATTGTCAGCACGACTTCAATTTCGAATCGCCAATCATAACGATGCGCAGGCGCTAGCCGATTTGGCACGACAAACTTTTGTTGAAACCTACGCAGAACAAAATGATGCCGAGCAAATTCGCACACACTGTGAGAAAAACTTTGGTATTGCGCAGCAAAGCAAAGAGATTGCTGATCCCAATTATGTGGTGATTCTCGCTTTCCACGATCAACAGTTAGTCGGCTTTGCGCAGGTCGTCAATAACCCCGCACCCGCTTCAATCGAAGCTGACAATGCAGTCGCTTTGTATCGCTATTACGTCAAAAAAGAATGGCACGGCAAAGGCATCGCGCAACCGCTGTTGGCAGAAGCAGAAAAGGCCGCAAGAACCTTTGGTGCCAATCAATTATGGCTAGGCATGTGGGAACACAATGCGCGTGCCTTGGCGTATTACCAAAAAGTTGGCTTTCAACATGTGGGTTGGATGGATTATGAATTTGGTGGCGTGATCGAGCGTGATTATGTCTTGTTGAAGCAACTGTGAAAGTAAATTGAACATACAAAATGGCTCAACTAAATTGGCTAGTGAAAGTCTTTTCTCTGTTTGGTGTGCTGTTTAAAACGATTTTTCTAGGATTTATATGCGTCTCAATTTTAACTTCAAGAAGTCTGTGGCTATTGTTTCGCTGCAATTTGTGATGTTAACGAATGCCAATGCTTGTGGGAAGATGGCGGTGCTTAGCACAGAGACTGGAAATAAGCGCATCGAACTAATCATAGAAGAAAATAAAATTGCTAAAACTCCCGCCTGGAACCCCACGATGGGTGAACCACCAATTTCTGTGGCGAAGGCTTCAGCTATTGCATTAGCTTGGGCAAAAAATCGATATAAGCGATTTGATAGCGTTATGATTCGAGAGGTCACTTTGGTTGAGTACACTTGCGCAAGCCAATCTTCTCGTTGGTATTATCGTTTTGATTTTGTCCCATTGATGGACAATAATCGCGTGTATGGCTCGGGAAATTGGGCGGCTCTTCTTATGGATGGCAGTGTGATCCAGCCAATTGAAAAAGTGGTGACACCAGCTGCTTCAAAAGAATCTCTTCAGAGGAAATAAAAAATGGATCAGGTATTGTCTTACTAAACGCGTATGTGCGTCGCCTTTAATTCACCCCAATCCGATGAATCGTATGGGCTAATTCTGCCGGGCGCGAAAAATAAGCTGAATGACTAGCATCAATCGTTGTCACCGATGCGCAAGGTGAATTGGCTATCATGATTTTTTGTAGCTCTGGCGTCACTGCGCGATCCTGACTTAGTGCAATATAGTGACGCGCTACGCTGCCGTAATTTTCTTCGCTTAAACGTAGTCGACTGAGTGCTGGCAATGATGGTTCTGCGGTCAGTAAACTGCGTGCCAATTCGACGTCAGCATCGTCGCAATCTGCATAAAGTGTTTCTCGCTGCACGTGTTCTGGCAAGCTGTCGGTCAGGCTGCTGCGCTGGATTTGGATATGTTTTCTGACCAGTGAAGTTTTATCTTGACGAAAATAATCTGCAACACGCTCACCGTCGCGCAACATGTATGCTGCTAGATAAACGCAGGCATGTATTTTTTGAGGATGCGATTCCGCCAAGCTCGCAGCGACAATTCCACCACGACTATGCGCAACAATCATCGCAGGCTCACTTAGTTGATCGAGAAGTTGGCTCACCGATTTGCTCATTGCAGCAAGGGTGATGCGACCACGAGCAAAGCGCCAATCGCGGCCATGTGCAGGTAAATCTGGCACCAATACCGTATGTCCCGCCGTCTGCAAATGCGGCACCACTTTATGCCAACACCATGCGCCATGCCAGCTGCCGTGTATGAGTATGATATTCATGCAGAAAGACCTCGCTCGTTTAAAAAATTTCTTGAATGGATAAGTGTAGGTAGCTTATCGATTAGCGTTGTCAAAAACTGGCTGAAATCGGTCATACAATTTTCTGCCATTCTTTGCTGATTTTGTGCGGATGAAGATGACGACGGAATGATTTTTCAATGAATCCTTGCTGCTAAGGTGCGAACTTTTTCTAACCACTTCTTTCTTTGCCTGTCATTCGAATGGATGATCATGCCCAGATTCATGACTTGTACCGATTTAATCCCGCAAAGTTCTAAAGTATGTACTTGCATTTGACGTATCCCGGGAGCATGGTAAAACCATCGGAAAAGCCAAGGTGGCGTATCCATCGTGACGATCAGTTGCGCCGAACGCCCTGCTAGCAGGCCTTCAGGAGAAGTTTTTCCAGGGTGATATTTAAATGCAAAACCCGGTAAGAACACGCGATCGATAAACCCTTTTAACAATGCCGGAACACTACCCCACCAGATCGGATAAACAAAGCATATATGTTCGGCCCAGATGATTGCTTGCTGCGTCGTTTGCAAATCCGTTTCAAGTTCTTGAATCTCGTGATAAGCCTGATGCAAGATAGGATCAAACTGTAATTGGTCTAAGAAAATTTCCTTAAGTTCGTGTCCGGCAGCCCGTGCCGCCTCGGCATAAGCCTCGCTTAAAGCTTTACCAAAACTATTACTAGAAGAGTGTGCAGAAATAATTAAAATACGCTTGGTAGTCATGATGATCCTGTCGGTCAATAAGAGGATCAGATTGTGAAGCTTGTCCCTAGGGGGAGAGTCAAGCGTGGAATAAAATTATTTTCTTCGATCGTGATGGGTGTGTATTGAACGTAGAAACTATATTACTCACCTACTCAGTTAAACAAAGAAAAAATTCCAGTGATGAGCAACATGCCCCAACTTAAGGATTTAGCCGATGCAGACTGTTCAGCTGTAGTCGGGACTAGTGGCACGATACGCCATAAGTAGGCATAACAAAAAATGGAGCCGATCAGGCCAGATATTGCCAACAGACTTGAGCTTTCATTTAATGCGAAAGCGAGCATCACTACCAGTAAAAGTATGCATACACTAATGATGCTGTTGGAAACGAGTGCTGTAACATAGCTGAGTTTGCCGCAAAAGGCGCATGTTGCGGGCTCGGAAGAGCAAGACCACCACTTTCTTAGGTAAGAGATCCCAGTTTGCTGACAATGTGGACAGAGAGTCATATTTGCGTGCCGTTGATTGGCTGGTGATTAGTAAATATTGCGAATGCAGGCTGCATTTTCATCGTTAATCATTTGAACTCTTGGAGCAACAGCAATTTACTGTCGTGCCAAGCATTCTAGAATCTCAGTTTCTATCTGTATTAATTCTTGATCTTGAATTTGTAATGCGCGCATTTGTTCTTGCAGTAGTGTGCGCTTATGGTGAATCTGTTTTGCCATTTCAAGCCAATCTGGTTCGCCATCTGAAATTGGTTTGTGCGTTGGCTTGAGAATGGGTTTCAATTCAGCCAAGCGAAAACCCAATTGTTGGGATTGGCGGATTAATTTCACACGTTCTAAATCGCGCTCGGTATAGATACGATATTTACCTTGGCGTTTGACGATGCCGAGTAGACCCAGTTCCTCGTAGAGGCGTATCGCCTTGGGGCTGCAGTTCGTCGCTTCGGCTAGCGCTCCTATCAACATAATTTGAGACATGGTCTTGGATTCACTTGATTTCTATGCGAGGCTAGTATTGACGCTGTCCATCAACTTCCCATTTTACGCAGCACTTAAAAATAAAATCAGACTGATTGCGAAAAAGAAGATCCAAGAAAGATGCTTTCCTTTTGTGCTAATGAGAGGGAGCAAGCCGCTAATGAGTGATGTCCAGGCAATCGTGAGTAAGGCAGAATTCGGTGTCAGCTTATTTTCTGCCAACAAGAGCAACAAGCAGGCGATCCCAAACCACGCAACCGTGGTGATGTGCCATGCGAAACGCAGGGTTTGTATTGTGAACGCAGTACCACCGAGTAACTGAGGTAAATTGTCGCGCTTGAAAAGACGCGTCAAAATATAGCGTTCACCCAATACGCTATGCGCAATACCCAAAAGCGCAATTAGCGCAGCAGCAAGATAGAGCATATTTTTACGCTGTCCTTATATCTGAGGCGAATCAAGCCATTGAATAAAATAGGGCAAATGAAGACGCAGAATAATCGCGATCCTTAGTTTGAGCTTACTCTGGTTCTTTCCCAACACGTACACGATGCTTTTTGAAATACCATAACATGATCGGAATTTCGACAGCCGTATAGACCGCCAAGGTATACCAAAACCAATTGACCTCAGTTACCAACAAGTTGAATTGGTAGTCGCTACCCCAATAGTGGTAGCCAACAATCGCCAGCGTAATTGCGGATGTAAAGATATCGTAGAACGCAATTTTATTGAAATCATTACCTGCCAACGTTGGGTATACCGAGAGGTAAGCGACCAGGATGATCGCGATATTGAGTAAGATGATGCTTAGTTCAGGAGAAAGCATAAGTAAAAAAAGAATTTGGAAAAACTTAAGTTTAAAGCAAATAGCGGCGCTTTCCTATGCATAAGTCCTTAAACGCGTTTTAGGTCGCATTCATCGGCTGTTTTCCTGATAATGTAAGTAATTTATCCATGTACCAATAAACGCGACTAAGAAAAAATGCCCACACACACCCTCCAATTCGTCTTACTCATTTTGCTGGGTGCGATATCGTTGCCTGTCATTTCTCAAGCGCGTTTGCCTTGTGAATGGGGAAATATGGATGTCAGTAATCCTGCATGCGAGCGTCCTCAAGTGATTCTGAAAAAGTACCGAAACGCCTCCACTTATGCAGAGCATCAATCTCTTCTAAGCGACTTAAACCAATTGCGTAATGAGGATTTTCAGCATCAGATGAAGGCGAAGAAGACAGTCAATTTATATGATCCGTTTATTGATGAAGCCCTGATGTTTTGGCTAGATTGGTATCAAGTGGCGTTGACAGCCCGCGCCGAAAACCGCGAATTGCTCGATAGTGAAACCTGGCGCAAGCACATACAATTGGCGCATCGAGATCCTTATGCCGCGATTGCTAGCCTCAATAAGCTAAGCGCTTCGACAGATGAGAATGACAGAGCATTGAGTCTGTTATTGATTGGTGCTTTGACCAATCAATTGAACACGCTGGCAGAAGCAGCAAATCAAGCCTCTGTTTCCATCCAATCAAAAGCCATCGATCACGAAAAGCGATCGCAGCGCTTTGACACTTATGTGGAAAAACACAAACTGGATTTCAATGTTGGGGAAACTTGTTACGGCGGGAATTACACCGGGCGACATTTTGCTGCAGTCAAAAAGCGCTATCCCCAATCAAACTACGCACAAGCTGCTGCGTATTTGGCTATGCGGATTACGCCTTGTGGCGAATGCGAAGGAGATTTTTCCTGTTACCTCAGCAAAAGCTTAGATCCGATCAGTGATTTTCTAAAGGCCTATCCGCACTCAAGATACGTCACCATACTGTTGAAGCGTGCTAACAATCAGATCCGCGGTCATTTTATCGACAGAGAAGCACAAGGCGATTATTTGAGTAAAAGTGATCCCAAAACGGGTGACTACACAGCACAAAGCGCGGCCAATGTCTTGATCGCTTTCGAAGGCGCTTTGAAGCCGATTGCCCCGACCGAGTTGATCTCGACCAAATTGTTATTGGCTGATTTGTATATCAAGCTAAACCAACGTGGCAATGCCAAGCGCGCCATTGATTGGCTGACAGAACATGCACAAGAATCTGCTGAACTTGGTGTTCTGCGTCAGGCGCTAGCTGTCGACCACGTTCCAAAGCAAGTAGAAAACACCAAGCAAATCGCTGAGAAGAAAAAGGAACTAATGCAAGCTTACAGACGACAAGTATGTGAACTCGATAAAGCTTGGCTGGGTCAAGAAAGTATTGCTTGTCAGGATGCGAGATTGAAGGTGATTGAAGGTGACTGACGGTAATTGAGTAGCATTCTTGATCTCGACAAGCACTTGGATAAATTTTTTAATGATGTTTTTTGGAGGTATATCGATGGCTAGTTTTTGGCAGCAAGCCAAGTTCAGTGGCACCCGTTTGTGGAAGCTCTTGTCCCTCACTATTTGCTTGGCTTCAGCGCCTCAAATCGCTGCAGCACAGTCCGTTGCATTGACCTTTGACGATGGGCCAAATTTGGCGGAAACACCACGCTTGAGTGCCGCACAGCGAAATCAAGCGATGTTAGCCGCATTAGCAAAACATGGGCTGAAAGGCGCACTGTTTGTGACCGCGGGTTTCGGTGCAGATACGCCCGCCGGATATGCTTTGGCGAAAGCATGGGGCGATGCTGGTCATGCCATCGGCAATCACACTGTGCATCATCCTGACTTAAATAGCGCGAGTGTTAGTTTGGCTCACTATCAACAAGAGATACTC
>DLGN01000258.1:0-10281 GCA_002482715.1 Oxalobacteraceae bacterium UBA7693
TGTATCTTTGATGCGTTTTAGTGGGCTACGACTTAGTGGACTTTGATTTGTTGGCCAGGCTTACGCCAAAGTGGTCGACATTTCAAAAAGACGCGATACACAGCATCCAAGATTGCCAGCATCCGAGGGCGTTCCAGGTACGGAGTGATCCATTTGAGCGCTGGCAATTGTCGCCACATAAGGATGAATGCAGCGGCGCCAGATACTAACATTCCATTTTCATCGCGGGCGTGCAATTCGCGGAGAGCTTGCGTTCGATCAAGATGAGTTCCCAAATTCTCTTCAGCACAGCGACTGACATCAATCCACTGAATTTTGTCTGCACCGCGCCACGATTGATAGGTCGCGATTTCTTTTGAGCATAGAGGGCAGGCGCCATCAAAATAGATCGTACAGACCGATGTTGCATCGCCAGATTTGATGATTATGTCGTTTTTCATAGGCTTAGATTTTCTTGGTGCAGTAATTGGCACCATGATTAACAGCTTAGACCAAAACAGAAATGATGTCCAATAAGTGAACCGTAAAAACTTGTGATATGATGGTTTTATTCGGTTCAATATCGGTTCTTAATTGTCTGTCCAAATACACATCTCGGTTTTTTTACGATGAATACGCTACGAAAGTGAGCTAAGTATGAATAATGAAATGATGAATAATGAAATACGCAAATCCTCGCCCAATGACACGAATGCCACGTACCGTAGTGGCGCGGCAGCGCGATTGTCTGGTGTTCCTGTCGAGACTTTGCGTGTATGGGAACGGCGCTACGGGGTCACTGACCCAACGCGTTCTGAGCGCGGGCAACGTCAGTATTCATTTGAAGATGTACGTCGTCTTGGGTTAATTAAGCAATTGGTTGATGCAGGTAATTCTATTGGTGCGGTAGCGCATCTTGATTTACAGCAGTTGCTGGCAATGCTGAGTGCGGTTGCAAATCTGCCTGCTGCACAATCACAAGTTCAGGTCAGTAACGGCTTGTTGAGGATCGCATTAGTTGGCGTGATGTTGCGCCAGTCTTTGATTAATTTGAATCCAGAACAAAGCAAATTGAGCTTGGTTCAAACGGCCTTTAATCTCAAACAGGCACCGCTACAATTAAAAGATGTCAAAGTCGATGTCATGGTGGTTGAACAAGGTGAATTGACTGCACCAGAAGAACAAATTCCGCTGCTGAGCATTGCGCAGCAAGCATGTCAGGCGACCGCGGTGCTGGTCTTGTATCGTTTCGCATCAAGTGATGCAATTCGTCAATTACGATTGGCCGGATTTCACGTTGCGCGAATTCCTGCTGATATGTTAGAGATTGATCATTTGTGTCGGGTCGCCATGGCACGCGCTTTAACGCTCGCGGAGCAGCAGGGGCGGATCGGGCGTATGAAGAAAAGCCCGATTAAATCCAGTGAAACAGCACGTGGCAAACGCAATAATTTGATCCCAGCGCGCTTACTCGATGATGATAATTTAACCCATATCGCGAAGTTCGCAACCAGTATTCATTGTGAATGCCCAAGACATTTGGTGGATTTATTGCAGATGTTAAGCAGCTTTGAGCGTTACAGCGCGCAATGTGAAAACCGGAATGAAGATGATGCAAGTTTGCATCGCGACTTACACCACACCGCAGCCCATGCGCGTTCTTCGCTAGAGCAGGCGCTAGTCAGAGTGGCGCAGGCTGAAGGCATTCAGTATTGAGATGGCATCGTTCACCAAGCACACGCCATGAAGATGCGTAAAAAATCTGAGCTGCCGAGTAAGATTTGCGGAGTCTGTCGCTTGCCGTTTACTTGGCGTAAGAAATGGGAAAAGGATTGGGAATCCGTTAAATATTGCTCTGTGCGTTGTCGTCGTGCGCGAGTTGCCGCATCAGAAAAATCCTTATGAAAAAGCTGATTATTTATTGGTTTCGGAACGATCTTCGATTGAAAGACAATCCTGCCTTAAATCACGCTTGCGATTTGGCAGAAAAAATTGGCGCTGAACTGTTGACAGTGTTTTGTCATAGCGCAGCCTATGGCGCATTGCGTTCTACTTCAACAAAATGGGGTTTCGCGCGTATCTCCGCGCACAGGCAACAATTTTTACGTGATAGCTTGATGGATCTACGTCAGCAATTGCAGTTGTACGAATGTGATTTGCTAGAACTCGACGGCGACCTGAGTGCGCAAACTGATTTGTGGACGTATTTATTACAGCGTTATGCATTAGAAGCGATCATCTGCGAAGAGATTGCTGCTCCTGAAGAAATCGCGCAGGTGAATTCTTTGCGCGCATTGCATTTGCCAGTGCATACGATGTGGCAATCAACGATGTATGCACCAGCGGCGTTCGATTTTACCTTGGCGCAGATGCCAGATCAATTCACGACGTTCAGACACAAAATTGAGAAGGGCGCTTATACGATACGCCTGCCTGTGTTGTGTGCACTCTCAAAAACATTTGTTTTACATGATTCGAATTTGCAGAAGTTTGCAGTAATACCAGATGCGAATTTGGTCGACAATCTTAGTTATTTAATCGGTGATGAGCGCTCCTCATTTCCGTATTTGACGGCAGAATTTCGCGGCGGAAGTCAGGCAGCACTGCAGCATCTGTCGCATTATTTTTCTACAGACCTAGCGCATGATTACAAGCAAACGCGTAATCAACTGCACGGCACCAGATTTTCTACCAAATTCTCCCCGTGGTTAGCCAGTGGCGCTTTGTCCGCGCCACAAATTATGGCTGCTCTGCGTCAATTTGAAGATGAACATGGCAAGAGCGATAGCAGTTATTGGATATGGTTTGAATTGCTGTGGCGCGATTATTTTCGCTTCTTACATGTTAAGTACGCTGTACAACTTTATCGTGCCAATGGTTTAAGCAAAACACCGGTAACTTTACCTGAATTTAATCCACAACAATTCCAGGCTTGGACACAATCGCAAACCGGCGAGCCATTGATCGATGCGGCGATGCGTGAACTTAAGTCCACTGGCTATTTATCGAATCGTTTGCGACAGCAAGTCGTCAGTTATTGGCTACATGAACTTAGGGGTGATTGGCGCGTTGCTGCCGCGTGGTTTGAAGCGCAGTTGCTGGATTACGATGTTTACAGCAATCAGGGCAATTGCTTGTACTTGGCTGGCTTAGGTACAGACCCACGTGGCTATTTGGGCGGGCGTTGGTTTGATCCGCAAAAGCAGGCGAAACAACATGATCCTGACGGCACCTATCGTCGGCTTTGGAATGCACTCTAAGAATACTATGACAAATGCTAAGCAAAAGACGCAGATGCTGCGCCTGATTTTGGGGGATCAACTCAATGCACAACATAGTTGGTTTCAACATCAGCAAGACGATGTGTTGTACGTGATGATGGAAGTACGGCAAGAGACGGATTATGTATTGCATCACGCACAAAAAATTATCGCCATATTCGCAGCGATGCGCGAGTTCGCACGGCGTTTGCAAATAGCTGGACATCGTGTGCATTATCTGGCGATTGATGTTCCCGATAATCTATATGCAATTCCAGCGAATATAGAAAAATTGGCGGCGACTTATGAGGCGAAAGAGTTTCAATATCAAGCACCGGATGAATATCGTTTAGATCAGCAATTGCATGAATTTGCGCAGAACACTTCTTTGCATTGCCATATGTTTGATAGTGAACATTTTTTTACACTAAGAGACGAAGCAGCTAAGATTTTTGATGGGCGTAAAAAGTGGTTGATGGAGCACTTCTATCGGCAAATGCGAGTGAAACATCGAATCTTGATGGCTGATCAGGAGCCAGCCGGTGGCGAGTGGAATTTTGATCACGATAATCGCAAAGCCTGGCCCGGATTGCCGTGGGAGCCAGAAGATTTTCGACCATGCCATGATCATAGTGCGCTGTGGGCAACGATACAAAATGCTGGGGTGAAAAGCTTTGGCAATCCAAATGCAGCCGAATTTGCTTGGCCTTTAAATAGAGACGAAGCGCTGCAGCAATTGCAGGCTTTCATCCGTGTAGCCTTGCCACACTTTGGTGATTTTCAAGATGCAATGAGTAGCAAAGCTTGGCGTTTGTTTCACTCGTTGTTGTCGTTTGCTTTAAACGTCAAGATGATTAGTCCACGCGAAGTCGTGGAAGCAGTCGAAGCAGCTTGGGTGCGTGGCGATGTACCAATTGCGGCGGCTGAAGGCTACATCCGGCAGATTCTCGGTTGGCGTGAATATGTGCGTGGTGTGTATTGGCAATTCATGCCCGATTATGCCCAAGAAAATGTGTTTGATCATCAAACCGAATTGCCTGCATGGTTCTGGACTGGCAAGACCAAGATGCGATGTCTAGCGCATTCGGTAGGGCAATCTTTAGAGCAAGCGCACGCACATCACATTCAACGCTTGATGGTAATAGGGAATTTTTCACTGCTTGCTGGCCTGCATCCACAGCGTGTGCATGAATGGTATCTCGGTGTGTATATCGACGCGTTTGAGTGGGTGGAATTGCCGAATACTTTGGGCATGAGTCAATATGCAGATGGTGGTGTGTTAGCGACCAAGCCTTACGTATCAAGTGCCGCCTACATAGATCGCATGAGTGACTATTGCAAAGGCTGCCACTACGATAAAAAACAACGTACGACAGAGAATGCCTGTCCATTCAATGCGCTGTATTGGGACTTCTTTTCGCGCAATGAAAAACAATTGTCGAACAATCCCCGGATCGGCATGGTGTATCCGCAGTTGCGCAAGATGAGTGTGGAAGCACGCCATGATTTATCTGAGCGCGCTAATTATTTGCGTGAGAATTTAGACGAATTGTGAGCGAATATGAATCGACAAAATCAAGAGCAGTCGACTGAAGCTGGCAAGCTGATTAAGTTAAATCCCAAAAAACTTCTACTGACTAAATGGACGGCAGTAGAGATCGTCGCTAAGCAAAAACATTTCTTGGTGAGTCGCGTAGTGCAGCCAGACGATCTGAATGCACCGATCATCGAGATAGAGATTGAAGCGGTTTATTCAGGAAATAAGCAAATTATCTTGTGGCGTGAATTGCAAGATGGTTCGCGTTGGAAGCAGGGATGGGTGTGATGTTTGGAAATTTGAAGTACTGGTGCAACCCGCGCCGCCAAACCGCCGTGCAAGCTTTATGGGATTTGTGTTTTTAATTCCTTACCCTTCAAGGGAAAGGTTGGGATGGGGTTTGGTCGGAAACTTGCGGTCATTGTCGCAAAAATGAAACCCATCCCCACCCTAGCCATCCCCTTGAAAGGGGGAGGGAATCTGATGCACATTTCAACTGAAATTTTCACATATCGATAAAAGGTCTACACCATGCAACTACATTCTTTCCCCGAAAATTTCCGCGCATGCGTCATCGGCGCAAGCGGCGCGATTGGCGCGGCGTTTGTTCAAGCGCTAGAAAATGATCCTCGTTGTGAACAGGTGATTGCCTTACACAGAAACTCAGTTCCCGCAGTCGACTTAAGTGATGAAACCAGTATCGAAACAGCGGTAGAGCAAATTAAATCACAAGGCCCATTTCATCTGATTATTCATGCCGCGGGTATTTTGCATCAGCAAGACTTCATGCCCGAGAAAAAATTGGGTGATTTGAATATGGCGCAAATGCAAACCACCTTCATGGTGAATACCTTTGGCCCCGCAATTGTGCTGCGTCATTTTTCCAAACTGCTCGATAAACAGCGTGGCGTATTTGCTTTACTGTCTGCAAAAGTCGGCAGCATAGAAGACAACAGGCTAGGCGGGTGGTATAGCTATCGCGCATCGAAAGCGGCATTGAATATGATGATCAAGACCGCAGCGATAGAAATTAAACGCACTCAGCCAAATGCGGTTGTAATCGCGATGCATCCTGGCACGGTGAATTCTGCGCTGTCGCAGCCTTTCCGTGGCGCAGAGATTGGCAGGCCAGCAACGCAAGCAGCAAATGAGATGTTGGACGTGATTGATCAATTGCAAGCCGAAGATAGTGCTAGTTTTGTCAGCTACAAAGGCGAGCGCTTGCCATGGTAAATGTTGCACTGAAAAGTTAGAATGCGATGAATGTGATTACCCCTATGTTGTAAAACTTCAGATCAAGAAAGTGAACTAGCGCATGCTGAAACTGAATATAAGTCTTTGGACCAAACGATGCCTGTCCTTGGCATTGATACAGCTTTTACTGGCCTGCGCTGCGATTGATCCAAATCACGTACTCACCCGCTCAATTGGAAATAATGCACCTGCGGCTGGCGTTGCACTGGATAGCGATACGAAGCAACGTGCTTATGACTTTGTTTGGAATCGCGTCAATGATTTCTATGTCGATCCGAATTTGAATGGGATTGATTGGAAAAAAGTCGGTGAACTATATCAGCCAAAAATACTCAGCGCTCCTAGTGATGAAGCATTTTGGAAAAATTTAGACAACATGGTTGGTGAATTGGGTGATTCGCACACCCGTGTTCTCTCAGCAAAACAATATGCTTATTTTAAACAAAAGGCCGCTTATACCATCGGCTTAAGTGTTGCTGATTTGCAGGGTGAGTTGATTGTGACAGGCGTTGCGAAAGATTCTCCCGCTGAGAAGGTAGGAATTGTTAAGGGCAATCGTGTAGTAAAAGTGGATGACATAGATGCGAATGACTGGTGGCGCATGCAATTGAGCAAGGTGCGTAAAAATTCATCCGAGCGGGCACAGGCAAAGTCGGTAAAACGCCTACTGAACAGCGGTGATCTCGATGCGCCCACAGACCGAATCGCTTTGCAAGTCGAACGCAATGATGGAACGATATTTGATGTGACGCTACAGCGCGCTGAATTACCACAAGTGGATAGCTTAAATGGAAAAATGTTGGATGAGCAAATTGGCTATTTGCGCATGAATAGTTTTGATGCCAGTTTAGGCAAACAAATCGAAACCAATTACGACAAAGTGCGTGAGGCCAAAGGCTTAATCATTGATTTGCGTGGCAACGGCGGAGGTTCCCTTGGCGTTTCTTTGGGCATGATGAATCAGTTGGTGCAGGGAACAGTACCAATTGGTAAGCGTATTACACGTAGTGGTAAACCGCCAGCATTGTTTTTTGGACTTATCAGTACCGGCAAATTAGAGCTGGAGTTGCGCGGTGTGAAAAATCCTTATCTAGGTCCCGTTGTGGTGTTGGTTGATGGCGACAGCGCGAGCGCGAGTGAATTTCTCGCCAGTAGTTTGCAAGCCATAGGTCGTGCCAAAGTCATCGGCGATACAAGCTGTGGTTGTTTGCTCGGTTATATGGGCTACGCCAATGTGCCAGGTGGTGGTGCCTTAGCCTATAGCGAAATTGATTTCGCGCCAATCAATGGAAAGCGCATTGAGCGCGTGGGCGTGATTCCCGATCAGCAAGTGGGTTTGAGTAAGGCGGATTTACGTGCGAATAAAGATGCTGGAATTGAAGCTGCAGTGCAGACACTGAAAAACATGCAGCAAGACAGTGTTGTGAAATTGGCGAGTGCGGTTAGATAGACTTGTTAGAGCTTCGTTCGAATAGCTTGCATTCGAAACTCCCTTCTCCCGTAAGCGGGAGAAGGGGCGGGGATGAGGGGCGTTCAGCGAGTACAAAACAAGTAGGAAAATCAAAATCTCGTCAATAAGCTAGAACAAAACACCAACGTCTATTCAAACCAAATCAATCCTCAAAACTCGCCAAAGTTTGACGCTGGCGATTCACCACCAAGCGAGTCACGTCAGGCCGCGAATAATGTCCAGTGACATCAAAATTCTGGCGTTCACGTCGAACTTGATTTCTATCCAATGTAGCGATCAGCAAACATTCCTGATCAATCACAGGCTCGATAATCCAACTACCATCAGGTGCAGCGATGCAAGAACCGCCATTCGCTAACATATCAGGGCAACGCGCCAGAATTTTATCAAGATGCGGTGTGTCATTCGGAATATCTTGTTTGCGCATCAGACCCGACACCGCAATACTAAAACTACGGCCTTCCTTCGCAATGAAGCGCGTCAAATCTTCGGTATTCCGCAAATTGCCAGGCCATATTCCCACATGTAAATCTTCGCCTTGTGCATACAAAGCAGCACGCGACAAAGGCATCCAGTTTTCCCAGCAGTTCAAACCACCAACAGTAAAGCCATCCAAGGCATGCGTCCGCAAACCATGCCCATCCCCTGCGGCCCAAGTCAGACGCTCTTCATAAGTCGGCATCAGTTTGCGATGCACAGAACCAATCACCCCATCCGCACCGATATACACGCAAGAACAATACACGCTATAACCAGTGCGATCTTTCGGTCGCTCAAGGCAACCAATCATGACAGCGATCTGATGTGTTTTTGCCGCCTCGCAAATACTATTCAAATCACCCGCTTCAATATCCACACCTTGCTGCATGTAAAAGGCGTGCAAATCCTTTTGCACATCATCATTAAAACGCGCACCATCGGTCAGATCTAACCAGAATGGATAGCCAGGCAATAAAGTCTCACCAAAACACACTAGTCGCGCATTTTGCTTGGCTGCTTGTTGAATGTAATCGACAATCTTGGCAGTCGTGGCGACGCGGTTCAGCCAGACGGGGGCGATTTGGGCTAAGGCGACTGTGATGTGGTCTTGGTGAATAGTTGACATGAGATTTTTATGTAATGGAATATTCGTTTTCTGCTTGCTAATTGATGCGGCTAATTGTCATAGCCAGCTTCGCGTTGATGCCGTATTCCAAGAATGAGAACGACATCATCAAATTCTTCAAAGCTATATAGGCCGATATAGCCTGTGTTGCCACGCGAGATCACTAATTCGCGCAATTCTTCTTTGATAGGTCGGCCAATCAGTGGGTGATGTTCAAGCAGCAAAATGGCTTCTTGAATTAAATCTAAAGTTCTTAAAGCGATGTTGGGGTCATAGTCGAATAGAAAATCGACCAGTCTTTCTAAATCATTGAGCGCCTGTTGCGAATAAATTATGCGCGCCATGGCTTCGCTGTGAGTTTGCTTGGAGAAGATGTCTTTTTCTTTTTTCCTGCATCTATTTTCTCGCTGATGCGCTTACGCAAATGTGCATGGACATCAGTTGCTGCGTAACCCACTCCTGATTGTAGTGTTGCGGTACGAGCCGCTTGCGCTTCGGCGATAAAAGCGGTTTGCTTTTCTGCCGCAAGCGTCGCCTTACGAATCGCCTCGACCATAAAAGCATGTGGTGTGATGCCTAAGTCTAACGCTGCTGCATTGGCTTTTTGCTTGATATCGTCTGGGAGTTTGATTGAGGTTGTGGACATGATGATCAACATTGTTTGCAAATTGAGGGGTGACACAAAAGTAGCACCTTTCATTTAAGATGACAATAAAGTTTTTATTGTTTTATTCAGGTGTATGGAAATTTTTGATTTTTTTCGAAGATGTATAGGTCTGGTTTTTTTGAGAAACTGTGAACTTAGTTAGTGTTGATAAGGAAGATGGCGCGCGTGATTGATTAGTTGCGTTAATTCTTTCTTTTATTAATTTAACTAGTGGTTCGAGAGCTTGCAGCAGTGAAGAAACAAATTGTCTATTTTGGGGTGTTCGGGTATCTTTGCATTTTGAACATTAAATCGAGCTTATAGCAAATTAGTTAATAGTCGTTCCACTTTTCTCTACTAAACAAAATTTAAATCATCGTTTTGCGATTTTGCTGCGCAAAAAAATTCTACAAAGTCGCAATTTAAATTCTGCCGTTTAGCGCGGCGTTAGGTCGTTATGTCTGACACAATAGGTTCTCGTAGTAAATGCTGGGCGCACTCACTTGAGGACTGTAGTGAGAAAATCAGTCGCGAACACTTAATATCTGCATCACTATTTCCAAATACAAAATCGATCACAGTCAGTGGCTTTCCGTGGTGTAAAGGCGAAACTAGAACTGTCGGATTAGCAAATTTGACAGGGCGGATACTTTGTTCGAAGCATAATAGTCTTCTTAGTCCGTTAGACTCCGCTGCAGGCAAGGCATTTAAATCTTTTGATGACGTCGCTTTGCTCATGCATAGCCGCTCATTCGAGAGAGTAGCAAAGTTTAAAGTACGCCATTTCAGAATCAACGGAATTTTGCTCGAGAGATGGTTATTGAAGACACTAATTAATTTAAGTGTCGATAGCGGATTTCTTATTGGGGAAGGTGCAGTAATGCATGGAATTCCAGACGAAGACCTTGTTCGCATCTGCTATGGCACAAAACCATTTGAAGGGCACTCAGGGATGTATTTAGCGACTCGAGTAGGGGATCAAATTCTATCTGGGCCAGAGATCGAATTTGCACCCTTGATTTATGACGT
>DLGN01000258.1:10286-13913 GCA_002482715.1 Oxalobacteraceae bacterium UBA7693
TTCAAATTTAGAGGTTTTTTTGTGTTTTTGTCGCTCCTAAATGAACGTCTTCCGTCTAATTTTGATTGGCTTTCAAACGCTAATGGTCTCAATGGGTGGGCTGACACTGAGCCAACATGGCATTTCAAGAAGATCGTATTTAAAATAAATCAAGTACGATCCAGTGTTGTTCATTTTGATTGGTAATCGCTGTTTTTTAAAAACAATGCTCAGCAGCAGGAAAACTCTTATCCTTCACAGCCGCCACATAAGCCTTAATCGCCGCATCAATATTCGTCTGACCCTCCATAAAATTCTTCACAAAACGCGCTTTGCGGCCTGGGAAAACACCGAGCAAATCGTGCATGACTAAGACTTGACCAGAACAGTCTGGGCCAGCGCCTATGCCTATCGTGGGGATGTGCAATAAGTCAGTGACTTCTTTTGCGAGACCCGCTGGGATTGCTTCTAAGACCAACAAGGCATCGCCAGCTTCTTGCAATAATTGGGCGTCGGTTTTGAGTAGGTCGGCAGCGGCGGTGGTTTTGCCTTGTACTTTGTAGCCGCCTAATTGATGTACCGATTGTGGCGTGAGACCGAGGTGAGCGCAGACGGGGATGGAGCGTTCGGTCAGGAATTTGATGATAGGGGCGATCCATGCGCCGCCTTCGACTTTGACCATTTGTGCGCCGGCTTGTATTAGTTGTACTGCGTTGGCAAAAGCAGTTTCTGGTGTTGGGTAGGTGCCAAATGGCATATCGGCGACTACGAAAGCTTTGTCGTTACCGCGTACTACGCTGGCGGTGTGATACGCGACATCCGCGTTGGTCACGGGCAGGGTAGAGTTGTGCCCTTGGCAGACCATGCCGAGTGAATCACCGATTAGTAAAATCTCGACGCCGCATCGATCCATCATCGCCGCGAAGCTGGCGTCATAGCAGGTCAACATGGTGATTTTTTCACCTTGCTCACGCAGTGTATTGAGTGTCGTGATGGTGACCGCTTTTCGGTCTTGTAAGTATTCAGCCACGATGTTTCCTTTGGTGTGAAGTTCACATGTTACTTATAAAGCGACATGATTTGGTTTTTCAGGATGAACGAAAAATTGTCCCAGCTAGGCGTGGCGTTGCTGACAGTACTTTAGTACGGCAAGACGCTACAACAACGCTGGGGCGGTTTTTCGGGCATCCTAACTTCTAAAAATAAAATACACAGCGCCCACTAAACATAGTCCCGCCCACACATAGTCTAACTTAAACGGCTGATTCATATAAATCATCGAAAATGGGACAAAGACTAAGAGCGTTAAGACTTCTTGCAGGATTTTGAGTTGCGCCAAACTGTATTGAGTGTAACCGATACGATTCGCTGGTACCTGGAGTAAATATTCAAAAAGGGCGATGCCCCAACTGACAAAAGCGGCAATATACCAGGCTTTGTTGTTGAGATTTTTGAGATGCCCGTACCATGCAAAAGTCATGAAGACGTTTGAGAGTATCAATAGTCCGGTGGTTTGAATGATGACGGGAATTTGCATGGCGATCGTTTGCACGTTTAGATTTTCTGTCTAAAGTTCGAGTCTAAAGTTTACTGATGCCCTGATCCGCGACGGCGGGTGCGAATTCATGCGCAGCGCCTTTGCCCGGAACATTGATGAAAGGATCGAGCTGTAATAAGGGAATCAAAACGAATGCGCGTTCCGTCATACGTGGATGGGGCACGGTCAAGTGTTCGGTATTGATCTTCTGCTGACCATATAGAAGCAGATCGAGATCTAAGGTGCGTGGCGCATTGCGATATGGGCGTTCACGACCACAGACTAGTTCTAGTGCTTGTAAATGTTCTAGTAAAACCTGTGCATCCAAATCAGTTTCTAAGGCGGCGACGGCATTGATATAGTCATCACCACTGGAATCTATCGGCGCAGTAATGAATAGCGAGGAAGCTTGCTTAAATTGCGTTTGCGGCAAACTGCGTAGCTTTTCAATTGCGTATTCAACCATTGCCTGTGCATCGCCGAGATTGGCACCGATACCTATGTAAGCGCTGATCGTCATGGCTTTATTCTGCAGCATCCGCTTTAGGTTTGCTGCTGGCGTTTCGGTTTAGGCTGCGACGTGGGCGACGCTTTTTGGCTGGCGCGCTTTCCGCTGTTTTCGCTTTGGGTTTGATGCTCAGCAAGCGCACGCGGTCTTCCTCATCGCCATTGATAAAGTCGGTCCACCATTCGCCGAGTTCCGCATCGATTTCACCTGACGCACAACGTAGCAATAAGAAATCGTAACCAGCGCGCAGGCGATTATTTTCTAAGAGTTTGTACGGTGCTTTACCTATACGTTTTTCAAAGCGCGGTTGCATTGCCCAGATATCGCGCATGTCGGTACCGATTTTACGTTGCAGGGCGAGGGCATCGGTTTGGGTATTCAGCACATCATCAGCGGCTAAATGCAATGCCGGTATCGCTAATTCGCCTGAGACTTTGTAGGCTTCCCATTTTTCTACGACTTGATGCCACAGCAAGGACGCAAATAGAAATCCAGGCGAAACTGTTTTACCTTGTTGTACACGCTCGTCTGTATTCGCTAAAGCTAAGGTGACAAAGCGTTCGCCCAAAGGCTGTTCGAGTACGACATCGAGTAGTGGCATTAAACCGTGATGCAAACCTTCTTTGCGTAACTGCTGTAAACATGCCATCGCATGCCCGCTCATCAAAAGCTTGAGCATTTCATCAAATACGCGGGCACTTGGCACATTGTTGATTAAGGCTGCCATCACTTTGATCGGCGCGCGGGTTTCGGCATCGATGGTGAATTTGAGTTTGGCTGCGAAGCGCACGACGCGCAACATGCGGATAGGATCTTCACGATAGCGCAGTTCAGGCACGCCTATGATGCGCAAAGTCTTTTTACGGATATCTGCGATGCCACCGTGGTAATCCAACACCGTCTGGCTGGCGGGATCGTAATACATGGCATTGATGGTGAAGTCGCGTCTTACCGCATCTTCATGCTGCTCACCAAAGGTATTGTCGCGCAAGACGCGTCCGTGTTCGTCTTTAGGCGCTTCGTTCTTGGCAGCACCACGGAAAGTCGTGACTTCGATTAAGTCTTGCCCGAACATCACATGCACGATCTGAAAGCGGCGACCGATGATAAAAGCGCGGCGGAATAAGCGTTTGACTTGTTCAGGTGTTGCATTGGTCGCCACGTCAAAGTCTTTGGGTTTTACACCTAACAATAAATCACGTACTGCGCCGCCGACGATAAAAGCTTTAAAGCCATTGTCTTGCAAAGTCTGGGTCACACGGATTGCGTTATTCGATACTAAGTCAGGATCGATGCCGTGTTCTTTCGCACTCAAGACTTTTGGCTTGTTTTTCTTTGCGCTCGCTTTGCCTTGATCGATGGTGTCGTCAGGGTTCTTAACGCCTAAGATTTTGCGGATAAATTTCTTAATCATGCTTTTTGTGCAGCTCAGTTGTGTAATTCAAACAGTTGTAAGGTCGGCCAGCCATGTGCTTGTGCATGGGCTTGTAATAGTTTATTCGGATTGGTCGCTATCGGGTGAGTCACGATAGAGAGCAAGGGAATATCGTTCTGTGAATCGCTGTAAAAATAACTCTTTTCAAAATCGCTCAGTTGCTTGCCC
>DLGN01000019.1 GCA_002482715.1 Oxalobacteraceae bacterium UBA7693
GGCCACGCTTATGTCTTCTGCGCTTTGGCTATCGACATAAGCGTGGCCTGCTTCGATCAGGTATTCGGCAATTGCGTAGAAGGTGTCGAAGTAATTACTGGCGTAGTAGAGGTGGCTGCCGCCGCTGTAGTTGTCGCCGTTCTTGTCACCATAGTTCCAATCAAAGCCTAACCATTTGACGCTGTCCATGATGGTGTCAACGTATTCTTGATCTTCTTTTTCTGGATTGGTGTCATCAAAACGCAAATGGCAACGACCTTGGTAATCGCGTGCTAAACCGAAGTTCAAGCAGATCGATTTGGCATGACCGATGTGCAAGTAGCCGTTAGGCTCTGGGGGGAAACGGGTGATCACATTCGGCAGGCCGTCGCGCGTGTATTTGCCGTCGGCCAGATCGCGGTCGATGATGCCGCGTAAGAAGTTTGAAATAACAGGGGCTTCTGTGTTTTTGCTGTCGTTCTTCGTATTGTGTTTGTTATCGTTGCTCATTGCTAAATCTTTATGGAAAAAATGGGGATGATTGGATACAGTAATAGCAAACATTTTACCGTAGCGCAGCATATTTAGGCAGTTTTGCGCTTGTGCTGTCGTTTGTGGTGTGTTTTGTAAAGGATTTGCCCTTGTTTGCGCTTGAATTCGCTTGGTTTGACCGCGTTGAATTACCTAAGGTTTCCTTCAGCAAGGATGATGTGTTTAGTGGCGTAGGCTTTGCACATGCTGCGTTTCAAGCTGGTTTGTATTTTTGTTACGCCTATTTGTTTATGTTTAGATTAGTTTTTTCTAGTGATGTTTCTACTACTTATGCTATCTTGGCGCCCCTAGTCTAAATGGCTGATTTCATTTCTAGTGCGGCTCAATATAATCATGGCTCTTCTACAGCCACTATATGCCCCGATATTTCGATGACGACTTTTAAAAAGACCACTAAAAAAGCTAGCAACATGACAAACAAACCAAGCCGCACTCATTTGGTGTCCAGATTGAAATCTCGGATAGAGAAAGACGGTTATCCGCGCTTGCAAATGATGTTGATGGTGATGATGACGGGTTTAATTGGTTTTTTGAGTTCGTTTATTTTGCTGCATTCTGGTATGCAGACAATGTGGCTGCGCTATCTGTGCGCGTTTGGCATTGCCTACATTGGTTTCATTGGCCTCTTGCGAGTATGGCTGGTAACACAACGTGAGCAAGTCGCTGATGTGGCAGAGGCGGTGTTGGATCTTGCCTACTATTCTTCGCGCCCAAGCTCAAGTTCAATGTCTAGTTCGAGTGATGCGATTGCTTCGGTGAACCAATTGAGCAGGCAGGGTGGTGATTTTTCTGGTGCTGGTGCAAGCGCTTCTTTTGACCCAGCAGCTAACCCGCCAGAAGCCTTGATTGATTTAAGCGAAGCGGCAAATATCGCCAGTGCTGGCGGCAGCGGTAGTGGTGGCGGCAGTAGTGGAAGCAGCAGTGGCATCGGTGATGTTTTATCGGGAGCAGGTGATGCAGATGAGTTGGTGATTCCCTTGGCGGTTGCTGCGTTTGTATTAGCATTGCTGTTCTCGACGCTATATGTTGTTTATTCAGCGCCGATGTTGCTGGCGGAATTGAGTGTGGATTTCTTGCTGGCCACTGGGCTTTATCGCCGTTTGAAAAAAATTCCTGAAACGGCTTGGTTGGGAACGGCGATTAAGAAAACCATTTGGCCTTTCTTAATTACCGCTTTAGTGATTAGTGCTTCTGGCTGGGCATTACAAAACTCTGCGCCTGGCGCCAATACTTTGTCGGAAGCTTGGAAGTATCACGAGACGCATCAAGCTGCAGACTAATGTAGTCATAAAAAAATCTGACTAGACATCGATGGAATCAATCTTCATGTGAGTGAGTTTGGTCGGCGTTAGCGCTTCACTGAACTTTTTACTTTATTTATGTTCAAATCGGCTTATTCTTTTGCTTTGATCTAGTTGCATGTGGTACTGGTGTTTTCCAAGGGCAATCTTTATTTTCCTGGCATTCATTGAATACTGTTTCCACATTGACAGAGTAGCGCACAGTTTTCGTTTTCATGTCCTGAAATATTGTTAACTGTGCCTGAAAATCCCTCGTCCCCGATTCTTCTTCCGCATGCGAGAGAGGGGCGCTAAATTGAACTTGTTAAGAAAATGATTTCTTACTTTAGCGTTTTCGCGGGGGACCATTACAGCTTTAGTCGTCAACCTGATTTATTTAATCTCGTTATCCTTTGAAAAATTTTATGTTTAAAAAAACCGCGATGAAAACTGCAATCGCATTTTGTTTATCTTTGATGATCTCGGCTGCGTTTGCGCAAACTGATCTCACTTTGCCGCGCGCCAAAACGCCACCACAATTACGAGACTATGTAGGCGGTGTTCCTGCCGACGCTGGTTTTGTGGTGCGTGATTTTAAACAACGTACACCGGGCGATGGCAATCCAGTATCAAAAGCGACTACAGCTTATTTGTCGTATGACGATACGCATTTTTATGCGGTGTTTGTGGCGAAGGAAGATCCGAAGAATGTTCGTGCCCGTATTGCCAAGCGCGAAGATTTTGTGGGTGATGATTTTGTGATTTTGGAACTCGATACCTTTCACGATAAGCGCCGTGCATTTTCTTTTTTTGTGAATCCTTATGGTGTGCAAATGGATTCGAAACGCACCGAAGGTTTGGAGTTAGATAAAAATTTTGATACGCAATGGCAATCAGATGGGCAATTAACAGACGATGGTTATGTGGTGAGTATGGCGATTCCGTTTAAGAGTCTGCGTTTTAAAAGCGCTGATGTGCAGACTTGGGGCGTGACTGTTGGTCGCACGATTACACATTTGGGTGAAGAATCATTCTGGCCACATATTTCTAAGCAAGTCGCTGGCTTTGTGCTGCAAGCGGCGAGTATGCAAATTCCAGAAAAACTTAGTGCCGGGCGCAATGTGCAGGTGAACCCCTTTGTCTATCTGGGTAATTCACGTTTACTCAATACCGAAAACCACGCCACGCCGCGCTGGCAACAAGACAATAAGGTGCAAGCTGGGCTGGATGCGAAGTGGGTGGTGGGCGATGCAAGCGCGATTGATTTAACTATCAAACCAGATTTCAGTGAAGTCGAATCGGATGAGCCGCAGATCGTGATTGATAAACGTTATGAAGTTTTGTTTCCTGAAAAGCGGCCATTCTTTTTGGAAAATGCAGGTTTCTTTCATACGCCAACGCCTTTGTTTTTCTCGCGTCGTATAGCGCAACCGCAAGCCGGCTTGCGTATCACTGGACGCCAAGATCGTTGGGCTTATGGCGGCTTGCTGATCGATGATCACGCAGCAGGTGATGATGGCAAAGAGAAGGCAAAGGTTGCGATGGCGCGTGTGCAGAACGACCTCACGCATGATTTTGCAATGGGCGGATTAATTACGGATCGACGTACAGATCGGCAAGCAGATTCTGTTGCAGGTTTGGATGCGCGATTTCAATTAGACGATAACTGGATTTTTCAAGCGCAGATGGCGCGCAGCCAAAGTGAAGTTGATGGTCATAAACTGAGCGGGCACTTGGGCTATTTTGAAGCCAAACATCAGGGCAAACATTTGGAATATTTGGCGAAGTATTCTGATATCAGCAGCGCGTTTGCCAGCAACCTGGCATTCTTGCCGCGCACCGATGTCAAACAACTGGAACAAGAGAGTATGTATCTGTGGCATTTGGATGATGCCGAAGACTTACAGCGGCTTGGCTTTATTGGTAACAGCACGGTGTCACGCGATCAGTCCAATCAGCTGCAAGATTGGTCGTTGGATGTTGGTGTGGTGGCAGAAGGAAGTCGCGATTCGTGGTTGGAAGTGTTTAGCCGTCATGGCTATGAAAAATACGCAGGACAAGAATATCGCAAACAAGGTTGGCTTGTGAGTGTAGGAAGTAGTTGGTTGAGTTGGTTAAGTGCGATGGCGGAATTTGGTGCGATGGATAGCATCAATTACACGCCAGCGGCTGGCGTCTCGTCTTTGCTGGGACAAGGTCGCAGTATGGATCTTACCCTGACTTTCATGCCGCATCCGCAATGGCGTATCGAAGAAAAATTATTGTGGAATGATTTAAGCGCAACTGGTGTAGCTGGGAATGCGACCGCTTATCGCAATCTGATGTGGCGGACTAAGCTTAGCTATCAGCACAATCGTTTTTTGGGTTTGCGTTTGATTGCTGACTATCATCAGCTGGCGGGTAATCCGCGCTTGAGTAGCTTGGAATCGGGCAAGCAACTCAATACTGATTTGCAAGTGAGTTATCTGCTTTCTCCGGGAACGAGTTTGATTGCTGGCTACGGTAATCGACAAGAAAACTTAGCCTTGATCGGCAACCCCGCGCATTTACAGCGCACGCAAGACCTGTCTTTGCGCACCGGACGAAGGGCGTTTATCAAGCTCAATTATTTGTATCAATTATAGGTAGGACTTACGCAAAACAGACGCTAGCGTCGTTGCAGTCGCCTCATCGTACAAGTGTACTGTCTTCGGCGACGCGCCCCCGACTAAGGCATTCGAGGGCAGGCTCTAGCTAGCGCAATTTTGCGAAAGTCCTGATAGGAATAGATTGTTTCAATTTGCTGTGGGCGCCGCCGCATGGTGTTCCGTTTGAGTTGTATCGCATGGCTCAGCTCGCAGCAAATTGTTCAATACAAATTTTTGATTTCGTCAGCGAATCAACAAGCTAGCCAACAACCTTGATCGCAAATACATCGCTGTCTTTTTGCAAGCAGCCTTTGTCGAGCAGTGATCTTCTGAATTTTAGCGTGACTTCTAAATCTTTGGCGTCAAAATTCCGTTCCGCTTTTAAGATCGCTTTATTCGTCTGCTTGGGGTCTACTTGTAATTGTAATTTGTCATCGTCACGAAAAAGCTGACGGCAGCCTTCGATTAAATCAACATCGGTTGATTCCATCGTAAATTGAAATTGCATCTTTGGCTGCGCAGTTTGCTTGGCGACTGGCTTAGCAGATGACTTTGTTTCTGGGGCGGATCTGGTCAGTGAGATCGTATCTTTCAGACTGTAAATCTGCACGGTGTAATAGGCGATGCCTAGGGCGCAAATTAAGATGATGATTATGCGTGTCATTGCTACTTACTTTCTTAAATCAAAATGCGCTCATTTTCTAGCGCTTGTATTTTGTTGTGATGAGATGTGATTTACCACTAAAACAATGCGCCAGTCTAAGCTGGCGCATGATGGAAATGCTATTACGTCTTGCCTGAAAGTGAATTCAAGATGCGAATATCTCTGAATCAATATTCACGCCAAGGTTTTTCTTCACGCGTTGGCAAGATTTTTAATTTGTGATTGATTGCTTTCGTGTCTTGCGCAGAAACTTTATTGGCGAAGTGACGTTTCACAAAATCCCACATATCTTTTTCTACCGATTCGCATTGCAGAACGGCCCGACTTTTATTCACATAGCGGTTGGCGTACTCAAGATCATCTGCTTCAGCTGGCTTTTCGTTTTTTTCGTAACGATCATAGCGGCTATAGTAGCGACCAGAATAAGATTTTTTCTTGTTATTTTCGGTTTGTTCCTGTGTGCGCTCGAACTCTTTAATCGGTAGAGTGCAATTTTCTTTGAATACGGTTTCTAGTTCGAGATTCGCTGCGCGATAGCATTGAGAATTGCGATGCGATAAAACCCAGCAACTTTTCTCCAAACTTAATTGGCCATTCAGGTTAGACGCGCGCTTGATCGCTTCTGTATCTTTCACCTCGGTTGACTTACCAGTCACTTTGCTGGCACATGGCGCATCGGTGTAGATGGATTTACCGTCAGCCGTCACGCATTTCCGCATTTGTGCTTGC
>DLGN01000315.1 GCA_002482715.1 Oxalobacteraceae bacterium UBA7693
GTTTTCACTTCCTGTATCGATTTCTTTGCAGCCTGTTGTTCTAAAGTGATTTTGTTACGCACCAACACCACCGTTTTGTGCGCGCCATCTGGGCCGGCATCCGCAGGCAAGACATCTAAAGTCACCGTGGTGTCTTTCGGGCCGCGAATCAATTTAACGACATCGTCTAAACGCCATCCCATCACATCCACCACAGGTCCGTCCGTACCTTGCGCAACACCAACGATACGATCACCGACCTTTAACTTACCCGACAAAGCCGCCGGACTACCAGGCACCATCTCACGCACCGTTGCCATCTCATCGCGATCTTGCAAAGTCGCGCCGATACCAGTCATCGACAAACGCATAGAGATATCAAAGTCTTCTGCCGCTTTGGGGCCCAGGTAATTCGTATGTGGTTCCACCGACATGGCATACGCATTCATAAACAATTGAAATACGTCTTCGCTCTTCAATTTATTCATGCGCGTTAGGGTGGTTTCATAACGCTTTTCCAGTGTGGTCTTAATCGCTGCCGTTTCTTTGCCTGCCAGCTTTAAACGCAGCCAATCGTTCTTCACCCGTTGACGCCACAAATCACGCATTTCATCTTCGGTCTGTGGCCAAGGTTCTTTTTCACGCTGATAGCGATAAGCTTCTTTCTGTGAAAAATCGAATTCAGAATTCAACAAGCTGCGCGCGTAAGTCAAACGTTCTTTAAAACGTTGGTGATACAGATTAAACATCGCAAACGGTGTACGTAAATCTTGTCCCAAGATCGCGTCATCGAGCTTGTCGCGCGCGACAGAAAATTTATCAATATCTGATTGCAAGAAAAAAACACGATCGCCATCAAGTGATTTCAAATAACGATCAAAAATCTTTTCCGACATCGCATCATCGAGCGGGGTCGCTTTGTAATGAAAGCGCGTAAAAAATTCAGCCGTCATATTCGCCGCCTGAATTTGTTGTGGCAAAGGCTGAAAATTCAGCGTTGATTTTGCTGCGCTATTCACATCAGGCGCATTCACCGTTGCAATCGGGCCAGATTCCGCGATTGCAAAATGGGTAGAAACCGCCAAAGCGATTGCCATTCCTATCAAAGTCTTTTTCATGTTCTTTCTCCAATTATTCGTATTGCAATGCGTACATCATAGTGTGCAATAAATGAATACTTTTTAATAGCCAAATACGAATATTTCTTACCGTTCAACCCGCGCTGCTTCATATACGGTTAATAAAAAACCATGGCAGCGTCTTAATGCCAACAAGCATATCACTTGTTCTGAGTTCGCACAGCAGGCGCGGACAATAGATCTGAGAGTTTTCTCTCTTATTTTGTAACGATTTGTTGTTCTTAGCTGCTTTCTGACCATATTGCAGTGGCGAAGTTCCAGACAAAATTGAAGCATGCTTATGCAAAAATCGTGTCATCCAAATCCCCAGCCATCATCGTTAAGCTAAGAAATAAAGGAAATTATCCTGATGCATTTCAGTTCAATGCAAAACGTCGCGCTGTCATCCCTATGTGGGTTACAGCGGGGGAACGCGAACAGCATGCTGCTTGCCGACGATATGCAGCACCACGCTTGGCTGAGCGGCATTAGGGGCTTGTCCCGTCTTTTTTACATTTCAATGTCACAAAAATTTGCCTGCAGATTTTTATTTTTCGCCTACACTAAATTGAGCCTACGCCACTTTTTTCGTTTATCACCCAAAAGAAAGTGCGATAGCTGACAAAATCTGAACACTCAGTGCGCACGTAAAAAGGAGATCAAAATGAATATTTTTGACAACTATGCAGCGCGTTACGAAAAAACTCGCGAAGAAGAATATTCATTGCAAGAGTTTTTGGACTTATGCAAAAAAGACCCTCTCGCCTACGCCACTGCACCGGAACGCATGCTGGCAGCCATCGGCGAACCGGAACAAATCGACACCCGCAACGACTCTCGACGTTCGCGTATCTTCTCCAATAAAATCATCAAAATCTATCCGGCCTTCCGCGAGTTTTACGGCATGGAAGAAGTAATAGAACAAGTCGTCGCCTACTTCCGCCATGCCGCGCAAGGTCTGGAAGAACGCAAGCAAGTGTTGTATTTGCTAGGTCCGGTCGGTGGCGGTAAATCATCGATCGCCGAACGCCTCAAATACTTAATGGAAAAAATTCCCTTCTATTGCATCAAAGGTTCACCCGTGAATGAGTCGCCGCTTGGCTTGTTTAACGAAGAGGAAGACGGTGCGATTTTAGAAGAAGATTTTGGGATTCCTCGCAGATATCTCAGAACCATTCCTAGCCCTTGGGCGGTAAAACGACTACATGAATTTGGCGGCGACATTAATCAATTCCGCGTGGTGCGGCGCTATCCTTCAGTCTTAAAACAAATAGCGGTGTCTAAAACCGAACCAGGTGATGAAAACAATCAAGATATTTCCTCATTAGTCGGTAAAGTCGACATCCGCAAACTCGAAGATTTTGCGCAAGATGACCCAGATGCATATAGCTATTCTGGGGGCCTCTGTCTGGCGAATCAAGGTCTGATGGAATTTGTAGAAATGTTCAAAGCACCGATCAAAGTTTTACATCCATTATTGACCGCCACGCAAGAAGGCAATTTCAAAGGTACGGAAGGATTCGGTGCGATTCCGTTTGAAGGCATTATCCTCGCGCACTCGAACGAATCCGAATGGAAAACCTTTAAAAACAATAAGAACAATGAAGCCTTCTTAGATCGTATCTACATCGTCAAAGTACCTTACTGTCTGCGCGTTTCTGACGAAATTAAGATCTACGAAAAACTCATACGCAGCTCCTCACTGTCGCAAGCACCGTGCGCCCCAGGCACCTTCAAAATGATGGCGCAATTCTCGATTCTGTCACGCCTAGTCGAGCCAGAAAATTCCAGCATCTTTAGCAAAATGCTGGTGTATGACGGCGACAACTTAAAAGATACCGATCCCAAAGCCAAATCGCGGCAAGAGTACGTCGATTATGCGGGCGTCGATGAGGGTATGAACGGCATCTCTACCCGCTTCGCCTTCAAGATTTTGTCTAAAGTATTCAACTTCGACAACACCGAAGTCGCCGCCAACCCTGTGCACTTGCTCTACGTGTTGGAACAACAAATCGAACGCGAACAATTCTCTCCTGAGCTAGAGCAAAAATATCTGTCTTATATCAAAGAATATCTGGCCGCGCGTTACGCCGAATTCATCGGCAAAGAAATCCAAACCGCGTATCTGGAAAGCTATTCTGAATACGGACAAAATATCTTTGATCGCTACGTGACCTTCGCTGACTTCTGGATACAAGATCAAGAATTCCGCGATCCCGATACGGGCGAGAGTTTTGACCGTGAAGCTTTGAATAGCGAACTGGAAAAAATTGAAAAACCTGCGGGCATTTCGAATCCTAAAGACTTCCGCAACGAAATTGTCAATTTCGTCTTACGCGCAAGAGCACAGAACGGTGGAAAAAATCCGACATGGACCAGCTACGAAAAACTGCGTACGGTTATTGAGAAAAAAATGTTTTCGAATACGGAAGAGCTGCTGCCGGTTATTTCATTCAACGCTAAAGCCAGCAGCGACGACGCCAACAAGCATCAGGAATTTGTCAGCCGCATGGTGGCAAAAGGCTATACCGCGAAACAAGTTAGATTGCTGTGTGAATGGTATTTGAGGGTGAGGAAGTCGTCGTAAGGGGTTGAAGGTTGGAAAAGCCCCTCTCCCGCAGGCGGGAGAGCGGTTGGGGTGAGGGAGCTTGAGCAAGACTGAAATTATTTTCAAAGACAAAAATTTCAGTAACTGATGCTTGCCAGCAATGAGAAAACGGAAATCTAGAGCCCCCTCATCCCCAACCCTTCTCCCGCACGCGGGAGAAGGGAGAGTTATAAAAACACAGAACTTGTTCGGGAGCACAAATTGGTACATCTAATCGACAGACGAGTTCAAGGTAAAAACAAATCTGCCCCGAATCGCGAGCGTTTTTTGCGTCGTTATAAAGGCCAGATCAAAGACGCGGTCACACGTGCGATTAAAGGTCGTTCCATCACCGACATGGACAGCGGTGAGAAAATCGCGATCCCGGTTAAAGACGTCAACGAACCCAACTTCGGTCACTCTCACGGTGGCATATGGGAAAGCGTCAATCCCGGCAATCAAGAATATCAAACCGGCGATCAGATCGAACGCCCCAAAGGTGGTGCGGGCAAAGGCAAAGGCCAGGCCGGCAATAGCGAAGACATCAGCGAAGATGATTTTGTTTTCCAAATCAGTCGAGAAGAATTTCTCAATTATTTTTTCGAAGATTTAGAATTACCCAACCTTATCAAAACCCAGCTCACCGCCACCACCGACTTTAAGAATCAACGCGCAGGCTATAGCACCACCGGCACCGCGACTTCATTACACGTTTTACGCTCATTACGTGGCGCATTAGGAAGACGCATTGCCGTCGGCGGTAAGTCTAGCAAACGCTTAAAACAAGCGGAAGAAGAACTGGCTGATTTATTGGTCGAAACTGACGACAACCAAGATCCCAGAATCCTTAAACTGCGACAAGAAATTCATCATCTGCGCACAAGATTATTAGCGATCCCATTCATCGACCCTTTCGACCTACGCTACAGCAATCGCATTAAAGTGCCTAAGCCTAGCACCCAAGCCGTGATGTTTTGTCTGCTCGATGTCTCTGGCTCTATGGATGAAAAGAAAAAAGATATCGCCAAGCGTTTCTTTATTTTGCTCTACCTATTCCTGCAACGTGCTTATGAAAAAATCGAAGTCGTTTTCATCCGCCATCACACATCAGCGCTTGAAGTCGATGAAAAAGAATTCTTTCATTCGCGCGAATCGGGCGGCACTATTGTGTCATCTGCGCTGCACTTATTGACCGAAGTCATACAAACCCGCTACGCCTCCAGCGACTGGAACGCCTACGTCGCACAAGCATCAGACGGTGACAATTGGGACAATGATTCTGTCATCTGCAAACAGATTCTGCTCAACACCATCATGCCCATGGTGCAGTACTACGCCTACGTCGAAATCACCGATGGTGAACCACAAAATCTATGGCAAGAATACCTGCAAGTTAAAGAGCAAAAATCTCACTTCGCTATGCAAAAAATCGAGGAGCCGGCCGACATCTATCCTGTGTTTAGAGAACTCTTTAAAAAACAAAGTAAATAAAACTAAAGTAAGGCTGAGAGGACATCTGTATGAATAGCCACAACGCCGCTAAAGATAACAACATCGAGGATGCGACGACCAAGCCGCGCAATCCACGACGCTTGCCCGATCAATCTGAATGGACTTTCGAACTAATAGAACAAGCGCACGAAGAAATCGCGCGCGTCGCCAAAAACTTTCAACTAGATACTTACCCAAATCAATTAGAAATCATCACCGCCGAACAAATGATGGATGCCTACGCCTCGGTCGGTATGCCGGTCTCGTACAATCACTGGTCCTTCGGCAAGCATTTTCTATCGACTGAAAAAAGCTATAAGCGCGGTCACATGGGACTGGCGTATGAGATCGTCATCAACTCAAATCCCTGCATCGCCTACCTGATGGAAGAAAACAGCCTCACCATGCAAACGCTGGTGATCGCCCACGCCGCCTACGGCCACAATTCCTTCTTCAAAGGTAATTACCTGTTCCGCACCTGGACC
>DLGN01000190.1 GCA_002482715.1 Oxalobacteraceae bacterium UBA7693
GTGGGACAACATGGTGGGGCCGGGCAAGCCGCTCGATACGAATAAGTTTTTTGTGATTGGGATCAATAACTTAGGTTCTTGTTTTGGTTCGACTGGCCCTATGCATATCAATCCCGCGACTGGCAAGCAGTACGGCGCGGATTTTCCAGTTGTCACGGTAGAAGATTGGGTGCGTGCGCAAGCGCGTGTTGCTGACGAAATGGGCATCACCCAATTCGCCGCTGTCATGGGCGGATCGCTTGGCGGTATGCAGGCTTTAGCATGGAGTATTTTATTTCCTGAGCGGCTGCGTCATTGCGTGGTGATCGCATCGACGCCCAAACTCTCCACACAAAACATCGCGTTTAATGATGTCGCACGTCAGGCGATTTTGACCGATCCCGATTTCCATGGTGGTGATTTTTATGCGCACAAAGTTGTGCCGAGAAATGGTCTGCGCGTGGCGCGCATGATTGGTCATATTACCTACCTGTCGAACGATGATATGGCTGAAAAGTTTGGACGCGAATTAAAAACGGGTGACTACCAGTTTGGTTATGGCGTTGAATTTGAAATTGAATCGTATCTTCGCTACCAAGGCGACAAATTCTCCGATTATTTTGACGCCAATACGTATCTACTCATTACCAAAGCACTTGATTACTTCGATCCAGCACGTCAGCATGGCGGCGATTTGAGCAAGGCTTTGGCGGTCACGAAAGCACAGTTCTTGCTCGCATCCTTCACGACCGACTGGCGTTTTTCACCGGAGCGCAGCCGCGAGATTGTCAAAGCGCTGGTCGATAACAAACGCACTGTGAGTTACGCCGAAATCGACGCACCACATGGGCATGATGCCTTTTTATTGGATGATGCGCGCTATCTGAATTTTGTCGCTGCTTATTACAACCGTATCGCGCAGGAGTTCGCATGAACGTTCAAGAATTAAAGTTGTTGCGGCCAGATCTCGCTTTTATTGCAGACTGGATTCAGCCACAGGCGCATGTGTTAGATGTGGGCTGCGGTGATGGTGTCATGCTCGATTATCTGCAAACCGCTAAGGAATGTACGGGATACGGCATTGAAATTGCTGATGATAAAGTGCTGGAATGTGCCAAGCGCGGCATCAATGTTATTCAACAAGATATGGAAAACGGTTTGAGCATTTTCGCCGAACATGCGTTTGATACGGTTTTGTGTCTGTCATCCTTACAGATGATGAAGCATGTCGAACCTTTGTTGCGAGATATCGCCCGGGTTGGTAGCGAAGCGATTGTCTCTTTCCCCAATTTTGGCTATTGGCCACACCGTACCGCTTTATTGCGGGGCAAGATGCCAGTCTCGAAATCCTTACCATTCGAGTGGTACGACACGCCCAACGTACGTTGCGCCACGATTTATGATTTTGCCGATTTAGCTGACGATGTCGGTTTAGAAGTAATGGAATGTGTCGCACTCCACGAAGGCAAACAGATACACTGGTTACCGAATTTGCGTGGTAGTCTTGCGGTTTTCCGTTTACGCAAGAAGTCTGCATAATGAGTCAAATCGAACCTGCTGCGAAATCGCATTTATTACGTTCCAAACTGTTTTGGGTAAGCCTTTTGTATTTTTCAGAAGGCTTTCCTTTGGGTTTGTTTTACGATTTATTCCCGGTGTATTTCCGCCAGCAGGGCGTCGAGTTATCTAAGATTGGTTTACTGAGTTTATTAGGCTTGGCTTGGTCTCTGAAGTTTTTATGGGCACCGGTTATTGACTACACACGTCGGCATCGTTATTGGATGGCTGCGGTCGATATTGGCATGGGGTTGGTGATGATGTACTTCGCCTATAACGCTGGATTTGGTTCTGGTGTTTGGGTGGCGATTGGCGTGTTTACCGTATTGTCAGCAACCAATGATATTGCGATTGATGGCTATACGATAGAACGCTTGGATAAGCATGAATTCGGATTAGCGAATGGTTTTCGAATCGGTTTCTATCGCGTCGGTATGCTGACCGCTGGCGCCTTGTTGTGGTTCTCTGATTATGCGGGTTGGAACGCGACTTATTGGTTGTCAGCTGCGATTTTTGTCGGTATGGCGATACTGAGTTTATCTGCACCAAAAGAAGACGCACGCATTGTGAGTTCGAGCAAAGTGAGCGCCAATCAGGAATTTGGTTTTCTGACTGAAAGCCCCGCGTTGATGTTGTCGATTGCGATGTTTATTTTAGCCTTGCTCTGGCCAATTTTTAATGCGCTTAGTATTGAATCCATTGCTTTATTGAAGAAGACTTGGTGGTTTAAGTCGATCCCAGTTGCCTTGATTTTGCTAGCGGCATTTATCTTCCGCTATGGTTTCCAGCGAATCTCGGCAACGCATTGGGAATCGCTGCAAAATGGTCCCGTGTTTGGTGCCTTGATATCGTTGTTGAATCGCAAGCACGCGTTCGTGATTATCTGTTTTATTTTGATCTTCAAATTAGCGGATTCATCGATTGGTTTTATGATCAAGCCGTTCTGGGTGGATAGCGGATTTACGAATACGCAGATTGGTATGATCTCTGTCAATTTAGGCTTGGGCTTATCGATCGCGGGTGGCGTGCTCGGCGGTTGGTACACGGATCGCGTTGGCATTTACAAAGGTTTGTGGTTGCTGGGATTAACGCAGGCTTTTTCTAATTTAGGTTATGTGATCGCTGCAATGACGATTCCGCAAGTCGCACAGGGTACCGACATTGCGCTGTCACATCAGGCAATTATGTATAGTGCAAGTGCGATTGAGTCCTTGACGCAGGGCTTGGGCACGGGTGCGTTCTTAGCGTTTATGATGGCGATTGTTGATAAATCGAAAGCGACGACGGAGTACGCAATTTTGTCATCCATCTTCGCCTTCTCGCGTTCCATTGCTGGATGGGCTGGCGGTGTCGGTGCGCAAGAAATGGGCTATACATCTTACTTCTTGCTAACCTTTGTGCTTGCGTTCCCAGCCTATTTGATGCTGCCTTGGATCAAACAAGTGTTGGACAATGCGGTTGCTATCCCATCGACCTCAATCACTGCCAAAGAATCTACATGATGATGCAATTTGTTTGCTCGTAAGTTCAAGCTTGGGTAAATCAAATTCACAATGCTTTGCAGTCTTAAAAAGTGGAGAGTGCTATGATGAAAATATTTAAATACCATAATTTCAATATGAAATCTTCCTCCCTATCTTTGTTGCTTGTCGCAGGTTTGACTTGCAGCTTGCCTTTGATGGCGCAGAATAACGCACCTCAAGAAGGCGTCAATGTCGGCAAAATGTCGTTTATGCGAAAGATTGTGCCGACTGGCGCCTTAGAAGGACAAGCAGCGCAACAATACACAACGACAATGCAAACCGCGCAACAGAAACGCGAGCTGGCACCAGACAATCATCCGCAAGTCATACGACTACGTGCGATCGCAAAGAGAATGATCCCATTCGCCTTGCCGTGGAACCCGCGCGCTAAAGAGTGGAAATGGGAAGTGAATCTGATCGCTTCACCGCAGATCAATGCTTATTGCATGCCGGGCGGGAAAATCGCCTTTTATACCGGCATCCTCGATACCCTGAAACTGACCGACGACGAAGTGGCGATGATTATGGGGCACGAAATTGCCCATGCATTGCGTGAACATGGTGCTGAACGTGCGGGTAAATCGATGGCGATGAATAGTGCCGCAAAACTGGTGGGCATGTTCTTTGAATCGAAAGGCTACGATGGCAATATGGCCGCGGGGATTGCAGGAACTGCAGGTAATGTCTGGATGCTGAAATTCTCCCGTGAAGACGAAACGGAAGGTGACATCGTCGGTTTGGACTTGGCGGCGCGATCAGGTTTTGATCCACGCGCTGGTGTCACTTTATGGCAGAAGATGGGCTTGGTGAATCAAAAAGCGCCACCAAAATGGCTATCCACCCATCCCGCAGGAGACGATCGCATTAAAGAAATTCGCAAACATTTCCCTGAAGTTATGCCTTTATATGCACGTGCTAAAGGCGTTAATCTGGCGAGTTTGCCACCATACCGTAGCAATGTGAAAGGCATACCCGATGTGAATTAATCGGTTGCGTCCCTCAATAAAAAAGCTTGGAGAATCTCAGTTCACCAAGCTTTTTTCATACAGAATTTAACCGCGTTTAATAATTGATAATCAGAGGTGCGTGATCACTAAATCGCTCCTCTTTATAAATCGCTGCTGACTTCGCCTTGGATGCGATGCCTGGTGTTGCCACATGATAGTCAATACGCCAACCTACATTATTCGCCCAAGCTTGACCACGATTACTCCACCAAGTGTAGGCGTCACCGGTTGTATCAGGATGTAGGCGACGATACACGTCAATCCAGCCCATCTCTTCAAACAACTGCGTCATCCAAGCGCGTTCTTCTGGCAAAAAGCCAGAGTTCTTTTGGTTGCTTTTCCAATTTTTTAGATCGATTTCTTTGTGTGCAATATTCCAATCGCCACAGATCACCAGTTCTCTGCCAGCATTGATTAAGTCTTTCAAATGCGGCGCAAATTCCCCCATAAAACGGAATTTCGCTTCTTGCCGTTCCGGAGAGGATGATCCAGACGGGCAATAGACGGAAATAACAGATAAGTCTCCGAAATCACAGCGCACATAGCGCCCTTCAGCATCAAACTCGGCACTGCCAAAGCCAATATGAACCGCATCCGGCTTTTTCTTGCTATACACCCCAGCACCAGAATATCCCTTCTTTTCGGCATAGTGAAAATGACCATGATAGC
>DLGN01000351.1 GCA_002482715.1 Oxalobacteraceae bacterium UBA7693
GACGAGTCAACGCACCTTTTCAGCTGCTGAAAAGGTGCGTTGACTCGTCAAGATGTAGACTTGTTTGTTCTTATCGTAGCGCGGCCCCGCTGTGTATGGCGTGCTCCAGATTTGTGTTGTTTTGTTTTCTGCCCGGTTATAAATATCGTTGAGGTGGACTTCAGGATCGGTGAAATAGCTGGCAATCAACGCCACAGTTTGTGGTGAACCACCACCATTTTTTCTTAAATCAATAATCAGCGCATCGCTAGCATGTAACAGCGTCATCGCTGCACTGATCGCGTGCCCCACAATTTCAGTCGTGCCGAAGCCACGTAATTCGAGGTAACCGACGTTGCCGCCCAAACGCTCAATTTTTTCAACACCGAAATTCACCGCTTGCATGAATTGACGTTCCTCTGCATCCAAACGGATTTTTTCTTCGGGGCTAGGTTCGCCATTCGCGTTACTAACGGGAATTTCATTGAGCTCGACATGAATACTTAAATGTTTGTCTTTGGTTTGCAGTTGTAAATGTTCTGTCAGTGTTTTAGCGAATTCGCGAGCACTGGTGATTTGATCGTAGTCACCATTTTTTTGCCTTTGATTGAGCATGACATTGACCTTATCAGCGACTTCAGGAAACACGTATTTTTTCGACATGCTTTGCTGGAGTTCTTGAATGACAATCTGCTTATCTTTCGCGCTGATGTTCAGATCTTTTTTTGTATTGGGCATTTGCGCTAGTGCATTAGCTGAAATGAAAAAGAGGCTGCTGATGACGACGGATAAAGGCTTGAGGAAGTGCAGGGGCGAAGTGTTAAACGTGTGCATAAAATTCCTTACTTAAATTGGATGTTGGATCTCCTACCCTGATCTGAGTAGGGGATCATTTTTAATGCTTTGCTGGCCTGGTTTAGGATTGTTTGCGCTGGCGAATATGATCAATGTCGAGAATCATTTTTCCGTCACGTTTGATACAAGAGCCGCTGAATTCCAGTGAATCGCTCTGTTGCGCTTTAATCCTTGTGCCCGCGGCTTTATCCGCACAAATAGCATGAAGTGCTTCAGGAATATAGATTTCTGGAATTGCCGGCAATTCTGGTACCGGTGGTGGTGGGGGCGGTGCAGGTGGTGCAGGTGGTGGCGGGACTTTTAGGCATCGATTGCTTATCGATTTTTCTTCACATTGAATGATGATGACAGTGTTGTCCTTATTGCTGTCAGTCGATTTGATTTTGGATTGTGCAACACTCAGCCCGGCCGCGCCGACAGTAGCGAGTAAGAGTACGATAGCTACAGGTTTCATGATTTCTCCTAGTGCGTTGTATGGATGGATTGGCGATGTTCTGTTAGCCAACGATGTCATCTTGAGGCGCAATTGTGGAGAAATAATGGCGAATATTGATGGTGGGTAGAAAAGCTTTATGAAGTTTGCTGCGGAGGTGAAATCATTGAATCGTATCCTAAGTGCTGAAACCATCAAAACGATAACCTAGCCCATAGATCGCATGGATAGGATTGTCGTCCGGCCGTATTTGCGCAATCTTCTTGCGGATATTTTTAACATGACTATCAATCGCACGATCTGTCACATCCAGGTTATCTTGTGTGACGAAGTCGAGTAACTGCGAGCGTGAGAAGACTTGCCCAGGATGAGCTATGAAATGCTGAAGCAGCAAAAATTCGCTACGGGTTAATTCTAATAATTGCTGATGCAAATAAACTTGAAAAGCTGCGGTATCAATGTGAACTACGGTCTGCTTTTCACTCGGCATTGCTGTCGCAGCTGTGGTGGATACGCGGCGTAAAATAACTTTAATGCGAGCCATCAATTCTCTAGGGCTAAATGGCTTGCAAAGATAGTCGTCGGCACCGATTTCTAATCCTAGTAAACGATCAATTTCTTCTACTTTAGCGGTAACCATGATGATAGGAACTTGGGAGAAAGTCCTGACAGCTTCGCATAGACTAATGCCATCCAAGCCCGGTAACATTAAGTCGAGTACGATCAAATCCGGTACACGCAACTGGATTTGTTCAAGCGCTGACTGGCCGTTGGCTATAACTAAACTTTGATAGCCAGACGCATGAACATAGTCTGCGATCAGCGATGCTAAGTCGGGTTCATCTTCAATTATGAGTATTTCGGTCGGAGAGTTTGGCATTGTGTTCACCGCAAATTTGCTAGGCTAAAGTAAAACGTAGTTTGACGTGCAGACCACCAAGTTCGGAAGCTGAAAAAGCTATCGTCGCTTGATGCGCCTCCAGAATGCGGCTGCACAAAGCCAGTCCTAAACCTGATCCACCATGCTCGCGACTGCGTGAACTATCGAGTCGATAGAATCGTTCTCCCAGCCTTGTTAAAGCGGCGTGCGGGACCTCAGGTGCGCTGTCTTCAATATGGATGAGCAGAAATTGTTGATCGCTATCAGCGCTAATCCTGATGACCCCACCGCGATGGGTATAGCGCACAGAATTTTCCAATAGATTGTGAATGACTTGGCGCAAGCGTTCACTGTCGCCTAAGATGCGACCACATTGTGGTGCTGCGATTAATGTTAATTGCAGTTCTGCTTTGCCGATTCTATCTTGGAAATTACTACTTTCCTCCTCGATCAGGGTCCAGATATCCATCTCTTGCATCTGATAATGCAGCGTGCCGACATCGGCTTTTGCGAGCGAATAGAGTTCATCAATTAATTTATTCAAAGATAGAACCTGACGGAACATCAAGGCGATATTCTCAGAATTGACCGGACGAATACCATCTTGCAGTGCCTCTAGTTGGGCACGCAGTACGGCAATCGGTGTGCGCAATTCATGGGAAGTATCCGCCACCCATTGACGGCGGCTTTGTTCTGCCTGTGCAAGTTTTTCTGCAAGTTGATTGAAACTGTTCGCCAGTTCTCCAAGTTCATCGCTGCGTTGTGCATCAAGGCGTGTGGTGAAACGTCCGTCTGCTAGTAAGCGGGCACCATCGACTAGTCGATGTATTGGCCGTCTGAAATGGAGTGCCAACAACATGGCTGCTAAGCCGCTTAAACTGATGCTGATCACAATAATGATGGCGATCGTGTCGGCTTGTTCTTGCAGAAAATCTCTGGCCATCTCATCACTAGGCAGTGTTGATTTTTGTACCTGTAAATGACCAATTAGCTTGTCCTGAAAGTAAAGCGCGCGCCGGCCGAAAGGGCGTTGCTCTAAAGTTTTTCCAGCGAGATAGCTGTTAGCTTCATCAAGTAAACTGATACGACTGTTGAGACTCTGAAATGCTATTTCTTGCGCTGGCGATGCAGATGAATCGGTGATTTCTGATGGCAAAGACGGCAGGTCTATGGGTGGTGGCGGTGGTAATGGTGGCGGCGGTGGTGGTAACGGAGGAGTTTTTGCATGGTACGCTTGGTTGCCTTGCACCGGACGGGCCGGCGCGACTGGATCGCTTGGTGCAGTGATTGTTGCCTTACTTATGTTAACAGATTTGTTTGTGTGTACGGGTTTCGTTTGCGAATGAAGGTCAGGCGTGTTTTTATTTTGATACAGACGCAATAACTCTTGATTAATCCATTGCTGTTTTTGTTCCGGCTCTGTTGGCAGAAACGACCAGTCACCTGTCTGCGCATATTGATCTTGTATTGAGTCGCCGATCTCTTGCAGCCTGTCTAATTCAATCTTGAGTGCATAGTCAGCAAAGCTGCTACTGACTTTTTCGCGCATCAATAACAAGGCAACAGCAACGATCACGATGAGCGAGAGAAGCACCGCAAAGAATAAACGCCAGCCGATAGAAATTTTCACAATGAAGGCAATCTGTTTAAAACTGGCAGTGTAGAGGCTAGATTTGATTGCGCCAAGCGCTTCTTCGTGGCGTCAAGAAAACTGTTGTTTGAGGAGAATTTAATTTTCGTGTGTGAAGCGGCTCCATATTTTCTACATGATCTACCTGCTCAAATTTCTCGAAAAATCTTCAAATCTCTAAGGATGAAGCAGAATTATTGCGTTGCGGCAATGTGTTTTCAACTTAAAATCATATAATCCGCTTTTAAAGTCAATCGTCTATTTTGGAGCGCTGAATGGAACATCAAGCTGGCCTGCCTTTTTTAAGAGAGACTTTGTTGTTTTTGACGTTGGCAGGTATTTTGATTCCACTCTTGCAGCGCTTTAAGATCAATCAAGTGTTGGGCTTTTTGACCATCGGCGTGGTACTAGGCCCGTTTGGTTTGCCGCTCTTCTCTGAACAACTTCCGTGGTTGACATTAATTGCCTTCACTGGTGATGCTGAAGTGCAGTCGTTGGCGGAATTGGGCGTGA
>DLGN01000222.1:0-2866 GCA_002482715.1 Oxalobacteraceae bacterium UBA7693
ACAATGGGTCGATTAAATTCAATCCTCCAGCCTGATTCAATAGCACAAAGCCAAATTCACCAGCCTGTGCTAAGCCTAGGCCTGTACGAAGAGCGACGCTGGTCGGGCAGGAAAATAGTCGTGCGAGTAAAAAAATCAGCCCAAATTTAAACACCACAGGACCAACCAATAGCAATAAAATCAGCCATCCGTAGTCCAACACCAGCTGCAAATTAAGCAGCATGCCAACGGTAATAAAGAACAAACCTAACAACACATCACGGAAGGATTTAATGTCTTCTTCAACTTGATGTTTGTACTCGGTTTCAGAAATCAACATCCCCGCCACAAATGCACCCAGTGCCAAAGACAGGCCTGCTTTTTCCGTAAGCCATGCTGCGCCCAAAGTGAACAACAACAGGTTCAACATAAATAATTCTTGAGAGCGACGGCGCACGACAATCGCAAACCACTCTCGCACGACTTTTTTTCCAACAAAAAAAAGTAGAAACAAAACAAGGCTTGCTTTGCCTGCTGCGGTCAACAAACTCATGCTGAGGTTATCCGACTCTGCCGCCAACGCAGGCACCAAAATCAACAAGGGAACAACCGCCAAATCTTGAAACAATAAGATACTAATAATCTGCCTGCCATGCGGACTTTCCAGCTCCAACTTTTCCGTCAGCATCTTGGACACAATCGCCGTCGATGACATTGATAAGGCACCGCCAATTGCGAATGCGGCTTGCCAACTAATCGCAAAATATTCGGGCAAAATCAGGGCCGCGCCAAAGCACATCAACATGGCCAAAGCAATCGTACTCACCACTTGTGCCATCCCTAAGCCAAATACTGCGCGACGCATAGAAATCAATTTGGGTAATGAAAATTCAAGCCCAATTGAAAACATCAAAAACACCACGCCAAACTCGGCCAATAAATGCGTTGTCGAGCTCTCTTGCGCCCAGCCTAAAGCATGCGGCCCAATCAAAATCCCAACGGTCAGATAACCTAACATCGGCGGCAAATTCAACAGCCGCAAGGCAACTACGCCCAACACGGCGCTGCTCAACAAAAGTAAAGTGGTATCGAGTGCATTCATGTTGCGTATTATTACCGATTATTTGTCACTCAAACATCTTCGCTTAAGAGAAAACGACGAAAGCACATTATTAATCTCAATATGAAAAGAAAGCGCACAGAAAAAAACGCGGAACGAAATCGTTTCCGCGTTTTCCATGTAGAACACTCTGAGTATGAATGATCGATTTTTCTACCTGTTAATTTTTCACTTGTTCGACCAATTAACTAAGAAAGATATCGCGATAAGCTGCGTAAATGGCACCAATTAATACCGGACCCAACACCAACCAACCGAGTCCCAAAGGAATCGACGCCAAAATTGCGAAAACGATATACAGCACAAAGAACAGTAAAAACGCTGCCCAATTCTTCAAGCTGGCTTTCAGACTCAAAATCAATGCATCAATTGGCTGTACGTTATGAAATACCACCAAAGCAGGTGCAAACCAAATTGCCATTGCTAAAGGTATAGCAATTAACATAGCGAGTACAACAAAGCCAAGCAGCGCACTAAATCCCAACCCCATCAAACCCGCACTACCAAACGCTGCACCAGTGGCAATTGCGCCTCCGAAAACCGCCACGGCAAAGAAGCCGGCGACAATCGAGACAACAAAGACACCAATCATCCAAATCAAGCCTAGCAAAGCCAATGCGCCAAACTTATCTTTGAATCCAGCAAACAAGAATTCAAATGTCACAGGTTTTGATTCACGATGTGCCTGGCACGCTAACATCAATCCACCGAAAAACGCTGGCATCAGCAAATTAAAAATAAAAGTGCCGATCCCAGGAATGATATTAAGCACAAGCATGATAACAAACAGCACGACCACCATGCCGATCCAAACTCCAGCATTTGCCTTAAACTGATCAAAGCCATAGCCATACCAAGAAGTCGCCTTACCCGCGTCAATCAAATTACCTTCGGGGTTATATTTCGGTTGTTGCGGAACCTCCGATACCAAGTTGCTCATGTTCGGAAAATTGTTTTCTGGTTGATCAGGGTTCACATTCATATCCAGGCTTTCTCAAAGTAGTTGGAAGAAAATAATACATTTAGGCGAATTCATAGCAACAAAAGTATCCTTGAATAAAAATTAATTGACAAGCTTTCGCATAATTTATGAATCGACAAACTTCTATTTCTAGTTCTTTTCTACATCTTTGCTACGTTTAACCAACAGTTCCAAGCCATGTACTGCATTTCTACGATAACAAATTCGCATCTGGCAGAGTTCTTGCTTATTCATATTTAGTTTATACTCCACGCATGAGCACATTAAATACTTCTCCCGCATCAAACCTTAACTCCACAGAAGATGCAAAAGCGAGTCACGCTTTGCAACTCGCTTGCGAAACTTTGCAGATTGAGGCCGATGCCATTCTCAGTTTAAAACAACGCTTAAGCGGCGGCGACTCATCAGCGTTTATTGACGCGATCCATCTGGTCTTACATTGCAAAGGCCGCTTAGTCATTTCCGGCATAGGAAAGTCTGGCCATATAGCGAGGAAGATTGCTGCTACTTTCGCATCTACGGGCACGCCTTCTTTCTTTTTACACCCTGCCGAAGCTGCGCATGGTGACCTTGGGATGGTGACGTCGCAAGATGTTTTCATCGCGATTTCTTACTCTGGTGAAGCAGGTGAATTAGTCGCTATATTGCCTATCCTGAAGCGACTCGGCGTCAAGCTCATTGCGCTAACTGGCAACCCCAATTCCACTTTAGCGAAACTGGCGGATCTGCACTTGAGCGTGCATGTAGATAAAGAAGCATGTCCTCTCAATCTCGCACCAACCGCC
>DLGN01000222.1:2893-6085 GCA_002482715.1 Oxalobacteraceae bacterium UBA7693
GCTTGCAGTCGCAGTACTCGATGCCCGAGGATTTAAAGAAGAAGACTTCGCCCGTTCTCATCCAGGTGGCGCGCTTGGTCGCCGCTTGCTGACGCACGTCAAGGACGTGATGCGAACAGGCAATGCGATCCCACAAGTCAAGCCTGACACAAAACTCAGCAGCGCTTTATTGGAAATTACGCAAAAAGGTATGGCGATGACGGCAATTGTTGATCATGACAATACCATCGTTGGCGTTTTCACAGACGGTGATTTACGCCGCTTGATGGACAAACCACTCAATTTTTCCGAGTTAATCATTGCCGACATCATGCGCAAAAACCCACATCGTATCGGCCCTGAACAATTGGCAGTAGAAGCAGTAGAAATTATGGAGCAACATCGAATCAATCAATTATTGGTTGCCGACACAGAAGGCAAGTTAGTCGGTGCTTTGCACATCCATGATTTGACACGTGCCAAGGTGATTTGATGACACAACATACAGCGGATAATTTACATAGAATTGCGACACAACAGGCGGCACAAGTACGCCTGATGATCTTTGACGTTGACGGTATTTTGACTGACGGCAGTTTACATTTTGGCCCTGAAGGTGAAATGATGAAGACCTTCAATGTACTTGATGGTCAAGGCATCAAATTATTGCAAAATGCCGGTATCGCCACTGCCATCATCAGTGCGCGTCAATCAGCAATCGTCAGCAAGCGCGCCAGTGATCTTGGTATCACTCATGTGATGCAAGGCATCCATGATAAAAAGTCTGCGTTTTTAGCACTGACAAAAGAACTCAATATCCCGCATGAAGCCTGCGGTTTCATTGGCGATGATGTGATCGATTTGCCGATCTTGTTACGCGTTGGTTTTGCCGCGAGCGTTCCGAATGGACACGAGGAAGTACGTAGTCGAGTTTCTTATGTCACGCAAGCTCAAGGTGGTCGAGGTGCTGCACGCGAAATCAGTGATTTTATTTTACGCGCTCAAGACAAATATGCCACTGCCTTAGCGCCCTTTTTGGATGTGAGTAACGATGACCGCTGATCGTATACGCGTCTGGCTTGGTGTTGCGCTGCTGGGCTTAGTCATGCTGGGAAGTTTTTGGATTTATGAAGTGATGCGACGTCAAAGCGAAGACGAAGCCGCCAATGCAAAAAATCGCAGTGAGCCAGATTACTATGTCGAACATTTTAATTTTGTACGTTTGTCACAGTCGAAACAAACCAACTATAGAGTCACTGGCGAAAAATTGATCCACTTTCCACTCGAAGATGAATTTGAAATTATTCAACCAAGAATCGTTGGGATTGATCAAGAAAAAACACCAATGACGATACGTGCTGATCGCGCAATTGTTAAACAAAAGGTGCAAGAAAAATTACAAAACAAACCGGAAGATCAGATTCACATGCATGGCAATGTCTTGGTTGAGCGAAGTAAAAGTGATCAGGGCAGCTATTTGAAAATGGCAACCGACAGCCTTATTCTTTTTCCAGATAGCGAAAGAATGAGAACGGCTGAAGCGATTGCCATGACGACGCCACGGGCGAATATTACAGCGGTCGGCATGGAAGCAGAAAACAATCGTCAGAAAATTCGCTTATTGAGTAAGGTACAAATTAGTATCGCACCACCATCCGCAAAATAAGGTCACAGAATGAATCACTTTTTGCTGTAATCGCTGAAAAAAGATATTGAGTTTTATCATCAACAGATAAAAGAAATTGAAAGAAAAAAGGAAATTGCATGACGATGCCTACAAAACAAATGACCCACTTTAACTCAGTGAAACTCCTTACCAGTATTGTTAGCATGAGTATCGCTTGCATAATATCTTTTAGCGCCCACGCAGAAAAAGCCGATAGCCAGAAGCGCACCAACATCTCTGCCGAGTACACGGAGTTTGATGGAAAAACGAATACCAAAACTTTAAAAGGTAAAGTTGAGTTGACCCGTGGAACCCTATTAATTCGCGCTGAGAATGGTGTGGAGACAGAAACCCCTGACGGTGGTGGTGCAGTGACCTTGTCCGGTCACGCGGGGAGCCAAGTATTCTTCCGTCAAAAACGCGATGGTGGTGAAGACCTTTGGATAGAAGGATTGGCCGATCGGGTTGAGTACGACAAAAAAACTGAAGTCGTACGATTTATCAGCAAGGCACAAGTTCGTTATTTGAGCCAACAAAAAGTCACTCAAGAACAGAATGGTGAATTCTTATCTTATGACAGTGTAAATGATGTGTTCACTGCGACCAATTCAACGAGTGGCAAACGTGTGCCCGGCGGTGGTCGTGTCACCATCACATCTGAGCCGAAAGAGAAGAAGTCTGACGCTAAGCCAGACAACAAATAAAAATAAGCAAATCCTATGACAAGTACATTAGTAATCGAAGGTTTACAAAAACGCTATGGCATGCGCCAAGTGGTGCATGACGTTTCCTTGCAAGTCAAAAGTGGCGAGGTTGTTGGTTTGCTCGGCCCGAACGGTGCAGGCAAAACCACGTCCTTCTATATGATAGTTGGCTTGGTACCTTCTGATGCTGGGAAAATTGATGTTGATGGTGTCGATATTTCAAACTTCCCGATTCATCAACGTGCACAGTTAGGTCTTTCCTATCTTCCACAAGAAGCCTCGGTGTTTCGAAAGTTGTCGGTTGAAGACAATGTTCGTGCGGTCTTAGAACTACAAAAAAATGAAAATGGGAAACCTCTCGGTAAAGCCGAAATCGACCAACGCTTGAATACTTTACTTGAAGAGTTGCAGATTGAAGGCTTACGTGAAAGTCCAGCGCGCGCATTATCTGGTGGTGAACGACGCCGTGTAGAAATTGCCCGTGCGCTAGCTACCAACCCTCGCTTCGTACTGCTCGATGAACCCTTTGCAGGTGTTGATCCGATTGCGGTTATTGAAATCCAACGGATTGTTCGCTTTCTCAAAGAACGCGATATCGGCGTCTTAATTACGGATCACAATGTACGCGAAACTTTAGGTATTTGCGATCATGCATACATCATCAATCAAGGTTCAGTGTTAGCGAGTGGACGTCCCGATGAAATCATCACCAATGAGACCGTAAGACGGGTCTATTTGGGTGAACATTTCCGCATGTAATCGAGCCCAATTATGACGTCCGAATCATGAAGCAAAGCTTACAGCTACGCACTTCACAACATTTAGCGCTAACCCCGCAGTCTC
>DLGN01000222.1:6102-19292 GCA_002482715.1 Oxalobacteraceae bacterium UBA7693
CCGCAGTTACAGCAATCAATACGCTTGCTGCAGTTATCCACATTAGAACTTCATCAAGAACTTGAAAGCTTGTTAATCGAAAACCCGATGTTAGAAAGGGTCGACGACGCTTTAGATAATGCTGTGCGTTTACTAGCCGACGGCTGCATCAATAATACAAGTGCGCAAAACGAAACTGAATTTAAATCGCTTGAAAACTCACCATCAGAGAAGACCGAAAATAGCACGGCAAGTGAGGTCAATGAAAACAATGCCGAAGCCGATGCGCAAGGTAGTAGCGATGATTGGAGCTTTGATGAAACTCCGGTATCTGGATCAAAAAATAGCCACGATGATGAAGACGGCAGGCCACAGTTAGAAGCAGCGCAAACAACGCTACGTGAACACTTGTTAGAGCAAATGCGCATCTCGATTCGAGAACCGCGTGATCGTGCACTCATCGAATTAGTGATTGATGCGATTGATGAGAATGGCTATTTATGTGAACCCTTAGAAGAGATTCACGCCAGCTTACCTATCGATTTATGTGTAGAGCCAGAAGAACTGCAGTTTGCTTTAAACATGCTGCAAAGCTTTGAGCCCGAGGGTGTCGGTGCAAGAACGACAGCGGAATGTTTGGCAATTCAGATCAAACGTTTTCCGAAAATTCCCTTCGTCACCAGACGCCTCGCACTGCAAATCGTACAAGAATACTTGCCTTTATTTGCACAGCGAGACTTCACCAAATTACGCAAATTCTTGCATTGCGATGATGAAGATTTACGCGAAGCGCAAGTCGTTATTCGTCAATGCAATCCTAAGCCGGGACTCGCTTTCGCGGCGGCAAAATCTGATTATGTCGTGCCCGATGTCGTCGTGAAAAAAATTGGTGACGAATGGCAAGTCATGCTGAATCGTGATGTCATGCCACGCTTACGGATTAATCACATGTACGCGAACTTAATGAAGCAACAACGTGGAGATGTCAATCTTAGTCCTCAGCTTCAAGAGGCACGCTGGCTGATCAAAAACATGCGGCAGCGCTTCGACACGATTCTACGCGTAGCGCAAGCCATAGTTGAAAGACAATATAATTTTTTCACGCATGGTGCTGTTGCGATGAGACCCCTTGTTTTGCGCGAAATAGCTGATACACTAGGATTACACGAGAGCACTATTTCACGTGTAACAACTCAAAAGTTTATGCTGACACCACACGGCATGTTTGAGTTGAAGTATTTTTTCGGTAGTCACGTCGCAACAGAAACAGGTGGTGAAGCATCTTCCACCGCGATACGGGCTCTGATTAAACAATTAATAGGAGAAGAAGACCAGAAGAAACCCCTCTCGGATAGTAAGATCGCCGACATATTGGGAGAACAAGGCATGGTCATTGCGCGGCGCACCGTTGCCAAGTATCGCGAAGCTCTGAAAATCCCCCCAGTCAGTTTGCGAAAATCTTTATAAACCAGTTCTTGAAATATTGTTTTCTATCGTTATATATGATTTAGCTCAAAACAATTTTCTGCCAATGAGCGATCGTAATGACTGGCAGTACAGAAGGCAATAAAAGCAATATCACCATAGGAGCGTAGTATGAATCTCACCATCAGTGGACACCACGTCGAAGTTACTCCTGCAATTCGTGAATATGTACAAACCAAGTTAGAGCGGGTAAGACGACACTTCGATCAAGTCATTGATATCGCCGTTATTTTGACGGTTGATAAGCTCCGCGAAAAGGATAAACGTCACAAAGCCGATATTAATTTACATCTGAGTGGAAAGGACATCCACGTTGAAAGTCTGGCGCATGATTTGTATGCAGCCATAGATGCTTTAGTCGATAAGCTTGACCGTCAAGTGATTAAACATAAGGACAAAATTCAAGACCATCAACATGATGCGATCAAACACATTCCTGATCCAACATCTGCACAATTAGATTAAATAACATAGTCGATTCACTTTCAGTGATGATCCCAGGGCGCTTTTCAGCGCCCTTTTTGTTTTCGCTTATTTCATTCTTCGCATTTCATTTTTCACTCTGGGTTAAACCGAGATTTTCCATTCGGCGCAGTAGAGCGGCTATTTGAGTGCTGGTTGTGCATTTTCGGTCATTTTCGGCGTTCTTCGTTACTCATGGCCAGCCATGAGCGCCTCATTCACACCAAAACTGCCTCGAAAAGTGCATCCGCCATCATCTCAAATCCTAATGGAAATTCTCGGTTAAAATCCAACTCTACAAAATCTTACGGCAATCTTATGAGCTCTCACGTCTTAACCGAAATCAAAAATCATATTGGCATCATCACCTTAGATCGTCCCAAGGCACTTAACTCATTGTCGCTAGAAATGGTGCGTGCGATTACAGCAGCCTTATTGGCATGGCGTAATGATCCAGAAGTCACTGCTGTGTTTATTCAAAGTAGTAGTGAGAAGGCATTCTGTGCTGGCGGTGATATTCGTTTCTTCTATGATGTCGGCACAAAAACGCCGATGCAAGACAGCGCCTTGCTGGAAGATTTTTTCACTGAAGAATATGCCCTAAATCATTTAATCCATTTTTATCCAAAACCCTATGTCGCCCTACTTACTGGGGTAGTGATGGGCGGTGGCATGGGCATCGCTCAATCAGGCGTCGCTAGTCGTCTACGCATCGTGACTGAACGTACTAAAATGGCGATGCCAGAAGTTAACATCGGCTTGTTTCCAGACGTTGGTGGCGGCTACTTCTTAAATCAAACGCCGGGACAAATTGGTCGCTATTTAGGCTTAACTGGAGAAGTCATTCAAGGGATGGATGCGATTTATGCCAACTTGGCCGATGTCTATATTCCGACGTCTGCCATTCCAGATTTGTTACAGGTAATTACGCAATCAACATCGCCAGACATTCGTATCGCTATTCGTGATTTTGCCTTACAGTTTCATCAAGCATCTTCTATTGAAAACAGTATGCTAGCGCAACACCGATCGGCGATTGATCATCATTTCAAAACAATTCGCGTTGATGAAGTCATGGCATCGCTTGCAAAAGACAATTCATCCTTTGCGAAAACCACCTTAGCCACAATGAACAAACGATCGCCACTGATGATGGCGGTTACCTCTGAACAGTTACAGCGCTGCCAACAGAAGTCCGTCGCCGAGTGTCTGCGTATTGAGCGCACCATGGTCAGACATTGTTTCAAGCACGGTGAGGTATTAGAGGGAGTGCGGGCATTAGTGGTCGATAAAGACAATGCGCCGCGATGGTCGCCTGCAAGTATGGCGGAAGTTGATGACGCACTGATCGCGAGTTTTTTTGCCGAGGTTTGGCCGGGCTACGCACATCCTTTGGCGCATCTACAATAAGGCTTACAAATACGCCTGCACTTTTAAACTAGTACAGGTGTATTCTCAACAGGGATCTCTGCACAAGCGCAGCGAACGGCATAAGTTTGGATCGAGAAGCGCACCTGTGCTAGAGCACAGCGATGCATTTCTCAATAACAGATTCAATATTCGGTCACGCAGAGCTTGTGCAGAGGTCTCAAAAATAAAGATTAGTTTTTTATTTAAGTAAGCCAAAAACCTTACCAATAATCTTGCTGCCAGTGCCAATAGGATCTTGCCGTATTTTTTTCTCTTCTTCCGCAATCATGGTATACAGCGCGTCAACCGCTTTACCAGAAACATAGGATTCGACTGTCGCTTCTTTTTCTGGCACAGCGCCCATTTTCTGCGCCTTCGCCATAACTGTATTGTATTTACCTGCTAAGCCAACTTTATCTGTCACCGTTTTTACTGTCGGTGTAAATTTAGTCGTTAATATCGTTGCGGTTTTTTGCCTAAAAAAATCTGTCACTGAAGTCTCGCCACCGCTCAGAATATTTTTTGCATCCGTAACGGACATGGTTTTCACTGCATCCAATAACAAGGGCTTTGCCATAGGCACAGCTGTTTCAGCGGCGCGATTCATCGCCACCACTAACTCATCAAGATGTTTGCCCTGCCCGCTCAATTTCAATATCGGCTTCGCTTTTTCCAAAATGGATGGTAATGGAATCTTCACCTTCTTATTATTTAAGAATCCATCGGCCACACCTAGCTTCGATATCGCGGCATTGGCCCCCTGCTCCAACGCGGCCTTCAATCCACTATTTGCATCCTTGGAACTGAGTTGACTCAAATCTACTGCGTTAGCCGAACAGCACAGCAATAGCAGTGAAGTGATCAAAGAATTCTTTATTGTTTGTGGTGTTTGCATCGCTTTTCCTTTTCGAGATTTATCGTCGCTTACACTTCTTCTATCAGGTACAAACGTCTATGCTCGCGGATCGCAAATCGGTCAGTCATACCCGCAATATAATCAGCAATTCTACGCGCCTGCAGAAGCTGTGTTTGTTGTAAATCGCTTTGTATTGCAACGCGGTAGTCAGGTGGCACTAAACCAGGTTCTGCGATCATCAAAGTAAATAATTCGCGCACCGTATTTTTGGCCTTATTACTCATGCGATTGACTAAATAATGCCGATACAAATTTTCATATAAAAACTGCTTCAGTACCTTTGCTTCCTGATACATCACATCAGAAAATGCAATCATCGCAGGCATTGCGCGTACATCGTCTATCGTCTTTGGTGCGTAATCAGCGATTCGCTTTTCCGAAGTTTGAATAAGATCGGTAATCAGCAAATTGATCATACGGCGTATCGTTTCTGAAATCGCTCGTCGCCCAGTGATACCAGGATAGGTGTGATCAACCTCTCGACGAAAGCGCGCATAACAATCAACTTCCATTAATTGCGATTCATTCAGCAAACCTGAGCGCAAACCGTCATCAATATCGTGGTTGTTATAGGCAATTTCATCTGCCAAATTAGTTAGTTGTGCTTCAAGACTGGGCTGGGTCTTTTCAATAAATCGTTGACCTACATCACCAAGCATACGAGCATTATTCAAAGAGCAGTGCTTAAGTATCCCTTCGCGAGATTCAAAGCTTAAATTCAAGCCTTCAAAACTAGCGTAACGCTCCTCTAAAACATCCACCACACGCAAACTTTGTAGATTATGTTCAAAGCCACCATAATCTTTCATGCAGGCGTTGAGCGCATCTTGCCCAGCATGACCAAAAGGTGTGTGGCCGAGGTCATGGGCAAGTGAAATGGCTTCAACCAGATCTTCATTCAAACGCAAGTTACGCGCGATCGAGCGGGCGATTTGCGCGACTTCAATGCTCTGCGTTAAGCGTGTGCGGAAGAGATCGCCTTCGTGGTTGACGAAGACTTGTGTTTTATATTCGAGACGACGAAAAGCCGTGCTGTGTATGATGCGATCCCGGTCTCGTTGAAATTCAGAGCGGGAGCTTGGCGCTGGTTCCGAAAATCGTCGTCCCTTAGTTTGTGCAGATTGTGCAGCATAAGGAGCGAGTTGATGATCGGAAAACATAAAATTTTCTTTCAGGCGTTGAGAAATCTACTGAATACTGGCTCGTAAAGTCGCTAGTAACAACTCCTTCGGAACCTCGGTAATGAGACAGCTTCCTAAAGGTTTAAGCAAAATAAATTTGATTTGCCCACCCTCATTTTTCTTATCCACTTCCATCAAATCCAGCCAAGTTTGTTCGCCTAAATCTGGTGCAATAATGGGCAGTCCTGCCGCCTCAACTAATTTTGTAATCCGGGTTTTACTGACAAAATCAATATAACCTAGCCGATAGGATAGATCTGCAGCCATCACCATGCCACAGCCAACTGCTTCACCATGTAGCCAGTTTCCATAGCCGAGACCTGATTCAATTGCATGCCCAAAGGTATGGCCGAAATTTAATATTGCACGTAGGCCACCTTCGCGCTCATCTTGTCGAACCACATTCGCTTTGATTTCACAAGAACGCAACACCGCATAAGACAGTGCTTCTACATCTTTCGCGCGCAATTTTTCGATATTATTTTCTATCCAGGTAAAAAAGCCTGAATCAATAATCGCACCGTGTTTAATCACCTCGGCTAAACCCGCAGACAATTCTCGATCTGGCAAGGTGTTTAATGTGCTCACATCAGCAATCACGGCTTGCGGTTGGTAAAACGCGCCGATCATATTTTTGCCTAAAGGATGATTTATACCCGTCTTGCCACCAACGGATGAATCCACTTGCGCCAGCAGCGTCGTCGGAATCTGTACGAAAGGAATACCACGCATATAAGCTGAAGCGGCAAACCCGGTCATATCGCCGATCACACCGCCACCCAAGGCTAGCAAAGTGGTCTTACGATCACATTTTTTTGCTAACAATCCGTCGAATACCAACATTAGGTTTTCCCAATTTTTGTATTCTTCACCGTCAGGCAAAATAATTGCCTCAGTTTGCTTACCAATCGCATTCAGTTGTTTTGTTAAATTCTCCAAGTACAGAGGTGCTACCACTGTATTCGTCACAATCACAACACGCTGCCCTTTAATTCGGCTTTGTAGCAATGCGGGATTTGACAATAAGCCCTCGCCAATAGTGATCGGATAAGCACGCTCACCAAGATCGACTTGCAGCGTACGTGCCTGATGTATTTCCTGTTCCATAATCACTTTATTCTGATTCGCAGTGGGTACTTGCTTGATGATTTTCTGTGCAGTCTGATCAAATTCATTTGCAGACGCGGGCAATTTCTCAACAATGATTTGCACCAATGTTTGTAGCTGAGGCTGACCAGTCTCAATGACCACGTGGGCAACTTCACGATAGAGAGGATCACGCTGCTGCTCTAGCTCTTCGAGTTTCTTGCGCGGATCTGGGGTGCGTAGTAAAGGACGCTTTTTGTCATGCCGAGTACGATGCAAAATATTACTAATGCTCGCCTTCAAATACACGACAGTACCGCGTGTATGAAGTAATGCTCGACTTTGGGGATTCAATACAGCGCCACCACCAGTGGCGAGGACGATGTCTTGTTGTTGGCAAAGGTCGCGAATCACATCAGCTTCACGTTGACGAAAACTCGCTTCACCCTCAATCTCAAAAATCACTGAAATAGCAACGCCAGTACGCGCCTCTATTTCGTGATCAGAATCAATAAAACGCTTGTTGAGTTTTTTGGCAAGGGCTCTGCCAACGGTTGTTTTGCCAGAGCCCATCAGACCTACTAAAAATATATTACTTGTCACTAGATTTACTTTTCATCTGATACTTTGTTGGCTCAAGCATTACGAACAACCAGCGCCACCTTTACCGTTATCTCTAATTTGCATAGTGGTTGTTGCAGTTCCTCCTAGACTATCTACGACTGTAATTATCACTGATGCAGTGCCGCCGACAGCGGTATTCACGCAGAAATTTGCATTTGAGCCTGGTTCAATTGTAACCGTACTGCCTGAAATACTCACTTTAGATATGTTTAGATCACTAGTAAAAACATTATAGACTCCAGAACCGCCAGATACTTGAAGCACAAATTTGGCTGTGCTGTCTTCGCCAAAAACGAATGAGGATGGAGACATTCTGATTTGAGGCTGAGTAGCTGAAACACCAATCGAAATTCTAGTTACAGATCCAAGACTATCCACAACAACGATCTCGGTTGAACCTGTATTCTTCAATTGAATTGTAAATTTTTCATTTGCTACAACATTTGCTTTAGATACACTTGCAATATTAGAATTATTACTTGTCAGTGTATAACTCAATGAACCACCGACAATTTGATAAACCAATTCATCGCCAATCGAGCCACTGGCATTACCTGGCAAAACTGTCATAGGAATCGTTGCACCATTTACAGCAACAGAAACAGAGACTATTACCGTTTCTCCCTTTGCATCACGAATTGATACACTAGTGTTGCCGGTCGCAACAGCGCTTAGTCTGAAACCTGTCCCATTAATAGTTGCGGCCACAACATTCTCGTTACTACTTGCGACCGTATAAGGTGCTACACCGCCACCAATTATATAATTTGACTGAATAGCAGGAGCCATCGTCAAGCTTGTTGGTGCACTAGTAAATAACTTTGTTGAAGCATCATTTCCAACAGTGACATCAACTTTCTTATTGCCGCCCAAAGTATCAGAGACAATGACAGAGGTTGTACCTGCACCTACGCCTGTTAATGTAAATCGGCCGCCAATCGCGTTCACAGAAACTATGCTCGGGCTGCCACTCACGACAGAATAAACCCCACTACCGCCAACCGCAGAGAAAGTTGAAGAAGTAAGTCCAATTCCCAACGTAAGTTGATCGGGCAAATTTACATAAAAATCTGCACCAGTACCAATTATTGCTTCAATCAAGAGCTTGCTACCGCTTCGGTCTGTGATTGTAATGATTGCATTTCCAGTTCCTGTTCCAATCACCTTCAATACATTTCCATCAATTACAGCCCGAGCAGCGCCAGTGTTACTAGTTGCGATATAGCCAGGTACACCGCCGCCAACGTTATAAGTCTGAGTCACACCAGGAGTTACTGTAATTTTATCTGGGGCGGTCACAAATAATTGAGCACCACTTGTATTGCCCGCAGAACCACCACCACCACCACAAGCTGACAGCAATGTGATCACAGTCATTGCAAAAAAAGCGCGAATTAACTTCGTCATGTAACACCTATTAAATATAAATGGATACAGAAATATTCTGCACCTGAATCAAAAATCTTGCTGGCAATGTCTCTACTGATTTGCAAACGTTCCCGTGAGCTGAACTTTAGGCGTAATGAAAATCAACAATTCGGTTTTATTATTTGTTTTACCCGTCGACTTAAATAAGTTTCCAAACAAGGGAATATCTCCAAGGAACGGAACTTTAGTGATATCAGCGCGCTCCTCTTGCGTGTAAATGCCCCCCAGAACAACCGTACCGCCATTTTCCACCAAGACATTAGTTTTGACTTGTTTGGTATTAATAACCGGTCCGCCACGCGTTTCTTCCCCTCGGCTATCTTTGTGTACATCTACCGCCAAAATAATTGTCCCATCTGGAGTAATCTGAGGTGTAACGTCTAAACTCAATGTCGCCTTTCTGAAGTAGATAGCAGTCGCTCCACTCAAAGTCGCAATCTGATATGGAATTTCTTGCCCTTGCTCAATGTGTGCAGGAGTCTGATCTGCCGTTACAACGCGAGGGCTTGAAATGATTTTACCATCACCATCAGCCTCCAAAGCGGATAATTCTAGATTTAGGAAACGATTTGCAGCCGCAGAAAATAGGCTCACAGCGAGACTACCTGCTCCAGACCGCCGATACCCGCCGCTGGCAAGTTAACAAACTGCGTGTTTGGAATATAGCTCTTCTCAGTAATCTTGGCTTGACCAGTCTGCTCACCTACACCTAGATAGTTTCCGGTAATTGCAGCACGTTGATTTCCTGAAATTTGGAAGCCAGTATCGCCACCGCTAAGTCCACGCAAATCTGCGAAACCCAACTTTGCGCCAAGGTTACGACTAAATTTGTTATCTGCTTCAACAATCCTCGCCTCAATGACAACCTGCTTAGTTGCAATGTCCGTTTTCTGAATTAACTTACGCACTTCTTCGATTTTCGCAGCAATGTCTGTAACGAATAGCTGGTTTGTTCGTGGCTCAGTCATCACACTACCGCGTTTAGACAAAATTCGATTTGTTGTCGTATCTTCGGCACCAAATAACTTCTTGAAAGTATCCGCTTTTTGATACTTCAATTGAAATGACTCTGTCTTTAATGGCTCAAGTTCCGCAATAGCAGCTTTCTGCTCCAACTCGAGCTTCTCTTTAGTAAGCAACTCATCTTTTGGGCCAATCAGAATGACGTTGCCATTCTTACGCATATCAAGCCCCTTCATTTGCATGACGATATCCAGCGCCTGATCCCAAGGAGTGTCGATCAATCGGATCGTGATATTTCCACTAACTGAATCGTTTGCAATGATATTGACGTTACCTTGCTCGGCCAAAATCTGCAATACAGCACGAACATCAACGTCTTGGAAGTTCATGCCAAATCGATCTCCCTTGTATCCCTGTGTTCCTTGCGTCAATTTATTTGGATCTTCCTTAATTGGTTTAACTTCGATCACTAACTGACTATCACTCTGATAAATACTGTGTTCCCATAGGCCTTTCGGCTCAATCAACATTCGTACATTCTCGCCTTGGCGAGTGGTTGTTACTTTTTGAACAGGGGAACCATAATCTGAAACATCTAAGGTTCTGCGCAAGACATCGGGAATACCGACTTTCATAAAATCTACAACAATGGTTTGGCCTTGCAGCTTTGCATCAATTGCCACTTGATTGCTCGGAAGGTCAACTACAACACGACCATCACCTGCAACACCCAATCGAAAATCGATATCACGCAAAAGCTGCTTAACTGGCTGAACGACTTCTTTTGTATTCACTGGCAAACCACTCGCATTTACTGGCGTGGCCAGACCACCAGAACCATCAATGGTGACAATTAAAGCATTCCCCTCAATAAAAGTGGCGTAGTTTAAAGATCGATTAAGATTAAACACCATACGGGAACGCTCTGGCACTTCAATCAAATTGATACTGCGCACTTCGCCCAAACCAATATCGACAGTGTTTTTCCCGGTACCATTACTGGTATTGGCGAAATCCAAAGAGATACGTGCTGGATTCGTAATAGAGAACGCTACAGGAGGCTTTAATAAGGGAGTTTTGAAATTTATCTTAACGATAATATTTGCCCCCTGTTGATTGGCGGTAATTGATTCAATCGTATTTGCTGACTGCGCATGAACGAACGGGCTCAAAAACATTAATCCCAGAAAAAAATACTTAATGCTCATGACGCTCCTCTTAACCGCATTTAACAATCTATTCATTTTTTCGCCTCTTGCAATTCTAAGCTTGCTTTTCTCTCGGTCCATTCACCTGACGCATCTTGCACAACTTCTACAAGATCAATACGAGTATCGTTGATGCTGATAACCTTACCAAAATTCTGTCCAATATAACCGCCAACTACGACTGGAAAAACCGCCTTACCAATTTGAATCAGCCCTTGCAAAGTTTTACGGTTATCAAACGTGCCAACCATTTTCATCGTTTCCAATGCATATCCTTCTAATGCCTCTTTAGGGCGATCAAAGTCTGGCTTCAAACCGTTGTCGTTGGCAGCCTTCATACGGGCGAAAACAACGAGCAATTTACTTGAATCAAAAGGGTCAATTAATTCCCCCCCATCGTAAGCAACAGGCGTAAAAACTTTTGGCTCTGCAATAGGACTCACTTTGACGTAAGCTTCTTTCTTAACTTGCTCCATCCATCCCTTTAATTCATCTAGACTATTATCTCCGCATGCTGACAAAGACAAGATGGCGAAAATAACACCGAACTTAGAAAAAATTCTCATTTTTTCACCTCTTTGCTTTTCTTGCGCTCAGCAGCTTGTGTAGCTATTTCTTCAGGGTCTAAATAACGATAGGTCTTAGCAATACCATCCATCACAATTCCGGGTTTTTTTGCATCTTTACTGACAGAAAAGCTCAGATTATTTAATGTCACAATACGCGGCAATTTCGCGATGTCTGCAACAAATTGACCCATGTCATGATAATTAGCAACCATTTGAATTTCGATCGGCAACTCAGCATAGTAATCTTTGATTGTCGCGGCAGCAGGCTTAAAAATATCCATACTTAAACCACGACCGTTTGCTGCAGAGTTAATATCTGCTAACACAGCTGCATACTCAGCGGTACTTGGAAGCTGCTTCTCCATTCGTGAAACATACTGCAAAACAAGCTTGCGCTGCTCTTTCAAGGCTTCAAGACTAATGGACTGTTGGACTTTGGTTTTAAAGGTATCTTTTAATTTTTGCTCTTCTTGCTGGCCGAGATCAATTTCCTCTAATTGTGTACTCCAATAGAACCACCAGCCGACAAACAACACGAACACGCACAAACCAATAGCAGTCAGTAGTCTCGGTACGAACGGCCAAAGGCCTGGGTGTAAGCCATTAAGATCACGAAACTGGCTCGCAATCGAGTCGAATTTTTCCTGAATATTTGACATAGTCTTCTCTTCTCTAAGGCGACTTTACGTCAGTTGAATTTTTCTTCGTTGCGCCAACATCAGCAGCACTCGCAGCAGCCTCGAGCTCACGTGGACGTCGAATTCCAACGTTCAAATCGAATTCAATGACACGCTTTGCGTCACGTCCTTGCCCCAAACCAACCGCTTTATTTTGAATAATCTCTGGCTTACTCATCCATTCGGATGCATTCAATTCGGTTACAAAGAGACCGACCACAGCATGTGACTGCGCGTAGCCTTTAACGGCAATACGTTGTCCCTCTTGCTTGATGAGCGTTAAATATAGACCTTCTGGTGCGAGTCGCACTAACTCATTCATCATAAATACAGGTTGATTTCGATCGCCCTGCAGGTCTTCAACTGCCTGCTGTCTGGCCTTTAAGGCATCAATCTCTTGCTTCAGATTCGCAACTTCCTTAATTTTTTTGTCTAACTCAGTGTTTTCCTGAGTAATAAATAAATTGCGTTCGGTTTGAGCTGATAGTTGGGATGAAAATACAAAACCAACCAAAATAACGATACCTGCACCAAACAACCCAGCTAACATCATTAAAGAATAAAACTGACTTTTCAGTTCTTTACGCTTGGCTTCACGGTGTGGAAGTAAATTAATTTTGATCATTATCCATACCTCCGCATGGCCAAACCACAAGCGACCAAGTAGGCAGGGGCATCACTTCGCAATGATTTCTCATTCACATTCGATCCTAATTCCATTCCTTTAAATGGGCTAATTACTGATGTCGACAACTTCGTTCTCTCAGCAACAATGTCAACCAAGCCAGGCAACATCGCACAACCGCCACCTAAATAAATTTGGTCTATGCGCGTGTAGGGAGTAGAAGTAAAGAAGAATTGAATCGCTCGAGTCACTTCTAAGGCAGCATTTTCTAAAAACGGCTCCAACAGTTCCATTTCATAACTATCTGGCAAATCTCCTTGACGCTTTTTGATTTCGGCTTCCTCGAAAGACAATCCATAATTTCTTACGATATCTTGAGTTAATTGATTGCCACCAAACTGTTGATCGCGCTCATAAATTACTTCGCCGTTCAGCAATATCGAAATGTAGGTAACCTTAGAACCGATTTGAAACAAGGCATAAATCTGATCCTGGCCGCCATTAGGTTGCTGTTCAATTAATCGCTCAACAGCCGCACGTGCCGCAAATGATTCAATATCCATCACTTTTGCCTGCT